>CAYXKD010000004.1:0-71716 GCA_964464625.1 uncultured Syntrophomonadaceae bacterium
CGGCATTGCAGATGACATATTTCTTCCGACCCGGGGCGCTGCGGCAGAATTCCCATTTGCGCGCCGTGGGGAATCCGGCGCCGCCGCGGCCGCGCAGCCCCGCTGCGGCTATCTCTTCGATAACTTCTTCCGGGGTCATCTCCAGGAGGGCTCTCCTAAGGCCCCGGTAGCCCCCCCACTCCATGCTGTCGTCGATGCTTTCGGGGTTGATGTGGCCGCACCTGTCCAGAATCACCCGCTGCTGCTGCCGGTAGAAATTGACATCGGCATAGCGCGGAATAGCCTGGCCGGTGACGGGATCCTCATAGAAGAGCCGTTTCACCGGTCTGCCGGAGCGCAGGTGGGACTGCACAATTTCGGGAACATCTTCCGTCTGGACCCCCGTATAGAAAATCCCCTCGGGCTCCACCACAGCAATGGGGCCCTGTTCGCAGAAACCGTGACAGCCTGTGTAATCCACCTCAACTCCAGGCAGCTCCAGCCGGGCCACTTCGGCCCTGAGCGCCTCGTACAGCTCCTGCGAGCCGCCGGCCTGGCATCCCGTGCCCCGGCAGATGAGAACTTTACGCCTGCTCATGGTTCTCATCCTTTCTCTTGAGCAGCTGCCCCACTTTTTTGGGGTTCATCCTGCCGTAGACCTGCTCATTGATGACCATGCTGGGAGCGAGGGCGCAAACCCCGATACAGGCCACTGTTTCCAGGGTGTATTCAAGGTCCGCCGTGGTCTCGCCCTCTTCTATGCCCAGGCGCTGTTTGACGAGCTTGAGGATGGTTTTACCGCCCCGGACATGGCAGGCCGTCCCCCGGCAGACGCGGATGGTGTTGCGGCCGCGGGGTTCGGTGTAGAGCTGCGCATAGAAGGAGATCACTCCCTGCACCACGCTGGGGAAAAGTTTTAATCTGCCGGCAATTACCGGAATGGCTTCGGGATGGATATAGCCGAACTCCCTCTGGATTTCCTGGATCAGGGGAATTAAGGTCCAGCTTTCGCCGCGGCTGTGGTCATCGATGATCTCATGCAGGCGGGGCCAGTCAATTTCGTTATGCTCCGGGTTCATCATGACCGCTCCTTTCTATCCGGATATAGCATCTCTTCAGGGCCGAGCTGTGGGCCGGCTCTTCCGGGGAGGAGCTGAATAGAGCGGCCACCGGGCTGTCGGAGCGGGAACGGGGCATGGTGACGATGCCCTGCGGCAGCTCATCGGAATACTCAACCACCGCCGGCAGCCTTCCGCTCTCTGAGATAACTTCAACATGATCGCCGGGGCTCAGCTCCATAATCCCGGCATCGAGACTGTTCATTTTGAGAAAGGGGTCGGGTGAAAAACGGCTGAGCCTCCCTGACCTTGAACTCCTGGCGCCGCTGCCCCACCGGAAGAGTGTGCTTTCCGGCAGCAGGATAAAGTAGAGAGGCGCGCTCCCTGACGCTGTCCCCGGGGCCGGCTCTGACGCGCTCCCCGCCGCCGGCGGGGACTCCGGCACCGGTTCCGGCACCGGTTCCTGCTCCGGGGGGGTCTCCTTCATCGGCGAGAAAGAGGGGAATTTCTTTAAGGGCAATCTCTGATCGGCCCTTGCTCCCAGAAAATCCTCTTCTTTCTCGGGGAGCTCTTCTCCCCAGTCGCATTTATAGAAAGGTAGAAGCTCCTCTATCTCTTCGCGAACCTGCTCCAGGGAGCTAAAGGGCAGCGGCCTCCCCATGGCTCCGGCAAGGTGCAGGATAATCTTCCAGTCCGGCCTGCTTTCACCGGCAGGCTTCAGGGCAGGGGATATTTTTTGCACCTTTCCCTCCAGGCTGGTGAAGGCGCCTTCCTTTTCCGCAAAGGAGGCCGCCGGGAAGACCACATGGGCCATCCTGGCCGTTTCAGTCAGAAAGAGCTCCTGAACTGCCAGAAATTCCAGTGAAGTGAGGGCCTCTTCAACGCGGGCCGACCCTGGAAAAGCAGCCGCTGGATTTTCACCGGCAATGAGCATCCCCTTGATTTTTCCTTTGCGCGCCTGATCCATCATCTCCAGTGCACCCAGGCCGGGCCCGGAGGGGAGCGCTGTCCGCCAGTGCGTTTCAAATTTTTTCCGAATGGGAAGATCATCTATGTGCTGGCGGCCCGGTAGATAATCGGGCAGCGCACCCATATCAGAGGCTCCCTGGGCATTGCACTCCCTGAGCAGCGCCCTGAGGCCCCCTCCCCTGCGCCAGATATGGCCTGTGAGCAGGGCCAGGTTGAGCAGCGCCCTGACATTTTCCTCTCCCCGGGGCTGCTGCATAATCCCGCTGCCGAAGATGATCGCCGCTTTGCCCGCCCTGGCGTAAAGCCGGGCGGCCTGGCGGATCTGCTCTGAATCGACGGCGCTGGCCTCTGCCGCTCTTTTCAGGGGGAAATTGCTTAAAGAGGCGAGGAGATCGTGGTATTTCTCTGTTTTCCGGGCAATGAATTCCCGGTCGGTCCACTCTTCATCAATGATCACTTTGGCCATGCCTTTCAGAAGCGCCAGGTCGGTGCCCGGCCGGGGCTGCAGCCGGCAATGGGCAAAGAGGTCGAGCTTTGTCTTCTTCCGGGGATCAATGAGAATCAGTTTTGCCCCCTGCGCTTTGACGGCGCGCTTGATCTGGTAGCTTACCAGCGGCGCCGAGGCCGGGGGATCGGCGCCGATAACCATGATCAGATCTGCGCGGGCCAGATCGGCCAGGGGGTAGGTTATACCGGGAAAACCGACGCAATCGTAAAAGGCGCGGCGGGCTGCTGCATAATAGAGGCTGCTGCCATTATCGATGTGCTTTGTCTCCAGCACTGTGCGGGCAAATCTCTGCAGCAGGTAATTCTCCTCATTGGTGCAGTTTGCCGCACCGAAGACAGCCAGGCTTTCCGGACCGTGCTCTTCTTTAATCCTGCTCAGGGCCGCTGCAGTTACCGCCAGCGCCTCCTCCCAGGAGGCTTCCCTGAAGGTGCCCTCTTCTTCTTTGATGAGCGGCCGGGTCAGCCTCTCTGAGCTGTGAATGAAATCGCAGCCGTAGCTGCCCCCGGCGCAGAGTGTTTCCGGGCCCCTTTGGTCAGCGGCGGGCACGACGCGGGCCACCCGGTTATCTTTCACCTCCAGGGAGATGGTGCAGCCGCAGCTGCAGTAGGGGCATGTTGATTTTACGGCGGTGCCGGTGCTCCCCCTGTAGAGGGGCTCCCTCTCCATAAGGGCCCCTGTGGGGCACAGGGCGACACAGGTTCCGCAAAATGTGCATTCTGAATTCTCCAGGGGGGCATCAAAGAGGGTGGCCGGCCTGGTCTTAAAGCCCCGCCCATAATAGTCAAGGGCCCCTTCAACAACCAGCTCCTGGCAGGCTCTAATGCAGCGGGCGCAGAGAATACACTTGCTCATATCCCTGAGAAGAAAGGGGTTTACCTCTTCAGTAAGGGCGGCCTGGGGGATCCGGTCGAGCTCGATTAACCCTATGCCCATCTCCGAAGCGAGCCGGCGCAGCTCGCACCGGTTGCCCTTGTCGCAGACGAGACAGGCATCGGGATGGCTGGCCAGCATGAGCTGGAGAATCATTTTGCGATGTTCGAGAACGCGCGGCGATTCCGTGTTGATGATCATCCCCGGAGCGATGGGGGTAACACAGGATGCCAGCAGCGCTCCATTGGCTTCATTTTCCACCAGGCAGATACGGCAGGCGCCGATGGGATTGAGCGAAGCATGGTGGCAAAGCGTGGGGATGGTAATGCCGGACTCCCGGGCCAGCTCCAGGATGGTTAATCCCGGATGGCCGCTAACTTCTTGCTGATTGATGGTTAAAGTTACAGGTTGCAATTTGGAATCCGCCTTTCACTTTACTGATCAGGATGTTTCGGCCGGTGTCGGGGCAAAAGCAGGCAGGGATCCAAACACCGGCCGGCCGCCGGGACTGGAAACACTCTTAACAGGCCATCCTGATCGCTTCGAGCAGCTGGGAACTGACGCTTTTCTTGGGGATAAAGTCAAAGGCACCGGCCTCTTTGCTGGCGATGATATTGCCTTCATCATCATACTGGCTCAACACCAGAACTTTGACATCCTCGCAGACGCTGGTGATCTCTTTCATCGCCTCGATGCCGTTCAGCACGGGCATGGCAATATCCATAAGCACAACATTGGGGAGCAGCTGGTGTGTCTTTTCAATGGCATCCCGGCCGTTGACGGCCTCCCCGACAATGAGCATATCTCTCTGCAGATTTACAAGGGCGCATATTCCTTCCCTGACCACGGCATGATCATCGGCGACGAGGACCCGGATTTTCCTGGTAGCTTTATCCAGCAGCTTCTCAATAGTCGATAGAAGCACAGGCAGCTTGAGCGGCCGGAAAAAATAGTCGGATACATCCAGACGCATCCCTTCGTCCCTTCTCCAGCCGCTGACATGCTGTTTTTCAATGGGGACATCAACCACCACAACGGGCAGGCTGCGCGTTGCCGGTGTCTCTTTCAACCACTGGTGCATTTTGAAAGCATCGCCGCGGGGCCTGATGGAGCCCAAAACTATGAGCTGCGGCCTGCCGCTCCGCACCAGTTCCTGTGCCTCCATTCTTTCCGTGGCAACAAATACTTCGCTGCCTTTTCTCTCGAGTTCGGCCTGCAAATTCAAGGTAAACTCCTGTTCCTGATCAACAATAAGAATTCTGGTAGCCATTTTTCCTCCTCCTTCCATTTGATTTATCCGAATCTTCAATTATATTTAACCCCATTCCCCGCCTCTCCGAAAGAGGCATAAACCTGATCCCCTTTCCCCGCCCCCCTCAACTTTTTCAGGATATCACCCTATTTTTAACTCCCGCCTCCAGGAATTATCGCCGCCACTGTAAGGTTTCACCCTAGATCATACCAGCCCATACCAGCCCATAAAAAAGTTAGTGAACTTGGTGCCAGGCACCGAGTTCACTAACTTGGGATCAGTGGGGGGGTTATGAGCAGTATCTGGCCCACCGTCGGGATCGTCTTGCTGTTCTGATGGCCTTCAGGAGGCCGGTGCTGACGCTTTTTTTGGGAATGAAGCTGATGGCTCCAGCCTCTCTGCTTTCAGCAATAGAGCCCTCATCATCATACTGGCTTAAAATGAGAACCCTGACATCTTTGCACCTGCTTTTAATCTGCCGCATGGCTTCGATGCCGTTAAGCTCAGGCATCATGATATCCATGAGCACCACATGGGGCAGCAGCTGCTCTGTTTTTTCAACTGCATCCCTCCCGTCCACTGCTTCTCCGATGATGATTATATCTTTTTGCAAATTCAGCAGGGCGCATATTCCTTCCCTGACAATATCATGATCATCTACCACAAGCACCCGGATCTTCCTGGCGGTTCTGCAGAGCAGATCCTCAACTACCGTAACAAGCGCAGTTAGCTTCAGGGGGCGGCAAAAGTAGTCCTCGGCATCGAGCCGCAGCCCCTCATCCCTTCTCCAGCCGTATAGAGGCTGTTTATCAGGGGGAACGTCAACCACCACCAGAGGCAGGCTTGCCGTAGCCGGCCTCTTTTTAATCCACTGGTGAAATTTAAAAGCATCCCCGCGTGGTGTAATAGCGCCCAGGATTACGAGCTGGGGGTTTCTACTCTCCACGATCTCCTGGGCTTTCCTTTTATCGCAGGCAATAAACACTTTGCAATGTCGTTTTTCAAGTTCTTCCCGGAGATTGACAGTAAAGCGGTCATCTTGATCTACAATGAGGATGATCCTTTTCACCTTAAACTCCCCCTTTCTTCAGATCTAATTTTTTCTCTCCCCGGCTCCCGGCGAAGAGACCAGCTGCACTGCATTGCTCCGGGCACAGCAGGAGAGGTCTCCCCTTATGGGCTGCATGGGCTGCCTTCACAGGGGAATGATTTTTTTGCGCAAAGCATATTTGACCAGCTCGGCGCGGTTATGGAGATCGAGTTTGTTCATCAGCCTGGTGCGGTGACTGTCCACGGTTTTGGGGCTGATGAAGAGCATACCCGCTATCTCCCTGGCGGTCCGCCCTTCCGCAAGAAGGCGGAGCACCTCTTTTTCCCGCTCTGTTAACAGCTCGTAGGGATCACCCCTTTTTTTTGAGTCAGTCTCCAGCTGGTAACTCTCGACAAGGTGCTTTGTGGCCGATGGAGAAAGAAAGGAGTCGCCACGATAAACAGCGCGGATTGCTGAAACAAGCTCTGTGGAGGCTGCAGATTTGTTCAGGAATCCGTGGGCGCCGGCCTCGAGTATGGATAGAACATGCTCTTTGTGATCGTACTGGGTCAAAACAAGCACCTTAATTTCCGGGAACTCCTTGCAAATATTCCGGGTGGCCTCCAGTCCCCCCATTACCGGCATATCCAGATCCATGAGCACAAGGTCCACAGGCTGCTCTCTGGCGAGCTCCATGGCCTCATTTCCATTGGCGGCTTCGCCAACTATTTCTATTTCGGGTGACAGCTCCAGCAAGGCCGAGACACCCTCCCGGACGATGGTGTGGTCGTCGACCAGCAGCACCCTTATCTTCGGCATAGTTTCAGGCTCCCCTCAAATCCCCGAAAGTTTTGCATTCACCCTGCGGCCGGCCGGCCGGCAGGCTGGCGGCCAACAAGCGGCCAACTGCGGGCAATCAGGCGGCAGGGGCAGGCAGCGGGTCCCGGGGCCGGTTTCAAAGCAGAGGAATGATTCCGATCACATTGGTCCCCTTTCCTGGCTGTGAATGGACGGAACAGTTTCCGCCGATGAGCTTCATCCTCTCTTTGGAGATAATCAAGCCCATGCCGTGCCTTTTCTTCTGGCTGTTGGTCTGGCCAATCCTGGAGACATCAAAACCGATGCCGTCATCCCGGATGGCCAGCTCCAGGTAGTCATCCCTTTTTTGCAGCGATATGGTTACATTTTGGGCCCCGGAGTGCTGAACAATGTTGGAGACAACTCCCTGAACCCAGCGGAAAAGGTTGACTTCATCTTCCGCCGAGAGGGGCAGGGGCGCCTCCATGATGTCAAAGGTGATCTTAATATTTAAGGGCAGGAGGCAGGATTCGGTATAGTGACGAATGGCTGGAATAAAGCCTAGAGAATCCAGCAGCGTTGGGCGAAGATCGGAGATGATGCGGTTGACTTCGTTGTTGATCTGAACGGCGGTGGTGTGGACTTTTGACAGCATGGCTAAGAATCTCTGATCCTGCAGCCCCATCATCCTGGCCATTTCGCTCAACGTTTTTAGATTCAGCGTTAAAGCGGCCAGCATCTGGCTCGTTTCATCGTGCAGCTCCTGAGAAATCCTTTTCTTCTCCTTCTCCTGAGCATTGATCACCTGGCGCGCCACATCGCGGTACCTCTCCCTTTTATCCTGCAGCCTCTCCTGAAGCCGGAAGTGGCCCACAGCAAGACCCAGTTGATCCCCGATGGAGTGCAATATATGCATATCTTTTTCATCAAAATGCTTTACCTGGCAGCTGGCGCAGTTCAACACCCCCAAAACCTCTTCCCGAAAACGTAAGGGAACGCTGATAAAGGCGCGCAGCCCCTCTGTCTTGATGAGATCCCCATGGAGAGCTTCCCTCTCTTCAGAAATATCGTCCAGCAGGATCGCCTTTCCTGTGGAGGCCACCTTTCCATTAATCCCTTCGCCGGGCTTGACAGACATTATCCGGGCAAATTCATGGGACAAACCATGATACACATGGTAGGTCAGCTTCTGTCTCCGCTCATCCAGAAGCATTACACCGCCATAAGTGCCCCCGATAAATTCAAGCGTTTTCTGCACCCCTAGACTCAGGATTGTGTCAAGGTCGCTCAGCCCGCTCACTGTGGAGGTGATCTGGCTCAAGAGCAACAGCGGATCAATAGCCTTTTTCTCGCCGCTATTTTCGTCTAAAGGAGGATCTATCGTGGGAATTCCTGTATGTTCAACATGCCCCGGTGATAAGTTGGCCGGCGATGGATCCATCCCTGCAACCATTTTTTGGACCTCCCTTCGTAATATAGTCTTAGTATATGCCCTCTTTAGACAATTGGGAATATTGCCAAACCTGATATCATTATACTTGACGGAGGCTTTGGCTGTCAATATCTCGCAGAATTTATCCTGGAATTTTTAACTTGGGCCAGTTGACAAAGTAAATGCAACCGGGACTTTAGAGAAGGGTTGCGGTAACTCCGACAAATAGACAGGGCCAGTTGAAAAAGTAGATGCAAGGGGTGCCCGGTGGGGGTCGGTGCGGTGCGCTGCTATTTGTGTCGTCACCATTTCTTAACTTGCAGGAGGCGGCGGCAGCCCCACAAGTCGGTAGAGGCGGCGCACCTCTGCGCCGCTGAGAGGGCGGTATTTTCCCCTTTCCAGCTTTGAGGCGGTAAGGAAAGCAAATCCTGTCCGGCGCAGCTCCAGGACAGGATGGCCCGCAGCGGCGCACATCCTTTTAACCTGTCTTTTCCGCCCCTCCATCAGGGTTATCTCCAGCAGAGCGCCGCCGCTGCCGGGAAGGCGGCGGAGCAGCTTCACTTTCGCCGGGGCGGTGAGCCCCTCTTCAAGAGCCATCCCCCGGGCCATCCGGGACAGAGTGCGGGCTGCGGGAATCCCTTTTACCCGGACGAGGTATCTCTTCTCCACGCCGAAGCGCGGGTGAGTGAGGCGATAAGCCAGTTCGCCGTCATTGGTGAGCAGCAGCAGTCCCGTTGTATCGAGATCAAGGCGCCCCGCAGGGTAGAGGCGGGCGGAAATTTCACCGGGGAGGAGAAGATCCATGACCGTCGGCCGGCCCCGGGGGTCGGTAACAGTGGAGAGGTAGCCGGCGGGTTTGTCCAGGAGCAGGTACTGTTTCTCTGCGACGGGCTTCACTTTGCGGCCGTCAACGGCGACTTCATCTTCCGGTCCGACGCGGTGCTGCGGAAGGGTGACCCTCTTCCCGTTCACTTCCACCCTACCTGCAGCAATGATCTGCTCGGCCTTGCGCCGCGAAGCAACGCCGGACAGGGAAAGATACCTGGAGAGCCGCATATTTATAATTTGATCCTTTTTCATAGACAATACCCTTACCTTCCATAGCTAAACGGCACTCTGAAGCCCGCCGCCCTGATATTGGATATTTTCTCCGTTACAGTCTCTGGCGCAGGCAGGCCGCTCTAAGGCGCCATCAGGTTAATCTCAGGCACGCTCGGGTCGAACTCAGACACGCTCAGGCCAATCTCAGAGTCCAGCAAGGTCACTTCACTTGATGCGGCGCTGTGTCAGGCTGTGTCAGGCTGTGCCAGGCCGCTTCAGTTGAGGCGGCGCCGCACCAGGCGGCCATACTTCGCATCAGGTCACTTCGCGCCAGGTTACATCATCTTGATTATTGCAGCTTGATTATGCTTTTGCAAGGGAGGCTGGGCCGGCCGGCAGGAGCGGCCGGGTGTGCCGGTGAAGGGCGCTCAGAGAAAAAGGAAAGGGGTACCCCGCTATTTTGCAGCGAATATCCCCAGGAGGCCGAGCCTGTCAAGGCGCCGTTTTATAGCCGCGGTGTCGGTGCTGTAGAGGTTTTGCCGCCTGAGGTGCTCCCAGAGCGGGCCTCCGGAGAGGCTGTAGACCACCTCGTATTTTTCGCTGCCCCCCGCAGGCAGATCTGTCAGGGCGGTCAGCGCAATAAGTTCGCCGCAAACGCAGCCCCGGGGCAGCTGCAGCAGCTCTTCGCCGCGGCTCAGGCGCCAGGCATTGTGACCGGCCAGTGTGCCGGTAACCATCGCCTCGGTATGGCCCAGGCTCAGGCCGGCCCTCTCGCCGGCCGCAAATAGATTTTTCAGCGGGGGGACAAGCAGCCGCCTGTCACGCTCGATGATGCCGCTGAAGCGGATGGAGTTGCCCCGGCCGCCTCCCAGGGGATCGCGGAATACAGCTTCTTCCAAACCGGGCAGGCTGCGCAGGATGGAGAGGGGCAGGTAGGGCACCATCATCTTGATGGCCCCGGTGTCGAGAAGGATGAGGTTGTGGGCATATGCCTCGGAGCTGTACTGGCGGCAGGCCTTTATCTGTATGGAGAGGCTGCTTTGCGGGGTGAGAGCCCGGGCCGGCAGCGGTATGACCACCACCCCTTTTTCCCTTACCTCTTCCCGCAGCCACAGCGCCAGCGACGCCGGCTCCAGCTCGCAAGAGCCGCTGAAATAGCCGGGGGCACCGCCCCGCCGCAGGATTCTCCTCTCCGCAGCCCCCGCCTTCACAGCTATGCTTACCCTGGGCCCAAAGGTGGGACAGCGGTAGATGCACATGGCGCAGCCGTTGCCGAAACGGCTGCAGTTGCGCAGCGGGCCGGCGGTGCCGCCGGCATCAATAAACACCGCCCCCCGGAGCAGCAATTCCTTCCTGCCCCCTCCATCCCCTCCATTCACCCCATTCACCCCATCCACCCCATCTTTTCCATCTTCCCCATCTTCCCCATCCCCCTGCAGCACCCTGACTGCCTCAACGATTCCATCCCTGGTGAGAGCATCAACAGCCCGGCTTTGCCGCAGCAGCCTCACCCCGCTCTCAAGAAGGAGCCGCTCCACCGGCAGCTCAACCTTCTCCACATCGTAGAGGGAGGCATGGCGGTGCCCGGGAAAATCGATGCCGCTATGGCGGGCGGCGGCATCTGTTATGTCGATGAGCTCGCCAGCCCCCATGAGCTTCAGCTCTTCTGCGGCGCTGTAGCGCCCGTTATTACGCATGATTCCCCCGACCAGCCCCGAGGCGAGCAGGCGATCCGTCCGCTCCACAAGGGTTACCGGCAGGCCCTTCTTCACCGCCGCCAGGGCCGCAGCACAGCCGGCCCAGCCGCCGCCGATTACGACAAGCTGTTCTCTCAAGTCGATAGCGCCCCTTAGGAACTTGCTTGCTTTAGCCGAATACAACCCGGCAGATAGCGATTGCCGCGATAAAACCGCCCAGATCGGCCAGCAGCCCCGCGGCCGGGGCATGCCGGCTCTTTTTAATTCCTGCGGCCCCGAAATAAACGGTAAGGATATAAAATGTTGTCTCTGTGCTCCCCATCATTGTGGAGGCGATCCTCCCCATCAGGGTGTCGGCCCCCTGGCGCTCCAGAATATCGGAGAGGATGGCCAGGGAGGCGCTCCCGGAAAGGGGGCGCATCACCGCCAGGGGCAGCACCTCTGCAGGCACATGGAGCCGCTCAAGCAGCGGCGCCAGGCAGTTTGCCAGAATCTCCATGGCCCCGGAATCCTGAAAAAGGGTGATGGCAACAAGCATGGCCACCAGGTAAGGGATGAGGCGGACAGAGATGAGAAAACCCTCTTTGGCCCCCTCGACAAATTTCTCGAAAAGATCAACGCGGCGCCGGATTGATCCCAGGATCGCGGCGGCAATGAGAAGAGGGATGAGCCATGCCGCCAGAATGTCTACCGCCCGGGCCGCCATAGCTATGGTTTGACCCGCTTCCGGAGGAGTCGATCCGCCAGGAGCGCCACTGCAGTAGAGCAGAGGGTGGCTGCTATGGTGGTGCCCAGGATATCGGCCGGATTTGCCGCTCCCGCCGCCGCCCGCAGGGCCATCACCGTTGCAGGTATGATGGTGATGCTGGAGGTGTTGACGGCGAGAAAGGTGCACATTTCATCGGAGGCGCTATCGCCGGAAGCGTTGATTTTCTGCATCTCCTCCATAGCTTTGATTCCGAAAGGTGTGGCTGCATTGCCCAGGCCGAGAACATTGGCGCTCAGATTCATCAGGATGGCGCCCATCGCCGGATGCCCCGCAGGGAGGCGGGGAAAGAGAAGACGCGCCAGGGGGCGGAGCAACCTGTTGAGCAGATCCATTATTCCCGAGGATTCAATCAATTTCATCATGCCCAGCCAGAAGGTCATCGTCCCGATAAGGCCGAAAGCCACCCTGACGCCCCGCTCCGCTGCAGAAAATATTCCCGGCGTTATCACCGCCATTTCACCCCGCAGGGCGGCAGTTAAAATAGAGATAAGGATAAGGGCCGCCCAAAGATAGCCGATCATCCTCTTACCCACCCGCCCCCCGGAGTGCAAAATAGATCCAAGATATATCTGTAAAATTTCTTTTTTCCGACAGCATGGCCGGAATGAAGGGGAATGCTTTCGATGGGATCATCCCCCAGCCAGAGCTCCGCCTCTCCCAGGACTGTCCCGGCCTCCAGGGGCGCCTTGATCGATTCCTCCAGGGTGATCTTGCAGTGCAGGGCCTTCTCCTCGCCAGGCAGGAGCGGCAGGTAAAGGTCCTCCTTTACCATTGCCTCCACGCGGCTGCTCCCCTTATATACCGGGGCGGTGCAGAGGACCTGGCCCCGGTGGAATATCCGGCGGTGCCGGTAATGCTCAAAGCCGTAGTCAAGCAGGGCGGCGGCATCCTCCCACATCTGCGGCGCATTCAGGACGATGCAGATAAGCTGCCAACCCTCCCGGGTGGCAGAGCCGACAAAACAGCGCCCCGCCTCCCTGGTCCAGCCGGTTTTGACTCCGTCGCCGCCGGGATAAATCTCCAGCAGGCGGTTCTGGTTGCTCATCGCCCGGTCCCAGGGGTGGCCGGGCCAGGAGATGGTCCATTCGGGGGTGGCAATGATCTGGCGGAAACGTTCATTGTGTAGCGCCCGGCAGGTGATCAATCCCAGGTCACGGGCGGTGCTGTAGTGGATTCCACCGGGGAGGCCGTGGGGATTGGAGAATAAGGTATCCTTCGCCCCCAGTGCAGCGGCCTCTTCATTCATCATCAGAACAAAATCTTTCTCCGTTCCCCCGATATGCTCGGCAATGGCCACGGCGGCATCATTGCCCGAGCGCAACATCAAGCCGTAGAGAAGCTCTCCCAGCGTCTTCTGCTCACCCCTCTCCAGCCAGATGGAGGAGCCCTCCGTTTCCGCCGCTTTCCGGCTTACCCTGACAGGGTCCTCCTCACAGCCCCGCTCCAGAGCCAGCAGTGCCGTCATGATCTTTGTCGTCGAGGCGATGGGCAGGCGGCGGCGGGCCTCTTTCTCCCAGAGAACCCTGCCGCTGTCCCGGTCTATGAGAATTGCCGCCACTGCGCTGACCTCAGGCTCTTCCGCCGCCAGGACCGGGAGAAAAATGAGAGAGACCACCGTCATGATTGCTATAGAGATCGCCCGCTGTAATAGCCGCACCGCTTTCGCTCCCGGGAGAAGATAAAGAAACTCTATGGTTCATAAATATTCCCGCGGCATTGATTTTATGTTTTTGGTGGCAGCCTGCAGGCAGACAGCAGACAGCAGCATGCGACACACAACAGACAGCATGCGGCAGACTGCAGAGGGCAGGCGGCGATGAGCAGCAGGCGGCAAGGAGGATTGCAGAGAGGCCCGTTGCAGGCGGCAGGGCAGCGCAGCGGCCGGGCGGCTCTCTGTAAAATGACGGGGCTTACCTGTAGCGTCCCGAAGTGGTTGTTCCCTCTTCCCGGGTGCTTCGCCCTTCACCGCGGCGATTGAAGATCTCCTGAAACTGCTCCATTATCTGGGGGGCCATATCGATAAGCCGGTCGAGCATGGCGTGGCGGTCCACAGGCAAAAGCCGCACCTGCCCCTGACCCGCTATGAGAAAGGCAACAGGCTGCACCGAAACACCGCCGCCGCTGCCTCCGCCAAAGGGTAGTTCATCCTTGTTGTTGCTCTTGTTTTGGTTGTTGCCGCCGCCATTTTGCGCGAACTCCGTCCCTCCTGCGGCAAAGCCGAAGGAAACCCTGGAGATGGGAATAATTACGCTGCCGTCGGGCGTCTCCACGGCATCACCGACGATCTTGTTTACATCGACCATCTCTTTTAAATTCTCCATGGCTGTTTTCATGAGTCCCTCAATGGGATGATGTTCCACTAGCCGCACCTCCTGTTGTTTTTACAATGTGCCAGAGCCATAACCACCGGTAAAGAGCCAGGGCCGCCTCACCCTCCCAGCGCAGCCGGAGCTCCGCCGGCGCAAAAAGGGGTTTGATCTGCAACCGCGGCCTCGCCGTCATCGAAAAGTATTCCTGAAGCAGGCCGGCAAGAGCGCCTCCAAGGGCCCAGCAACCGCCGGCGGCCAGGCCTGTCAAGGCGGGATCATCCCAGCCAAAGGATAGCTCCAGGTCAAAATGAGACCAGATGACCTTTTTCAGCAGCGGTCCGGCCTGCCGGCGCAGCGACAGCAGCCCCTCTATATTTTGGGGATCAAGGAGATCGCTCCGCCACCTCATTGAGCGGGCCATTTTCTGCAAGACCGCTGCCGGCATTCTCATCCTGCCCAGGACCAGGTTCCAGGCGGGCTCCCCGCTCCTTTCCCAAAGCTCAAGGCGCCCTGTGAGCGGGCCCAGCCCTATGCGCAGGCTGAAATGATCTTTTCTATTTTCTCTAAGGTAGCGCACAAATATGCGCAGCGGCAGCAGGAGGAGCAATCCCAGCAGCAAAATCAAAACAAACCCAGCAAGGATCAGCCAGCCCCACCAGGCCATAAATGCCCGCCCCCGATCAATTTTCCCTGATAAACAATATTTTGCCCTTTATTGTGAAAAAATAGCGCCGCAGCACCGGAGAGCTCGCCCCATTCAGTAAACTTAGTAAACTTGGTGCCTGGCACCGGTTTACTAACTTACTAATTAAGTTGGCTAGATGTCGAGGGGTGGGAGTTCTTCCAGGCCTTTTAGGCCGAAGTACATTAAAAATTCGGGGGTTGTTTTGTAGATGAGGGGGCGGCCGGGCCCTTCTTTGCGGCCGCTGATGCGGATAAGTTTACGTTTTAAAAGGTTGTCGAGGATATGTTCGCAGCGGACGCCGCGCACCGCTTCGATCTCCATGCGCGTGAGCGGCTGCTTGTAGGCAATGATGGCCAGGGTCTCCAGGGCAGCCTGCGAAAGGTTCCCCGATTCTCCTTCGCCCAGCGCCTTCTCCAGGTAGGGCGCCAGCTCCGGTGCGGTGCCCATCTGGTAGCCTCCGGCAATGGCGAAGATGCGCAAGCCGCGCCCCTGTGAAGAGAGCTCCTGCTGCATCTGCTCCAGCAGCGCGCGCACCTCTTCGGTGCTGATTTCCAGGGCGGCAGCCAGCCTTTCCGCTTTCACCGGCTCTTCCTTCAAAAAAAGGAGCGCTTCAATTACAGCCTTGTACTGCTCATGCTCCACGGCTCTCCTCCTTTTTCAGCCTCACCAGAATGGGAGCGAAAGGTTTCTCCTGCAGCAAGACCACTTTGCGGAGCCGGGCCAGCTCCAGCAGGGAGATGAAAGTCACAAGCAGTTCCCAGAGCCCCTTCTCCCTGAGAAAGGAACGTAAGGGGAGCGTGCGGCCGCTGTGCTCCAGCAGAGCACAGATATAGGCGCTCTGATCGCTCACCGGCAGATCGTCAAGCAATTCGATAACCGGCGCGATGGAGCGGGCTGCGGCGGCGGTTTCGAAGCGGTTCATGATTTCGCCCAGCAGATAGGCCCCCTCCCAATAGGTGTAATAGGACTGCTGCTGCTCCTGATGATGTTGCTGCTGCTTATCCGAAAATATCAAAACCTTCTCGCCTGCCGTGGAGCGGAGAAATATTTTTTGCTGCTCTTCGGCAAGCCCGGCGAGGCGGCTGCCCGCCTCCTTAAAGAGGCGGTATTCCTCCAGCCTCAGGAAGAGTTCCTCAGGGCTGTTTATCCGGAAGAGCTCCTCGTCATCATCATCCTCCTCTTCCCCGGCGGCCAGGGGCGGCCGGGGCAGGAGCATCTTCGATTTCAACCGCAGCAGCGTCGCCGCCATGACCAGAAATTCGCTGGCAATATCGAGATTGAGCTCCCGCATGGAATTCAGGTAAGCGAGATACTGCTCCGTGATGGAGGCTATGGAAACAGACCAGATATCAAGTTCCGCCTTCTTCACCAGGTGAAAAAGGAGATCAAAGGGCCCTTCGAAAACGGGCAGTTTGATGGTGTAAGCGTCTTGCTGCGGCATTATATGCCCATGGCACCGCGGACCGCCTCAAGGGTGGCGGCGGCGGCTTGCCGCGCTTTTTCTTCGCCGCTGAAAAGGATCTCCTCAAGATAGCGGGGGTTGCCCTCCAGTTCACGGCGTTTTTCATGAATGGGACCCATGAATTCGATGAGCCTGCGCGCCAGCAGCTCCTTACACTGAACGCAGCCAATCTCCGCAGTGCGGCAGCCCGATTCGATCTGCGGTATTTCCGCCGCATTGAAGATCTGCTGAAAACGGAAAACGGTGCAGACTTCGGGGCGCCCGGGATCGCGCCGCCGTTCCCGCTGCGGATCGGTAATCATGAGACTCACTTTTTTCTTGATCACATCGGGGGGATCGGAGAGCGCAATGTAGTTGTCATAGCTTTTGCTCATCTTGCGGCTGTCAGTTCCCGGCAGCAGGGTGTGCTCCCCCAGCAGCGGCGCCGGCTCGGGGAGGACCTTCCCGTAAAGGTAGTTGAAGCGGCGGGCCACCTCGCGGGTGATCTCCAGATGGGGCAGCTGGTCCTCGCCAACGGGGACGGCGTCGGCCCGGTAGGCCAGGATATCGGCGGCCTGCAGCAGGGGATAGCCCAGAAAACCGTAGTTGTTAATTTCCTTGCCCTCAAGCTCGCGGAGCTGTTCTTTGAAGGTGGGGCAGCGCTCCAGCCAGGCAATGGGTGTGATCATGGCCAGCAGCAGAAAGAGCTCGGCATGCTCCTTTATCTCGGACTGGCGAAACAGAACAGACTTTTCAGGATCAAGGCCCACACTGAGCCAGTCGAGGAGCATTTCGCGGCTGTTCTCTTTTAGATCCTGCGATTCGGCGTAGCCCGTTGTGAGGGCGTGCCAGTCTGCAATGAAATAGTAGCAGCTATATTCATCCTGCAGCTCTATCCACTTTTTCAGGGCGCCCGTATAGTTGCCCAGATGAAGCCGGCCGCTGGGCCGCGCTCCGCTGACAATGATTCTTTTTCTTTCTTTTGGATCCGCTTTACTCATTTTTTCACTCCTTAAGGTAAACCGAGGACCAGAAGGACAAGTGTTTCCATAGCATTATACATGTATTGAAAAAGAGGCACAATAATCCGCCCTATGGCTCCGCTGAAGATGAGCACCATGAGAATTATGGGTGCGTAGGGCTCTATCTGACGGAAAAGGGAGGCGATGTTGTCCGGCGCCAGGGAGGCGAGGATCTTTGAACCGTCCAGCGGGGGTACGGGAATGAGGTTAAAGACCCCCAGAAGGACATTGAAAACAGCCAGGGTCTCCATGAACTTGATGTAGGGCATCGAGATAAAGCCGGCCTTGACGGGAATATAGAGCAGGAAAAGTGAGACCAAAGCGAGGATAAAGTTGGCCAGCGGGCCGGCAAAGGAGACCCAGATCATGCCCGAGCGGTAATCGCGAAAATTGTAGGGATTGATGGGCACCGGCTTTGCCCAGCCGAATCCGAAAAGCAGCAGGGCAATAGTGCCAATGGGGTCAAGGTGGTGAATGGGGTTCAGGCTGAGCCGCCCCATCCGCTTTGCGGTGGCATCCCCAAAATAGTAGGCCATCCGGCCGTGAGCATATTCATGGATGGTGATGGCCATCAGGAGGGCCGGAATTCTATAGACCAGCTCAAGCAAACTGTTGGGAAAAATGATCTACTCCTCCTTTCTCTGCTGCAGGTAGGAATGCACAAAATCCAGCTCTTCATCATAGCTGCGCAGCTCTCCATCGAGAACCGCCCGGCGCAGGGCGCTCAGGATCTCCCCGAAGAGAGGGCCCGGCTGCAGGCCCAGTTCTTTCAGGGCGCCCCCCCTGAGCCGCGGCCGCACATGCTGCAGGCTTTCAAGGTAAAGCCTGACATTGTCCTGCACCGCCCTGTTTTTCGCCAGGGCATGGAGCAGGAGCAGCGACTCGGGGGCCAGGGGATCAAGCCTGTTCACCAGGATGCTGGGGCGAAGGCTGGCGCCGCCCGAAGAGGAAAGCTCTTCAAGCAGCAGCGGGACATCGCGGCATCCCTGCAGAACCACTCCGGCACGGCGGCGCGACAAGCCCAGCCGCCGCAGGATGGCCTGTTGATCCTGTTTTCTCAGGTCCAGGATCAGGCCGCCCAGGTAGACGAGCTCTTTTTCAGGGGGGCTGGGCCATTCCCGCATCTCCGCCCAGGCCAGCGTTTCGGCGATGCGGTTAAGGCGCTGCCAGGTTTTGTGATTTGGCGAAAGACGGGGATAGATGAATTTCAGAATGTTCAGCTCCTGGAGCCGCATGAGCACTGCCGCCGGATCATGTTCTTCGTAGATAAGGCTTATCTCCTGGGCCAGGCGGCGCCGGCTGATCCTGTCGAGGACCCTGCTGCGCAATGCCTTCACAATAAGGGCCAGGGTGCCTTCATCAATGCGGAAGCCGAAGCGCTGCTCAAACCTGACGGCGCGGAGCACCCGCAGGGGGTCATCGACAAAGCTGAGATTATAGAGGGTCCGGATTACACCGCGGCTCAGGTCCTCGCGCCCGTTGAAAAAATCGTAGAGCTGCCCAAAGGAACCCGGGAGTATGGAGCAGGCCAGGGTGTTGATGGTAAAATCGCGCCGGTATAGATCGTTTTTCAGGCTTTCCGTTCCCTCCACCTGCGGCAGCGCCGCCGGGGAGGCGTAAATCTCCTGCCGCGCCGTGGCAAAATCAAGGCGGAGTCCCTCTTCCAAATAAATTGAAGCGGTGCCAAATTGTTCGAAGACCTTGAGCTTGCCTCCCAAAAATCTGACCATTTCCCCGGCAAAAGAGATGGCATCGGGGATGACTGCAAAATCGAGGTCTTTGGCAAGGGAGGCTCCCAGGAGGAGGTCGCGTATTGCTCCGCCCACAAGGTAAACCGATGAGCCCGCCAGCGCCGCCCGCTGCCCCATTAAAAGAAGGCGGCTCAGCCAGAGCGATGGGAATCTGGCCCGGATCAGCGCTTCCACATTATCTAGGGCGGAGGGCTCCGGCCTACTCTCTGTTTTCACAAGGCTGCCCCTGGGAAGAGGGGATTGAGAGCGGCGGTCGAGCCGGTAAAGATAGCGCAAAATATCGACGGGGGTGACCATGCCCAGGGGTTCTCCCGCATCACCGGTAATGACAATCTGCCTGGTTTTATGCTCCACAAAAGCGCGGCGCAGCGCAGTAACAGATTCCCGCGGGCTTGCCGTAACAGGGTGCCGTCTCATAAAATCTTGCACCGGAGCATGGCCAAATTCGCTGCGCAGAGCTTTCTGCAGATCTCTGCCGCTGATCATGCCGGCGACTTTTCCTTCCTCCACTACAGGAGAGGCATCATATCCCTCAGCCTCCAGATATTCCTGTGCCCGGGTTACGCTCCAGGCGGCTTCAACGGCTGCAACAGGCGTGGAGGCAATCTCCAGGGCGGAAGCTGGAGGGGGGAGGTATCTTTCAAGCAGATCAAGGAGCCGCTCCCTGAGAGCGGCAGCTTCTTCTGTTTTAATTTCCGTGGTGACTGCCCGGCGGTGCCCTTTTGCGCCCAGGGGAGCCAGCAGCAGAAGCAGATCAAGGTCATCGGCCGTGGACCTTGCATCCAGGTAGACAGCGCCCCGGGGCAGGGTAACAATAGTCAGGGCCAGGTCCACCTCTTCTATCTGTTGGAAGCGGCGGATGAGCATCCCCATGCCCCCCCTTTGCTCCTCAGCGGGCACTGTGGTCAGCAGGATCCGGCGCTCGCAGAGCTCAAAGAGCTCGCTTGCTTCCAAAAGTTTCGTAAACAGGCTTTCCCGGTATGCTGCGGGGACTGCATGCATATATTCCTGGAACAGCGCCACGTTGATCCCCTGATCCCACAGATAAGCGGCGGCGGCGGCATCCCGCGGCGTTGTATTGGCGCCCGTCAGCGAAGCGGTGTCCCGGTAGATCCCCAGCAGCATGAACGTATTCTCCAGTTCGCTCATGAGGATCCGGCGCTGGCGGATCTCTTCCAGCAGCAGCGTTGTGACCGCCCCCACAGGCTCCACCCGGATTTCGCTTCCCTCGAGATCATCGGGCGAGGGCGGGTGATGATCGTAGATATGCACTTCGCGGGCTCTATTCACAATGGGCTCGAATATGCCCATTCTTTTTCGCTGACGGCAGTCAACAATAACGGCTATCTCCGCGGGGGGATACTCTTCCCCCCCGGTGAATGTTTTTAGCGGGAGCTGCGCGCCGTGGTTTTCTAAAAAAAGAGCTGCATCGGGCTGGATACCCTGGGGAATCAGGGCATAACTCCCGGGATATATTTTTGTTGCCGCAACCAGCGCCGCCAGAGCGTCAAAGTCCGCATCATTGTGAGTCAATATGATTGTCAAGCCGCCAACCACCGTCACCCTCTATTGCCTGAATAGATCCGTACTTTATAGATTATACCATAAAGCAGGGATGAGAGGTGAGAGCCCGACGACTCGAAGCAATCATCCCCCGGAGGTGGTCCCCCAGAGGTCCCCCGGAGCCACCCGATCCCACCCGGACTGGCCCCTCCGCCCACCTGGCAACACCCCTTTGCTTCCCATATAGTGTGCAGCTCGCCGGCTTTCAGAAATAAAACCAGCTTTAAAAACTAGCTTTTCAAGACCTGACCCCCTCGTTTGGAATAAAACCAGCTTTAAAAACTAGCTTTTCAAGACCTGACCCCCTCGGTTCGTGGTTTATTTTTCGGTGCGGTCGCTGTCTTTTGTTTGCAGCCAGCGGGGGCGGTAGAGCTGCATGGGGATGGGGCGCCGGTAAAATATTAGCAGCAGCGCCTTGAGGTTGAAGGGGATAAGCGGCCAGAGATAGGGGAAGCCGAAGGATTTTGTGGTCAGGAGGCGGATAAATATGAGGAGAAGTCCCAGGATCAATCCGGGCAGGCTGAAAAGGCCTGTAAGCAGGATCAACATCAGGAGAACGACGCGGTTGGCCAGGCTTAGTTCCCAGCTGGGCTGGGCAAAGACGCCGAGAGCAACAAGGCCGGTGTAGAGGAGCACCTCCGGTGTGAAGAAACCCACCGAAACGGCAATCTGGCCGATGAGCAGTGCGCCGACGAGACCCAGGGCGGTGGCAAAAGGTGATGGGGTGTGAATGCTGGCCAGGCGGACCAGATCCAGCCCAAAATGGGCAAAGATAAATTGCAAATAGATGGGGATGCTTGCTTTCTCTTTGGGGCCGATAAATTGTAACGATTTGGGCATGAAATCGGGGTGTGTCGCCAGCAGCAGCCACAGGGGAATAAGCAAAATAGAAAGAAAGGCGCCCAGGAGCCTGACCCAGCGGATGTAGGTGCCGATGACAGGGTTCTGGCGAAATTCCTCTGCATGCTGGAGCAGGTGGAAAAGCGTTACCGGCACGATCATCACCGATGGCGATGTGTCCACAATGATGATCACATGGCCCTCGATAAGATGATTGGCTGTTACATCGGGCCTTTCCGTATAGCGGATGACGGGAAAGGGGTTCCAGAAGGAGCGGGTAATGAATTCTTCCACTGTCTTCTCCGCCATGGGCAGGGCATCTATATCGATCTTTTCAATCCTGGAGCGGACATGCTCCACGATCTGCGCATTGGCAACGTCCTTGATATACATGATGACGATATCGGTAACGGAGCGGCGCCCGGCGCCCATGATCTCGCATCTCAGCTGGGGATCGCGGATGCGCCGCCGGATGAGAGCCACATTGAAGACGAGCGTCTCCACAAAACCATCCCGTGATCCCCGTGTGATCTTCTCGATATCGGGCTCCTCGGGGTTGCGGGCGGGATATTCCCTGGTATCGATGAGCAGTCCCTGCCGCTCTCCGTCGATTAAAAGCAGCATGGGGCCGGCGAGAACCTGCCGGATGGCCTCCTCAAGTTCATCCACCGGGCTGGTCTCTCCAAAAGGTATGATTTCGTTAAGCAGTTTCTCCATGGGGTTGGTGGCAATCTGCTCCCTGGGCACCTGAAGCAAGGATTTGATAATAAATACTGAGACTTCATTGTTGGTCAGACCGTCAACAGAGAGCAGGAGAGCGTTTTTACCTCCCACCTTGAACTCCTTCAAGATGAGGTCGAAGTTTTTATCGCCCAGCTCAAGGCGTTCCTGGAGATAGGCTTTATTCTGTTCCAGTTTCTTAAAGATCGCTGTGGACATGATTTTTGTATTGATCCCTCTCTTCCCCCCGGGGCGACTTTTAGCCCCTGGGATTGAAAATCAGCGCCACTAAAAAGGCGAAGACTATCGCCGCGGTGATCCCTGTGCTGGTGAGTTCAAACATCCCCGTCAGAATACCGATGACACCGCGTTGGGCAGCTTCCGACATGGCCCCCTTGACAAGGGCATTGCCAAAGCTGGATATGGGCAGGCTGGCCCCTGCTCCGGCAAATTGAATCAGCCTGTCGTAGAGGCCCAGCCCTCCCAGGATGCCGCCTGCAACGACGAAGCCGGAAAGAATATGTCCCGGCGTAAAGGGGGTCAGGTCAAAAAGAAGCTGGCCCACGAGGCAGAAAAGCCCGCCAATCAGAAAAGCGGTGAGGTAGCTGCCCATATACTGTACTCCTTTCCCTTATACCCGTTATGCCCGTCGTGTGTCTGTGTATCCATGCGCCCTTGTATCCTTATATCCGTATGCCTCTGTGTCTGTATATCCCTGTATCCCTATACCCCTGCACCCGCGCGCCCAGCGCAGGCAAACCCGCAACCCCGCTTACATCTCCAGGGCTACAGCATGGGCCACACCGGGGATGGAGTCGCCCTGAGAGAGGGTGGTGGGACTGTGCAGCGCACCTGTGGAGATGGCGAGGACCCGCTTCAGCTCTCCCGCCCTCATCCGCTTGTAGATGTGGCCCAGAACCACCACCCCCGAACAGGCGCAGCCGCTGCCCCCGGCATCCACTTTCTGGACCTCGGGATTGTAGATCATAAGGCCGCAGTCGCTGTAATTCTGCCCGGGGAAATAACCGCTGCGGGCGAGAAGTTTTTTCAGCAGTTCCGAGCCCACCAGGCCCAGATCGCCGGTGACGATAAGATCATAATAGCCGGGATTGCGCTGCAGCTCCCGGAAATGCATGATCATCGTTGAAGCCGCCGCCGGAGCCATGGCGGCACCCAGACTGAAAGCATCTTTTTCGCCCAGATCAACGGCTTTGCCCGTTGTGATCGCGGTAATGCGCGGCCCCTCCCCCGCTGCACTGATCACTGCCGCAGCGCCCCCGGTCACGGTCCACTGGGCATGGCTGGGGCGCTGAAAGCCGTATTCCGTGGGGTAGCGGTACTGGCGCTCGGCGCTGGAGTGGTGGCTCGAAGTCGCCGCCAGTACATTGGCGGCAAAGCCGCCCGCCACCAGCAAGGCCCCCAGTGAAAGCGACAGGGTAAGAGTTGAGCAGGCACCGTAGAGCCCAAAATAGGGTACGGCCAGCGCGGCGGCGCTGTAGCCTGATACGGTGATCTGGTTCAGAAGATCGCCGGCCAGAAAATAGTCTATATCGGTGAGCTGGAAATTCCCTTTCTCCAGCGCACGGGAGCAGGCCTCCTGGAGCAATTTCCGCTCGGCAGCCTCGAAACTCTTCTGGCCGATACGTGCATCCTGGTACACCAGGTCAAAATCATCGCCCAGGGGGCCTTTTCCCTCCATGGGCCCCACCACAGCTGCTGTTGATGTGAGAGATGGCGGGGGATTGAGCAGAATACTCTGCCGGCCTATTTTTTGGCTCATCTGCTTTCCTCAACTTTTCCGGTTGAACTCAGCTCAAAAAAAGGCGGAAATCAAGCCTACGATGAAGGCGGTTATCACACCGAAAAGGAGCACCGATCCCGCCAGGGAGAACATGTGGGAGCCGATGCCCCGCACAAGGCCCTCCTTTTTGAACTCAAGTGCCGCCGAGGTGACGGAATTGGCGAAACCTGTAACCGGGATGGCGGTGCCGGCGCCGGTAATGTGAGCCAGATGATCGAAAACCCCCAGGCCTGTGAGAAGCGAGGCCAGAAAGATGACCGTGGCTACAGTGGGGTTGGCCGCCTCTTCAGCTTTAAACCCCAGGATAATATAGATGTTTTGAATGGCCTGCCCCAGGACACAAACAGCCCCGCCGCTGATAAAAGCGGTGACAGTGTTGCGCAGCAGCGGCGGAGCGGTTTTCTCTTTTTTGGCAAGTTCCCGGTATTCTTCGGCACTGATGTTCAGCTCATCGGGAACAGCAGACATGGAATCCCCTCCGCGATTAGCGATCTCCGCGCACGCCAAAAGCGAGTTTCATGTTTACCTTGTACTCCCTGATCTCCCCGTTATCCAGGCTTGCCGTCCAGTTTACAACCTCCACACCGGTGATCCCGTCAAGTGTTTTCGAGGCCTCCCTGATAGCGCTCTGCATGGCATCATCCCAGCTGATTCCTGATTCGCCGACAAGCTCAATAACTTTGGCCACTGTAGTCAATGCAGTCATCCCCTTTGTTTATATGAATTATCAGGCTGCCGGAAGAAGCCGCAGGCTTCGCCATCACAGGATAGGTGCGGCGGGGCTGTTCCGGCGGGGCTGAAAAAAGCAGGTAGAGCACCAGGCCGGAGAAGATAAAAAAAAGCGCTGCCCAGAGCAGTATAGCGACAAATTTTCTACCTCTCCGCGAAATGGTTTTTCCCTCCAGACAAATCTCTTTTCAGCACGATTTTAGTATGCAGGTAATTGTTTATTTTATTCACCCGGGCGGTGGGCGGCGGGACGGGGCGGGGCGGGGCGTTGCGAAGCGGGGCGGGGCTGATGGAGACTGGCGGGGCTGATATATGCAGGGGGGGCGGAGCGGTGCGGAACGGTGCGGGGCTGATGGAGACTGGCGGGGCAAGCTATGACGCGGCCTGACATATGTGGTTTGGTAAGCGGGGCGAACTGCGGCGAAGCGGAGCAGGGAGACTCCAGATGAGGTCAGGCGGCGCCGGCCCGGGGCAGGGCAGCCCCGGTGGGGCAGAACAATCGGGAGCGCCCGGTGACATTACATTCCGCTTTCCATCTGCATATAGGTGCGCAACTGCCGGAGAATTCTCTTTTCAAAGCGTGAAACCTGGCGCTGGGTAAGGAGAAGGCGCCGGGCGATTTCAGCCTGCGTCAGCTCTTCAAAAAAACGGAGGATAATGAGGCGGCGCTCCAGCGGGGCCAGCTTCATCATCCCATCGGAGAGGGCCAGGCGTTCCAGCAGGCTCTCCTCTTCGCTAAGCCCTTCTCTTAATGGGGGCGCCTCCTCATCCAGCGAGGCGGGCGGCAGCGAAGACTCCATAATGAGGGCGATATCTTCAGGGGCAACCCCCAGGGCGGCGGCAAGTTCGCCCGCGGTGGGCTCGCGCTGCAGGGTTTGCATCAACTGCGCACGGCAGCCCTCCAGCCGGCGCGATTGCTCCTGCAGGGAACGGCTGATTTTAAGGGGGGAACTGTGAGAGCGGCGGTAGAGGCGCATCTCCCCTTCGATCCAGGAGATGGCAAAAGTGACAAATTTCACTCCCCTGGCCGGATCAAAGCGCTGCGCCGCCTTGATCATACCGATCATCCCGGCCTGAAAATAATCCTCCAGCTCTGCATCGCGGCGGGCTATCCGCCGGGCATAGGCCCTGACAAGCGGCTCCAGGTGCAGGAAAAGCAGCTCCCCGGCCTCTTCTTCACCCTCCTGGAAGCGCTGCAGCAATTCCTGCAGCTGCTCCTCGGACATGATATTTAACCCTCCCCGCGGCGGGAGCGAATCACCTTGGCCATGATCACCACAGTCCCCTCTCCCGGTGCGGAGCGAAGGTGGAGCTCGTCCATAAAATTTTCCATGATGGTAAAGCCCATCCCCGAGCGCTCCAGTTCCGGCTTGCTCGTATAGAGCGGCTCGCGGGCTTGCTCCAGGTCCTCAATACCCACTCCCCTGTCGGCAACCTCCACTGTAAGCCTCTTCCCTTCAATGACGGCGTCGATCGTGACAGGGCCGATCTTATCCTCATAGGCATGGATGACGGCATTGGTCACCGCCTCGGAAACAGCAGTTTTGATATCGCTGATCTCTTCCAGGGTGGGATCAAGGCGCGCCGCAAAAGCGGCGACAACGACGCGGGCAAAAGCCTCATTTTCAGAGCGGCTTTCTATCTCGAGCTTCATGAATGTGCGCTTTGAAACCATGTTAAGACCTCCTTGCAGGCGGCGCCCCCAGGAGCAGGTGCTGCAGGGCTTCCGCTTCGCGCTCGTACAAAGGGATCATCCGGGCCAGGCCCGAGATCTCCGTGATCCTGGAAATGTTGGCAGGGACTTCACAGAGGGCCATGCGGCCGCCTTTTGCGGTGATCTTGCGATAGCGCCCCAGCAGGGCCCCCACCCCGGAGCTGTCCATAAAGGTAAGGCCGCCTAAATTGAAAAGCAGAGAGCGAACATGATACCGGGCCGCCTCCCCGTCGACCTTCTCCCGCATTATCCCGGCCTGGTGATGGTCCAGCTCCCCTTTCAGGCGGATCAGCAAAACTGATTGGCGCAGAACACATTCTACCTCCATAACTATCCCCCAGTACAGAGATGATCTCTTTTCCTTTGGAAATAAGTTCTGCACTTCTCAATTTTTTCCTGCAAGCTCCTTAAATTTTTTGGCAGAAAAGTCCCCCTGCAATGTCACGGCAGCGGCTTTACCGGAGGCGGGCAGCTATTTTTCGAACTTCTCTTTCTCTCCTTTTTTTCTTTGCCATCAAAAAAACCGTTCCTTGAAAGGAACGGCTCATCTCCGCCCGCCGGTGCCCGGCACATCTCCAGTTTCCTGATCCCGGATCCCGGTGACCGGCACCTGCCAGTTTTTAAAGGAAGCGCCGATGAAAGGCAGCCAGGCCAGGCAAAGGGAAGGAGGCGCTGTCTTTTAAAGTAACGTTAACGTCCAAACCTGACAATACAGTTAAGGAGCCGCATATACAGCATCCCCACAGGAGCCCGGCGAACCTCTTCGCCCGCCACCAGATCCACCACACGCTCCTCCTTACCGTCATGATAAAGGAGCACCTCCCCCACCTTCTCCCCCTTCTGCAGGGGAAGTTCCAGCGGTATAAGCTGCACCTCTTTTTCATACTCTTCTTCGGCACCGACGGGTAAAAGAAGGCTCAGGTTTTCTGCCGCGATCACAGAAACCTCAGATGGGGAGCCCTTTTTGACGGGTAAAACTTTCACCACCGACCCTTTTTTAATCACCGGGAGGCACTTGAAATTGCTGAAACCATAATCGAGAAGTATGCGGGCGGCATCATAGCGATCCTTTTCCGTCTCCGATCCCATGACCACGGCCAGGAAGCGTGTCTTCCCCCTCTGTGCCGTGGCGGAGATGCTGTTCCCCGCATCGCGGGTAAAGCCGGTTTTAAGGCCGTCGCACCCCGGATAATCCATAATCATGCGGTTTGTATTGCTGAGAAAGACCTCTCCGGAGCGGATCTCATCTTTAAGAAAATGCTCATCCATCCAGAGGGTGGCCCATTGATGTATCCGCGGATATTCCAGCAAAGCCAGGCTCATGAGCATAACATCGCGGGCGCTGCTGTAATGCTCGGGGTCGTGAAGGCCGTGAGGATTACAAAAATGGCTCTGCTCCATCCCCAGGCTGCGCGCCTTCTCATTCATCTGCCCGACAAATCCCTCTACAGAGCCGGCCACATGCTCCGCCACAGCTACTGCGGCATCATTGGCCGAGCCCACAGCCATTCCAATGAGCAGCTTCTCCAGGGAGACCACATCCCCGGCGCTCAAGAATATCTCAGAGCCTCCCATGGAAGAAGCCCTTGCACTGACGGTTACGGGGTCGTCAAGGGATACTTTTCCTTCAGCCAGCCGATCCATCACCAGGAGCAGGCTCATGATCTTTGTCAGGCTTGCCGGGTAAAGCCTCTCGCTGCTCTGCTTTTCCCAGATGATAGTTCCGCTGTTTGTCTCCATAAGCAGGGCGGCCTCGGCCTTGATCTCGGATTCCGGAAGGGCGGGCTCCACAATTTCAACAGTTTCGGCAAAGGAAAGCGTCGGAACAGCAAAAAAAATAAGCAGCGGGATGATGAGGCGTATCAGTTTCACCGCTCTTATCCCCTTTCATTTTTTACTATTTTCCCCAAAGCCTCATCAATAATACCCAAACTTAGTAAACCGGTGCCAGGCACCGGTTTACCTATACCAGTTAGTTAGTGAACTTGGTGCCTGGCACCGGTTTACCAGAAGGGGGTGCCGTGGTTCAGGGGGGGGAGGTGCAGCCAGGCGGAGGCGGAGGCGCCGAGGTCGGCAAAGGAGGATCGGGTGCCCAGGTTGCAGCTCTGCTCAAGCGAGGGGCTCCAGGCAATGATGGGTACATGTTCGCGGGTGTGGTCCGTGCCCGGGAAGGTGGGGTCGCAGCCGTGGTCGGCGCTGATAAAAAGATAGTCCCCGCTGCGGAGCAGGGTGAGAATTTCT
Organism: uncultured Syntrophomonadaceae bacterium; assembly: GCA_964464625.1. Lineage (GTDB taxonomy): Bacteria > Bacillota > Dethiobacteria > DTU022 > DTU022 > JAAZIN01. The sequence goes on from CAYXKD010000004.1 coordinate 28,220, forward strand.
CCCAGGTGGGAGTCAAAACGCTCCAGGGAGCGGGCAAAACCGGAGCTGTCATTGCGGTGGCCGTACAGTGTGTCAAAGTCTCCGAAAGTGGCCCAGATAATGCCGCCGGGGCTCTCCCGGAGCAGCCCCTTCAGCGCGGCGGCGGTGGCTTCATTGTCTCCGCCGGGCCGGTGCAGGGTAATCCCCCGGTGGTTGAAGACATCGGCTACCTTGCCGATAACCGCCACAGGATAGCCTGCTGCGGCGGCAAGATCAAGAAGGGTTGTCCCCGGCGGGGAGAGGGAGAAATCTTTTCTCCGGATTGTCCGCTGAAAAGCGCCGGGTTCGCCTGTAAAGGGGCGTGCAATAACCCTGCCCACGCCGTGCTCCCCCTGGAGGATGGCGCGCGCTTCGGCGCACCAGCGGTAGAGCTCTTCCGGAGGGATTATCTCTTCATGGGCTGCAATCTGGAAGACGCTGTCCGCCGAGGTGTAAACTATGGGGCGGCCCGTCTGCAGGTGGTTCTCTCCCAGTTCCTTGATGATCTCCGTGCCTGAAGCGGGAATATTGCCTAGAATAGGACGCCCGATAGCCTTTTCAAAGGCATCGATGACCTCCCGGGGAAAACCGCGCGGATAGAGGGGAAAGGGCTTTTCCAGAACAAGGCCGGCCAGTTCCCAGTGACCGCTGGTGGTGTCCTTCCCCGCAGCACGGGAGGCCATCCGTCCGTAGTAACCCGCATTAAGCAGCGGCGGGGCCCCCGGGGGGGCGGCAGTGCCCGCTGAGAGGGAAAGGATTTCCTCCAGGCCCAGGCGCTGCAGGTTGGGCAGCTCCAGGGGGCCTTCCTTGGAAATAACATGGAGCAGGGTGTTGGCGCCGGCATCCCCGTAAGAGGCGGCATCAGGGAGCTCACCCACGCCGCCGCCGTCGATGATAACAATAACCGCCCGCCGCCCTGTGATGACGGGGCTATCAGGCTCGCGGGTGTGTTTTGTCATAGACCTCGCGGATTTTGCGGCGGGTAATCTGAGTATAGATTTGAGTGGTGGAGATATCCGAATGGCCCAGCAATTCCTGGACTGAAAGGAGATCGGCACCGTTTTCCAGCAGGTGGGTGGCAAAGGAATGGCGGATCGTATGCGGCGTGATATCGCCGCCAATTTTGGATTGCCGGGCATATTTCTTCAGGATCTTCCAGAAGCCCTGCCTGGTTAAACGGCGTCCGTGATGGTTCAAAAATAGCGCCTTCTCATCGTTCATCTTAATCATTTTCGGGCGGCAGTTGCGCAGGTATTCCCCCACATAATTCACTGCCACAGAGCCGATGGGTACAATCCGCTCTTTCATGGCCTTGCCCCGGCAGCGCAAATATCCCACCTCGGGACTGAAATCGACAACATTCAGGGAGACAAGCTCTGAAACGCGGATCCCCGAGGCATACAGCAGTTCGAGCATGGCTTTGTCACGCAAGCCTGCCTGGCTGTCGTCACGGGGCTGCCGCAGCAACCTGTCCACCTCTTTTGTGGTCAGAACACGGGGCAGTTTCTTCTCAATCCGCGGCGCTTTTACCAGTTGCGCAGGGTTCTCTTCCATGAGATCTTCATGCACCAGAAAGTTGAAAAATGAACGAATGGAGGCCACATTGCGGGAAATAGTTGAAGGCGCCCTCCCATCCTCTTTCAGGCGGAGAAGATAGCGGGTGATGAGCGAGCGATCAACTTTTGACGGCGAGGATACCTTCTCTTTCTCCAGGAACTGAATAAATTTTTTCAAATCCCGCCTGTAAGAGTCGAGAGTATTCCGGGCCAGTCCTTTTTCTACAGAAAGATAATGGGAAAAATGCTCGAGCCACGAATGCATTGATGAGTTGCCCCCAAAAATGAAAATTCTTCAATCTATTCCACAGCCGTGAGAGAAAACCCTTTTTTAAACAAGCGATAAACCGGCATTTTAGAGAATTACCGGGATCGCCATTTTTAAGAAAACAGGCGATATGAAAGTTTCCACCAGCACAGCTGCCGCCATCAACAGCCCCAACAGGAAAAACATGAATGAATAAGGCCCCAGGTGTTCAAAGAGGGAGCAGTCTCGTTTCTCCAGGTAGCAGCGCAGGCGGAGCCAGGAAAAAGAAAAAGCTGTAACACCGCAGGCGACGAGCGCCGGAATTAAGATAAGATTGTGCGGCAGCAGGGAAGCGGCGGCAAAAAGAACACCCCGCAGCGAAGAGCGCTGCACTAAAAAACCGACGGTAAAACCAAGCGAAAAACCCCGCAGCCCCACCAGGGCGGCGATAAAAGGAAAGCCACACAAAAATATGCCCAGAAACCAGGTAAGCAGCAGGTAGTAGCAGTTCAGGAGCAGCGCCTGCCGGAAAAGAGCCCCCTGATCGATGGCCCCGGTGCCCTTTACATGCTCAACAAAGCAACCAAAATAGCGGTTCAGCAGGAGCAGTTTCTCCATCTCCAGCCCCCGCAGGGCAAAAGCACCGGCCAGCACACCGCCGGTAAAGAGGACGATGATAAGGATATATGTGCCCATGTTTTCCTGCAAATATTCCCTGAGTTGGCGCCTGATCTCCTCCAAGTCTCCCCCTCCTGCCAGGAAGAATTCGCTTATCTCTATGCAGCGGAAGGGTTGTTTATGCTGTGAGCAGAGCGGCAAAGTGCAGGGCGATGATCGTTTTGGCGTCATTGATCTCGCCCCGGATAAGGGCCTGCTGCGCTTCGGCCAGGTCAATCCAAAGATGCTCCAGGGTTTCGTCACCGTCGGGATCGGGCGTTCCTTCAGTAACTCCTTCAGCAAAAAAGAGATGGATTTTTTCATCGCAAAAGCCCGGTGAGGTGTAAAACCAGGTGAGCTGCCGCCACTTTCCACCGCGGCAGCCTGTTTCCTCCGCCAGCTCCCTTTGAGCGCAGGTGAGCGGCTTTTCGCCGGCCTCCAGTTTCCCCGCAGGCACCTCCAGCAGGATCCCCGAGGCGGCATGGCGGTACTGCCTTACCAGGAGCAGGCGCTTTTTTTCATCGAGCACCAGGATGGCCACGGCGCCGGGATGTTCCACGATTTCCCGCAAAGCGGGCTCTTTGCCGCCCGGGTAGAGGATCTGGTCCTGTCGGAGATTTACAATCCTTCCCCGGTAAAGATAGGTTGATGAAAGTGTCTCCTCCCAAAGCTCTTTTCCCTGCTTCTCCATATTCTTCCTCCCCTTCCTCTTCACTGGCCAGCCCGGCCAGCCGCAGCGCCGCAACGGCGGCAGCGGCGGCGGCATCAAAAAAATAAGGATCTTCCCGGTAGCTGCGTCCCATACTCTCCGGGGGATCCAGGCCCAACTGCTTCATGATCCTCTCCAGGGGCGGCGGCTGCAGCACCTGCAGGTTGTGGCGCCCCATCAGACCCCGCCCGGCAAGCTGCCCCAGGCAAAGGCGCAGCTGCGCCGGCGGCATCAGCGGAAGCGCCAGCAGCGCCGGAGTAAGGGCGGCCAGAGCCAGGGCGGTAAGGCTGTGGTGGCTGATCCCATAATGGCGCCTGCGGCGCTCGGCAAAGGAGATCCGGGGGATAAAAAGCGGAACCCCGCCCAGGGCATTGACGCGGTTCACATGATCGCCCGTCTCCATTCCGCTAAAGCCCAGGCTGCTCGCAGTGCCGATGCTGCCGGGTCCGGGGCCGAGAATGATAAAATCTGCTTCCACCAGTGTGCGGCAGGCGGCCAGTGCGGAGTAGACATTTACCGCCTCCAGCTGGCCGCCAAAAGCATGGCCGCAGGTTACCGTGCCGCTGAGCAGCCCCCTTTCCTGCAGCCCGGCGATATTCCGGCTGTAGGCAAGGGGCAGTGCAGTCCCATCGGTCATGATGTAGGCAATCCGGCAGGAGGGCCGATAATATTTCAACACCGCAACGGCAGGGGTGACCATGCTGTGCAGCTCTCCAATGAGCACAGCAGTTTTTTCCAGACTCTTGAAGCGGGCCAGCCCCGCCCCGAAACCTGCTTCATCCTCTTCGCAGCTGAGCACGCGCATTTGCCAGGGAGTGTAGCAGAGTTTCATAATATGGCCGCTGCCCCCAAAGCGGGGCGGAGGGCAGCTGTAATTATGCTCCACAAAATGATATCCGCCGCTGCCGAGCGCCAGATGGAGCGCCGTTGTATTCAGCAGAAGCAGATCGCCCCTTTTCACCGGGCCGGTAAGAAAATTATAATTCAGCGCTGCGCTCTCTTCACCGTCAACAATCACCTTTAGTTGGCTGACCCCGCCGCGCCTTTCCTTAACGGCGCCGGCCAGGCCTATGCGGTGGCGGATCATCTTGTCGGCTCAAACCACCTTTGCTAACATTCTCCACCTCTTCCGGGTTTTCCTCTAAAAAAACCGGCTGCTCTCCCCCCGTGGGGAGGGGGCCGGTGGGGATGGGGATGCTCCAAAGAGGGGGGCGGAGGGCCTTTCTTGCACGGCGACAGCCCAGGTAATCGAGACGCCGCAACAGAGTATTGCCCTCTATTACCCTGCTCAGGGAGTAATACTCACAGAACAGATGGAGAGCGGCCCAAAAGAGGAGCAGCGCCCCCTGCGCGGGGAGGGGCAGGTAAAGCACGGCGCAGGCCCCCAGAGCAGCCCCCAGCAGATTGGCGCCGCAGTCGCCGAGCATGCCCGAGGCCTCCAGGTCCATGGGGGCGAGGGCCAGGGCCGGCACCACCAGGGGCAGCAGCAGCTCTGCCGCTGCGCCGGCGCACCTTCCCGCCAGGAATATGATGAGCAGGGCGCCGGTGAAGAAGAGCTTGAGCGCCCGTCCGGGGCGGCGGTCAAAAAGGTTAATCCCATTGGCGCTCAGCAAGATGAGCGGCAGCGCCGCCAGCCTGCGCCAGGGGGTAAAAGGGAGGGCTCCGGCGAAAAGGAAACTGACCTGCAGCGCCACAACCACCTTTAGCAGTCCGCCGGTGAGCCTCCCCCGCTTTCCGGCCCCGAAATGGCCTTTGAAACCGCTCGTTGTATCGTTCATCAGATCATCCCAGAGGCCGAGAAAAGCGAAGCCCGTCAGGAGAAAGGGCAGCGCCGCCGCCGGGGGCGGGCTCCCGCCCCCCTCTCCCCCTCCTCCCCACCCTCCCCACCAGAGCACGGCGGCGGCTGCGGTGAGGTAGCCCAGGAGCAGGGCCGGCCCCAGGGCCGGGGAGACGGCCTCCCCGCGGTAGTTAACCTTTACCAGCCTTCTGCGCTCATAGAATTCGATGAGCCGCCGCCCCAGAAAGGCGGTCCAAAGCGGAGCTGCCAGCAGAACAGCCATTCCCAAATAGTCCGGCACGGCTAAGGGGCCGCTCCCCTGAGCAGTCGATCACGGCGCCGCCAGAGTTCGCGCAGAAGGGCAATACACTGGCGGCCCCGGTGCAGGAAGGCCGATGGCCCCCTTCCCCTTTCGCGGTGTGACATCAGGGTGGGCACCTCCAGAATGCGGCAGCCCTGCTGCAGCAGATCCAGTGTCAGCGCCACTTCCAGCCCGAAGCCGCGGGGCGGGAACGAGAGCAGCCCCAGCAGCTCGCGCCGGAGAATCCTCTGGCCCGAGAGGGGTTCGCGGGGCAGCCAGCCGGAAATGCGGTAGATGGACCAGGCAGCCAGTTTTTTTACAAGGCCGAAACCGCCCCGCCGGCGGCGGGGGGGAAAGGCGGCCACCGTCATGGAGGCCCCGCCGGCGGCAAGGGGGGCCATGAGTTTTTTAAGCTCCACCGCCGATTCGCCCAGATCGGCATCGACAAGGGCGAGGTAGGGCGCCAGGGCAAAGCGGGCGCCAAAAAGGACCGCCTCTCCCTTGCCGAGATTGCGCGGCAACCGGATAACACGCGCCCCGGCAGCGGTGGCTTCCGCGGCGGTCCCATCGGCAGAGCCGTCATCCACCACCAGGATCTCTTTGACCTGGGGCAATTCCAGCAGCGCCGCCACTGTTCCCCCGATATATCCCGCCTCATTGCAGGCGGGTATGAGTACATCCAGTTCCATCTTCCTATCCATATCAGCGGCTCTCCAATGCAGGCGGTAGCAGCCCTCTGGCGGCGCTGTCAAAACCGTAGTGACCGCAGCCATCTTCAGCAAGCATGAGGAGCAGGGCTATCTCCCCCCAGAATGTATCGATATTGTCCACAAGGCTGGGCTCCCCTTTCATTCCCGGCGGTCCCATCTTCCCCCTGTTTTCCTGCCAGGGTAAAAGCGCGATCACCCTCATCCCCTTTTCATGCAGCAACCGCCAGAGTTCGTTAAAAAAGCTGCAGGGCTCCCGCCCCTCCCCTGTGAAAAGAAGGAGGATGCAGCACTCAGGGGGCCCCTGGAGCTCCCACCCCTCCCGCTGCCGCAGCTCCAATCCCAGCGGCTCCAGCTCTGCGGCGCTCATTCCCCCGGGGAGCGAGAGCAAATGGGAGAGCTCTGCGGCATCGGGCAGGGGACAACGGAGCTCACCGGTCTCCCCGGCCCCCTCTTCACCGGTGGAAGCGAGGAAAATGTGAGTTACCGCGGCGCCGCTTTCTTCGAGAAGTCCCCTTATCTGCTCCGCCTCTGACTCGCAGCGGCTGAATAGAACGATCCCCTTCCCGGTGAGCGCCCGGCAAAAGGTGCGTCGCAGCAGCGGCTTCGTCTCATCCCAGCGCTGCAGCTCCTTCTCCTGCCGCCGGCCAAGTTCCCTGAGGCCGCCCAGCTGCTCCTCCATGAGCTCGATGATGCCGCGCTGATTGGCCACAAGGAGGCTGTCGCCAAAAGAGACCCCTATGAGGATCCCCAGGGCCAGGGCGAGAAAAACTGCGCCTATGGCAACTAAGTATTCCCGGTAGTCAAAGATAAAATCACCGCCTCAAAGCCAGTGCAGCCGGCCGGCGCAGGCGTGCTCTTAGCTGCTAAAGAAACAATTGCAAACGAAAGATCAAGAGACGGAACAGGTGGCGGACCGGCGGAGAGTAAAAGGCCATCGTCAGCAGGGGACAGAGACCGGCGCAGAGAGCCAGGGGGAGCAGAAATCCTGCAGCCCGCCGCTGGTAGAGGAGGCTCACACCCTTGGCGTCAACAAGGCTGTGACCCACTTTCAGCCGCACCAGGAATGTGCTGGCCATCCCCATCCGCCCCTTTTCCAGAAATTCTGTCGCTGAAAAATGAGTCCCCACAGCAACGATCAGCGCCGCCCCCAGCTCGTGAGCCAGCAGCAGGGCAATATCTTCACTGGTTCCCGGTGCACTGAAAAGATGGTGTTTCAGGCCGAGACGGCCCAGCCTCTCGCGCCCGGGAACACCGCTGCCGTCGGCATAAGCATGCACCACCAGCTCGCGGGCCTGCCGCAGCGCCTCATCGCTCACACTGTCCATATCGCCTATGATCAGGTCCGGCCTGAGACCGAATTCCAGTATTGCATCTCCGCCTCCATCCACACCGATGAGGAGGGGCTTTTTTTCCCTGAGATAGTATTTCATCGCCCGGAGATCTTCGCGGAAACCCTTTCCCCGGATTACCACCACCACATGGCGGTTCTTAAAGTCGCTTTTCAAAGGCGGGGGGTGGATCTTTCCGGTTACAAGAGCACGTTCCCTGTAGGCATAATCCAGGGTGTTTACCAGGAAATTTTCAACAACCTCATCCCTCCGCTGCAGCGAATCCCTGTAAAATTCACTGTAAAGGCCTTCAGTCAGCAGGTTGCCGCGCCCTATTTCCATTCCCCGGCAATAGACCGCTGCCCCCACAACCCGGACCATCTCCCCCTGGCGCACCGCTTCAAAAAATTCTTCACCCAGATTTTCCACAAGGTGCACCTTCCGGCGGAGCAGTTGCTGCAGCGCCGCAGGCGGAAAAAGATCGCTGCAGAAGGGCTCTGTATTTAAAACTGTCCTGACACCGCAGCGCAGCAACCCCTCTGCTGCAGTCCAGTCCAGGCCGCAGTGGGAAATGAGGGCAATCTCTTTGGAGCGGAGCCGCTGGACAAGCTTTTTCGTAGAGCGATCTTTGCGGATCCGTCCCGCCCGGGAAAGAGCCTCTTTTCCTTTTCCTTTTCCTTTTCCTTTGTAGATGGAAGGAAACATTTTTACTCACACCCTTATTTAGCTTTCCCCCATCTCCCTTTCACATATTAAACAAATCAAGCCAATCCTTCCGTAAAGGTGCTGAGCTGTCAAATATAAGATTGCATGTTATGTCAACAAGGGGGGATAAATTGATCTCCTTGCGGACAATTTAAAAAAGCCTTACCAGCAACGCAAATACCATAATCAAACCGGAAGGAACGGCAAAGTTCATGAAACCATTAAGGCTTAAATACCTTTTCATCCTTTTTCTCCTTGCCGCTCTCCTCTGGATGGCGCTGACCACGTTGCAGCTGCAGGCAAACACCTTTGATAATATCAGGATTTATCAGGGTGGGTCGTATTATGTTAACTTGCGGCTTCCCTTTCTCTATGTGCGCGGCGATCGCGATGATGTTGTCCTCTTCAATGGCAGTCCTCTGTTAAAAGATCTGAGCAGGGTAAATGCCCCTATCAGTCTTGAGGGAAACAACCTGGGAGAGGTGAAACTGGAATTCTCACTTTTCGGCTGGATCCCGCTGCGCCGGGTCACGGTAAATGTGCTGCCCGAGGTAAAACTGATCCCCGGCGGACACTCCATCGGGATCAAGCTGCGATCGCAGGGGGTCAATGTGGTAGGTTTTTACTATTTTACCGTCTCCGGGAAGAGCCTCTCGCCGGCCCGGGAGGCGGGGGTTAAAATTGGCGATATCATATTGAAGATCAATGGGAAAAGTGTGGAGGATGCTCCCGGAGCGGCCCGCCTGCTGGCGGAAAATGAGGGCAGGCGGCTCCGCCTATCCATCCGCCGCGGCGAAGAGTTGTTCAACCTGTCGCTGGTCCCCCGTTTTTCACCTTCCGACGGCCTCTACCGGATCGGCCTCTACCTTCGCGATTCCGCCGCCGGCGTGGGCACGCTCACCTTTTACGATCCTGTGTCAAAGCGGTACGGCGCCCTGGGCCATGTTATTCTCGATTCCGATACCAATCAGCCTATAAACTTAAGCGAGGGCTCCATTGTCAAAGCAAAAATTATCAACATTAAAGCGGCCCAGAGAGGCCGCCCCGGGGAAAAAACAGGGATTTTCATCGATAACAGCCTGGGCAATATCACGAAAAACAGCCCTTTTGGTATTTTCGGGGGGATTACAAATTTTCAGGAAACCCCCTCTCCCTACAGCGAGCCGCTGCCCATGGCCCTTGCCACGGAGGTGGAGACAGGGCCTGCAGAGATCCTCACGGTGATTGAAGATGAGACCATCGGCTGCTTTGATGTGGAAATAGAGAAGATTACCTGCCAGTCCGGTCCTTCAGATAAGGGAATGATCCTGCGTGTCGTTGACGGGGAGCTGCTGAGTAAAACCGGAGGTATTGTCCAGGGGATGAGCGGCAGCCCCATCATTCAGAATGGGAAAATTGTCGGCGCGGTGACGCATGTTTTTATAAATGATCCCGAGCGGGGTTATGCCATCTTCGCGGAGTGGATGTACCAGGAGGCTGAAATATTTACCATTAATTAATATTATTTATAATTGAAAGAAGGATTTTACAAGTGAATGTCGAATTTTTTATAGCAGATTCACTAAAATAAAGCAAGGGGGCTAAAAAGTGTTAAAAATAGTAGTGGCGGATGACAATCGTGATTTCAACGCCTTACTAACTTCATACCTTTCTATGCAGCCCGATTTCGAAATTGTCGCCAGCGTATTTAACGGAAAGGAAGTCCTGGATGTTTTCGAGGATAACCAGATCGATGTACTCATTCTAGATATTATCATGCCGCATCTTGACGGTATCGGAGTAATGGAGGCAATCGCAGAGATGGAGCTGGATCGCCGGCCCAGTGTGATCATGCTAACAGCCTTTGGACATGAAAACATCACCAGGAGGGCAGTGGAACTGGGGGCTTCCTACTATATTTTAAAGCCCTTTGACATGGAGATGCTTCCTGAAAGAATCCGCCAGCTGGGCGGCGGCGATCTGGTCCGCGAAACCGGCCTTGCCGCTGTTGCAGCGAAGAAAATGGTTTCGAGGATTCCGCTGGAGGAGGAGGTTACCGAGATTATGCACCAGATCGGTATCCCCGCCCATATCAAGGGCTATCTGTACCTGCGCGACGCCATTATCATGGTTATTGAAGATATCGACCTCTTGGGCTCCATTACCAAGGTCTTGTATCCTGAAATTGCCGAGCGTTTCGACACCACACCCAGCCGGGTGGAGAGGGCAATCCGCCATGCTATTGAAGTTGCCTGGGCGCGCAACAGCATCGATGTGATCAAGAAATTTTTCGGCTACACCATCAAGACGGAGAAGGGCAAGCCCACCAATTCCGAATTTATCGCCATGGTGGCCGACCGCCTGCGCCTGCGCAATAAAAGCTTCACCGCCTATAACTAAAGCTGCCGGCCATTGAAGAGGCGGCGGAGACAATAGCTTAAAAAGGTCCTTAAAAAATCATAAAGTTACCTGCGCCGGTGCCAGGCACCGGCGCAGGCAACTCGGGGAAACTCCGGGAAATTTCATTATAACCGGAGTTTTGCTTTTTACCGGGTCAAAGGGCAACAGGAAATGAGCAGGGGAAATCAAATAACCTGTTCAGTTGATGTTGTGGCGGCTGAGTTTCTCGTAGAACCAGGAGCGGCTCATGCCCAGAATGCGTGCGGCTTTGCTTCTGTTGCCACCGGCTTTTCGCAGGGCCCGGAGGATAGTCTCTTTTTCCAGCGCCTCCTGTTGCGACCGATACTCTGCCAGGGCTTCTTCTGGCCCCTCCGCAGCACCGGCGGCAGCGCTCTCCCCGCTTAGGGCAGCAGAGCCCTCGCCCCTTCTCCGCCGCAGGTGGTGCGGCAAATCCTCAGCCTCGATCACCCTGGCGCCTGTAAAATTCATCGCTCTCTCCACGGCATTCTCCAGCTCGCGCACATTTCCCGGCCAGCTGTAATCCTGCAGGGTCATCAGCGCCTCTTCCGAGATATCCTGCACCTCCAGGCTGAAAAGGCTGTTGTATTTCCTTAAAAAAGCATGGACCAGGGGCAGTATATCTTCAGGGCGCTCCCGCAGCGGCGGCACCGGCAGGGAGATGACATTGAGGCGGAAATATAGGTCTTTGCGGAAGCCCCCTTCGGAGACTTTCTGCTCCAGGTCCTGGTTCGTCGCCGCGATGACGCGGAGGTCTACGCGCCTTGTCTCTGTGGAGCCCACGCGGTCAAAGGTGCGATCCTGCAAAAAGCGGAGCAGCTTTGCCTGCAGCGGCAGGGGCAGATCGCCAATCTCGTCGAGAAAAAGGGTCCCCCCATCGGCCAGCTCGATGCGGCCGGGCTTGCCCGACTTCTGCGCCCCTGTAAAGGCGCCGGGAGCATAGCCAAAAAGCTCCGATTCAATCAGGTTCTCCGGAATGGCGGCGCAGTTTATCTTTACAAAGGGCCCGTCGCGGCGCGGCCCGTCATAATGGATGGACTGGGCAAAGAGCTCCTTGCCCACGCCGCTCTCCCCATGTACCAGAACTGTGGAGAGGCCCTGTGCTGCCAGGCGGGCCTCGCGCTTCAGCCGCTCCATGGCCGGATTAAGGGTGATGATATCGTCAAAACGGTAGGGCCGTTCCCTGTAGCGCTCCTTTTTCAGCTCGGCCTGGAAGTGGGCCAGCCGGTGATCCATCGCCTCCAGGCGGCGGGCCAGGTCGCGCAGCTCGTCAACGCGGCGAAAACTGATTTTCCCCACCGCCCCGATGATCTGCCCGTCACGGACAATGGGGAGCCTGGAGACAACATAAGGTTTGCCTTCAACAAACTGAATGTCATTCAGCTCGGGAATTCCCGTCTTTACAATCACAGGAAGCCTGCTGTTTTCAAGAATTTCATCCACCGGGCGGTGCAGCACCTCTCTCTCTTCCAGGCGCACAAAATCGAGAAAAGAGCGGTTCGTCAGTATGACCGCCCCATGTTCATCCACAACCACAATGGCGTCGTATCCAATGTCAAGGACTGTCTGGAGCGTGCGGTTAAGGCTTTTAACACTGCCCAGTTCCTCGGCAACCTGCTCCAGCTCGGTGATATCCTGGAAGATGGCGATGCCCCCGGCTACGCGGCCGCCGTCAAGAAGGGGGGTTTTGTTGACTACGGTGGCGGCGCCGCCGTAGGAGTATTTCGCCCCGATCTCCACTGTCCCCTCCTGCAGCAGCGGGGCCATGTTCAGGCCGGGCAGCAGCTCATCCAGGCTGCGGCCGGCGGCGCTCTCCCCGTCAAGCCCGAAAAGCTGGGCGGCGGCGCGGTTGATAAGGTTAATGCGGCAGGATTGATCCACCGAGATAAGACCGTTGTGCATCGCCTGGTAGACCGCTCTCAGGCGGGCGTTGAGCATGCGCTCCTCCTTGAAGAGGGAGGTGATAAGCTCCACCTTGGTGAAAAGCCCGGCTACAGAGCCGTCTTTCCCCACGACCACGCCTGTGCCTACGGGAATGCGGTGCACTGAGTCGATGACCTCGCTGTAGGTGAGGTCCACGGGGATCTTCACCACATTGCGGTTGTAAAACCTGTACACAGGTTCATCCAGGGTGCTCTCTTTCAGGAGAGCGTCGTAGAGATTTGTCTTCGTAAATATTCCGGCCAGGGTGCCGTCGTCATTCAATACAGGCAGTCCGTCACGCTGGCTGCTGCGCAGCATCCGCACCGCCTTCTTCAGGGTGTCGCCGGGATGCAAGGTGGCATAATCCCGGGTCATCATATCAACAAGGTGCATATCTATTTCCCCCCGGGGCTGGATCGTGCTTCTTTTTTGAACCTATCCGCCCGCTCCAGCAGGCTGTCCACATGCTCCAGGCCGGCCTGGTCGATGGCTGCTCCGTCAAGCATGCGGGCGATCTCCCTGCGCCTCTCTTCGGGATTAAGCTGCGCCGCCCTGGTCAGGGTGCGCTCTCCGGCGTGCTCCTTGTAGAGGCGCATATGGCTTCCGGCCATGGCGGCTATCTGGGGGCTGTGGGTGACGCAGATGATCTGGTGATGAGCCGCCAGCAGGGCCAGCTTCTCGGCCACAGACTGGATCGCTGCGCCGCCGATGCCGGCGTCAACCTCGTCAAAGATGATCGTGGGGATGCGCTCCTCTCCGGCAAAGATGGTCTTTATGGCAAGCATCACCCGCGACATCTCTCCGCCTGAAATGATCCTGGACAGCGGTTTGAGCTCTTCACCGGGGTTTGCCGAGAAAAGGAACTCCACCCGGTCCATCCCCTGGGGCGTAAAGCTCTCGAGGGGGGCCAGCGCAACGCTAAAGCGCGCTTTGGGCATGGCCAGCTCCTGAAGGAGGCTGCCCAGGAGCGGCTCCAGCTGCTCCGCCGCATCGCGGCGCAGCCCGGTGAGCCGGCGGGAGGCGCCGGCAAGCTTCTCTGCCGCGGCCTCAATCTCCCCCTCCAGTTGGCGGGCCAGCGACTCGCTGTTCTGCAGCCTGGAGAGCTCCTCCTTTGCCCGCCCTGCAAACTCAATTACCCCGGCGAGTGTGCCCCCATACTTTCTTTTCAAAACCTGCAGCTGCTCCAGACGCCGCTGTACCGCTGCCAGCTCAGCGGGATTGTATTCAAAAGCGGCCTGGTAATCGCGCAGCTCAAAGGAGACCTCCTCCATCTGCGCAGCGGCGCTTTCAAGCAGCACCACAAGGGGAGCCAGTTTTTCATCGATCTGCGCCGCCTCCTGCAGCTGATTCCTGGAGAGAGCAAGGAGATCAACCATGGGGGGGATTCCGCTGCGCTCATCGCCGCTGTAAATCCCGGCGTGGGCGGAGGCGATGAGCCCGCCCAGCTTCTCCGCATGGGCCAGGATCTTCTCTTCCCTGAGCAGCCTCTCCTCTTCATCGGGTTGGAGCTTCGCCTCTTCGATCTCCTTTGTCTGAAAAGAGAGAATATCCATGCGCCGCTCCCGCTCAGCGCTGTCATGCCCCAGGGAGGCAAGCTGCTCCAGGAGCCCCTGGCGCAGCCGGTAAAGCCCCTGCACCTCGCTGCGGGCCCGGGCACACCTTTCACCGCCAAAGGAGTCGAGGAGATCGCGGTGGTAATTAAGCCGTAAAAGCGACTGGTGCTGGTGCTGCCCGTGCAGATCGACAAGGAGCTGTCCCAGCTCCTTCAGGAAAGAGATGGGCACCGCCCTTCCGTTTACCCGCCCGATGCTGCGGCCGCTGTGCGAAATTTCCCGGGCAACAATGAGGGCATCACCATCACCGGCTTCAATGCCCGCCTCTTCCAGAAGGGCTTTCATCTCCGCCTCCGGGGAGGCGGCAGGGTAATGAAAGATCCCCTCAACAAAGGCGCTCTTTTCGCCCTGGCGGATCTGCTCCGTAGAGGCGCGCTCACCCAGAAGCAGATTGATCGCCCCGATGACAATCGACTTTCCCGCCCCTGTCTCACCGCTGAGCACATTCAGCCCCTCTCCGAAATTCAGGGTGAGATCTTCAATAAGGGCTAACTGCGAAACCCGGATCTCAGTGAGCATCTGGAGCCTCCCCCTCCTTATTTGGCTTACTCTTTCGTCTCTTCTTTTGTTTTTTCCCTACCTGATCCTTATTTTCTCCCCGCCGCCCCTACCCTTTTAATTTCTGATGGAGCAGCCGGTAAAAAGAGTTGTCCCTAAAATGAATGAGCTTCACTTTCTGCGCCGCCTTCCTGACAAGGACCTCATCTTTCTCCTGCAGGTCAAAGCCCACCTGCCCGTCTGCAGTGAGCACTATCTCTGCCTGCCGCGATTCAATGCGCATCAGGATCTGCTCCTCTGCGGTAACGATAACGGAACGGTTATTCAGGCTGTGCGGGCAGATGGGGGTAATCACGATGAGCTCCAGGGAAGGGTTCACAATGGGCCCGCCGGCGGATAGGGAATAGCCGGTGGAGCCTGTGGGCGAGGCCACGATAACCCCGTCGCCTGAATAGCTCTCCAGAAAATCATCATTGATAAAGGTGTTCAGCCTGAGGATCCTGGAAAAGGGGCCCCGCGAAACAACGATATCATTGAGGGCGATAAACTGCTCCAGCACCTGCCCCTGCCGCTGCACCCTGGCTTCGAGCATCATCCGCTCCAGGTAATGGTACTGTCCTGCGATGACATATTGCAGGTAGCGGTCGATCTGCTCCACCTCGATCTCCGCCAGAAAGCCTTTGTGCCCCATGTTGATCCCCAGTATGGGAACATCCCAGTGCACCAGATCGCGGGCCGCCCTGAGAATGGTCCCATCGCCCCCCACAACAATGAGTATATCCACCTGGCCGCGCCAGCTTTCCAGGTTCTTCGCCAGGGCGCCGGGGTCCTGGCAATCAGCCTCATCTGAACCTGCCGTAAGCAGCAGGACCCGGCGCTGTTCAAAAAAATCGCATACCTTTTCCACAACAAGTGCTGTATTCTCTTTTTGCCAATTTGGGATTAATCCAATGCCGCGCATGGCCCCTCCTTAATAAATGGAACCCCTCATAAGGTGCCCCAGAAATACAATCCCCATGATAATGAGCAGGATGAGCGCCCCTTTCCAGAGCAGCCCTTTTCCGCCCCTCTCTGCGCTCCCGTAAGCGAAACGAACCTCTTCAAGCTTCCCTTTCTCCTCATGGTAGAAGAAGATGCCGCTCGTCTGAAAGAAGAGGGAGTCCAGAAGCAGTTCCCGCCGCAGCTGTGACCGGACCGGAGCGCTGTCGCCTTTAATCACCTTCACCAGGAAGCTCTCGCCGCCCCTGGAGACGATGAAATCGCCTTCATAATTGAAGCTGTTCTCTTTTCCGCCTACAATCATGGTCACCGGCACCGATGGATGGATCTCCTCCAGCCGGTAGCCGCCTTCCTGCAGCAGATGCCAGGCCTTCTGCTCCCGGCGGGTTAGCGGCCTTACAGCCCGCCGCACCGTATTAGAGCGGCGCCGGCCCTTCCGGTTGGCAATATAGAGGGCGAGAAATGCACCGGAGAGGAGGAGCAGCCAGATATAATCCTGCCATCGCAAAGGGATCACCACCAGGCGTACAACTATACTCTATTATTCGCCGGGCTACTTTCAATTCCTTTTTGATCTAGGATTATTTTACCAGTTCGCTGTGGGCCCTCTTCACTGCTGCAGAGATCTTTTCTTCGAGATCGGCGGGGCAGGAGCAGGCGCCGCCGCTCAACTTCAGGTGGATGAAAAATTCCAGATTGCCCCTGGGCCCGGGAAGGTGCGAGAATGTAATAGCGGCGGTGCAGTAACCTGTGCTGCAGGCGAAAGCGGTAAGGTCGTGCAGCACCGCCTTGTGCAGCCGGGGATCGCGGATTACACCCTTTCCCCTGCCGGCATCGCGGCGCCCCACCTCAAACTGGGGCTTCACCAGGGCGAGCAGCCCGGGAATGGAGCTCTCCTTCAAAACGGGCAGGACCAGCCGCAGCGAGATAAAGGAGAGGTCGATAACCGCCAGACTGGGGATTGTGGGAAGATCCTGCGGCTTTAAGTGTCGGATGTTAAAGCGCTCCATCACCGTCACCTGCGGGTGGCGCCGCAGCGCCCAGTCAAGCTGGCCGTAACCCACGTCCAGGGCGATAATCCGGTCGGCACCGCGCTGCAGCAGGCAGTCTGTGAAGCCTCCCGTGGAGGCTCCCACATCGAGGATGGTGAGCCCCTCCACATTTATCTCCAGGTCGTCGAGCGCCCCGGCCAGTTTTATCCCGCCCCTGCTGACATAGCGCCGCTGCGGTTCCAGAAGCGTAATCCGGGCGTCGCGGGGATAGAGCATGCCCGGCTTGGAGCAAGGCCGCCCCTCAACGTGCACGCGGCCTGACATGATTTCACTGCGGGCGCGGTTGCGGCTGATCCCGGGATAGCGCTCTGTAAGCAAAATGTCGAGGCGCCGGCGGCCCCCCTCCCGCCGTTTTCCCTCCCGCTCCCGCTCACCTTCACGCTCTTGTTCCAGCTCCTGCTCCCTCTCTTCCCGCCCCCGCCCCTGCTCCCTCTTCAACGCGCTCTTTCCCGCGCTCTGGCTCCGGCGCCGGTAAAAGATAGGGCCTTTCGGAAGATCCCACCGGCATCGAGACCGTAAAGTTTGAGGATAAAATCGCGCGGCCCCTGTTCGACAAAGCAGTCGTCTATGCCCAGGCGGCACACAGGCAGGGTAAGCCCATGGCGGGAAAGGAGTTCCAGCACTGCGCTCCCAAAACCGCCGGCAAGGGTATTCTCCTCCACGGTGAGCAGGCAGCCGCAGCGCTTCCCCCATTCCAGAAAAAGCTCATCGTCAAGGGGTTTGATAAAGCGGGCATTGATCACCGCAGCCTCAACCCCCTCGAGGGAAAGCCTCTCAGCAGCCTCAAGGGCTGCGCCGGCCATGGTGCCGGCGGCGGCTATGAGGATATCTTCACCCTCCCGCAGCAGTTCGCCCCTGCCCCAGGGCAGCGGCCGCGGCTCCTCAAGCACCACCCCTTCGCCTTTGCCCCGCGGGTAGCGCAGCGCCGCCGGGCCCGGGGCGCTGTAGAGCGCGGTGTAAAGCATATGCTGCAGTTCATTTTCATCGCGGGGGGCCATGACCGCCATCTTTGGAATGGTGCGCAGGTAAGAGAGGTCAAAGGTCCCCTGGTGCGTTTCACCATCCTCGCCCACAATGCCGGCGCGGTCCACGGCAAAGACAACAGGCAGATCCTGCAGGCAGACATCGTGTATGAGCTGGTCATAGGCCCGCTGGAGAAAGGTGGAGTAAATGGCAACAACGGGCTTCAATCCGCCGGCAGCCATGGCGGCGGCCAAACCGGCGGCATGCTGCTCGGCAATACCGACGTCGTAAAAGCGGCGGGGGTACTTTTCTGCAAAGCTGCTCAGCCCGGTGCCGCCCGCCATCGCCGCCGTCAGCGCCACGATCTTTGAATCCCCTGCAGCCAGTTTTAACAGTGTCTTGCCGAAAACCTCGGTATAGGTGGGGCTTGACTTTTTACCGTGGGGTAAACCGTTCTCCCTGTCAAAGGGGCCGATGCCGTGAAAACGCTCCGGCGCCGCCTCGGCGTAGCGGTAGCCCTTTCCTTTCTCGGTGAGAACATGCACCAGCACCGGGCCTTTCATCCGCGATGCCTGCAATAGGGTGTTTTTCAGAACGGCGATATTGTGGCCGTCAACGGGTCCAAAATATGTAAGCCCCAGCTCTTCGAAGATCATCCCCGGAGCGATGATATATTTAACTCCCCCCCGGAGCCTCTCGGCAGAATGGACCATCCTTTTGCCGATAACAGGAAGCCACCCCACCACCTGTTCAAATTCAGCTTTCAGGCGGGAGTATTTCGGGTCGGAGCGGATTTTTCCCAGATATGCCGACATGGCCCCCACATTGGAGCTGATGGACATCTTATTGTCATTCAGGACAACGATAAGATCGGTCTTCACATGGCCGGCATGGTCCAGGGCTTCATAAGCCATGCCCCCGGTAAAAGCACCGTCTCCGATGACGGCGATGACCTTATTTTTAGCGCCGAAGAAATCGCGGGCCAGGGCCAGGCCCAGGGCGGCGGAGATGGAGGTGGAGCTGTGTCCTGTTCCATAGGGATCGTGCTCGCTCTCCGAGGGCTTGGGAAAACCGCTGAGCCCCTGGTAGCGGCGCAAAGTGGGGAAGCGATCCCAGCGCCCGGTAAGAAGTTTATGCGGGTAGCTCTGGTGCCCCACATCCCAGATGATCTGGTCGCCCGGGCTCTGGAAAGTGCTGTGCAGAGCCAGGGCAAGCTCCACCACACCCAGGCTTGGAGCAAGGTGCCCTCCATTGTCAGAGACAATCCGGATCATATAGTTTCTTATTTCCGAGGCCAGCTCTTTCAGCTCAGCATTCCCCAGTTTTTTTAGATCTTCGGGAAGCTTGAACCTGCCGGACCATTCTTTCATCCACTGTCACCTCATCTGGTTTTTCGTAAAAGGAGCCTGTCCCGCATGCTTTCCAGCCTCGTTAAGGTTTCCCCGACAAAAGTAATAATTTCGGTTGAGCGGTTGATAGCCACATTCTTGCCCCAGGCTTTCCCCCCCACAGTCAGCGCCGCCACCAGCGCAGTCAATAATATCCCGCCGTAGATCTCCGCCGGTTCATAAAGATCCGTAATGGTTAGCTGCGAGATAATCACCGCCGCCAGCGTTCCGCTGACAATACCGCTGATATCACCGATAACATCATTGCAGAAACTGGCCACCTGATCAGCATGCTGGACCAGCTCCACGGCCCGCCGGGCGCCGTATACCTTACGGGAGGCCCTGGCATTGAAATGAGCCTGGTCCGCGGCGGCGGCGGCAGTGCCGATTATGTCAAAGACTACCCCGAGGGCAATAACGGCACAGAGCACCAGAAAAGAAAGTATCAGCGAATAGACTGCATCAAGCAGCAACCGCGTTACGATACCGATAAGCACCGCCAGGATAAAAGACCAGATGGTGATTCCTGCTATCCAGCGCCCGGAGGGGCTGCTGCGTTTGCCTTTAGCCAACTCATCACCAGTTCGCACCGGCTCTGCCGTGAGCCCGCTGCGTTATTTCAGGTTAATCATCTTGCCGCCCGGATATACTCCGGCTGCCGGGCGCTCCCCGGATAAACTGTAAAAAAAACATAAGTGGTAGCAGGCCAGATAAACGTTGCGGCTTAGGTCCAGCAGGTTTTCCCGAACAATCGCCCTCCGTCACCGGCAAGGCAGTTCCCTTTTCAGATTATTCCCGCCATGTCACCAATGGCAGAGCTGGATTGCCACTTAGCTCACACTGTAATCCCTGACTTGCCTCTCTTGCGAGAACAGTCTAGAAGATTTCCTCCCTGGCTCCTGACCTCTCCTAGCCTCTTTTGCAGTGTGGGTTTCAGGAAATTTCTCCTCCCCCCGCCCACACCACTCAAGGCAGGCTACACTGCACCCAGCTTTCACCGCATGCAGGTTCATTCCCAAGCAGTAACCGTAGCCGTCAGGCATCCGGCCACCATCATTGGGTCTCCGCGAAGGCAGGGTCAACGCCTACATGCCTTTGTAGATCGCCCCGTCCTTCTTAACTCCCAGCACCGACCCCCAACTGGGCGTCGGCAGCCGGCACCAGGAACTTCATCGATGTGCCCTCAACGGATTTTTAGGCCCGTTTTCGAAGAGGGGGAGCCAACTAGAATACTGCACCACTTATGCCTCTTGTTGAAAAATTATAGCACAACCCTTTTCCTTTCTCAAGACGGCTGGAGCACCGCTGTACTCCCTGTTCCCATCCTGAAAGCCCTGGAAGCGGAGAAATTAAATCACCAGGCCCTCATTGAGATGATTGCAGTTTGTAGCTATGGCATTCATGGCCGCCGCATTTATGGGATAGGCGATGGGCGACGGCGAGACCAGGGGATGCGTTGCCGTCTGGAATGTATTGAGCTCCGTTGCGGTGATATCTTTTAGTATGGCCAGGCTTAAAATGTTGATGATCTCGGCAACGGTATTCCCGCCGGAAATCTGCGCGCCCAGGATGATCCCGGAGCATCTTGAAAAGATCATCTTGATCTTGACTTCCTGGGCATCGGGCAGGGAGCCGGGGTGGCGGTCCATGGTCTTGAACTCGCCGACCATAAGGCAGTACCCCTCCTGCTTCGCCCTGGCCTCCGTCAGGCCGGCCGCCGCAAAGGTTTTACCGAATATCTTCGTGGAAAAGGTGCTGATGGTACCTTTGTTGGCGCGGATTAGCCTTAGCTGGAAGGCATTGCTGCCCGCTATCTTCGCCTCCATCGCCGCCGTTGAAGCCAGGAGCAGCGGCACATCTTTCCCTGTAAAGAAACATTTCTTCTCGGCGCAGTCGCCCACGGCGAATATATCGGGATCGCTTGTTCTCATATACTGATCAACCACGATGGCGCCCTTGGCATTCATCTCCAGGCCGCAATCCCTCCCCAGCGCTCCATGGGGCTTCATGCCCAACCCCAGGATGACCATGTCGGCGGGAATGATCCGGCCGTCCTCCAGTTCGAGGGCCTCTACAGATTTTTCGCCCACTATTCTTTTGACCTTTGTTTTTGTCATCACCTCAATGCCGCGCCCGCTCATCTGCGCCTCAATGTCATCGGTGAAACTCTTGTCAAAAGCCTGCCATAGAAGGGAGTCCGCCATTTCGACCAGCATAACATTCTTCTCCAGCAACCTGATCTGCTCTGCAAATTCAACGCCGATAAAGCCGCCCCCGATAACGGCAACATTCCGGGCAGATTCCAGATTATCGAAAATCTTCTGCAGGTAAACTTCATCTTTCGTTATGGGATAGACATTCTCCAGATCGTAACCGGGAATAAATGTGGGGATAATGGGCAGAGAACCGGTAGCCAGAACCAGCTTTTTATAGCTAAAAACTCCATTGTCCCTGGTGGTTACGGTCTTCTGCTCCCTCTCTATTTCAAGTGCGCTGTCGATAACAATATTCACATCGGCATTGGTGAGCATGGCATCGGGAATAACATTTTTCTTCAGATCGCGCAGTGTCCCGAAGATATAGGGTATTCCACAGGGCACCATTACTGTTTCGGTTTCACGGATCAGGGTGATATCGATGAGATCACCGTACGCCTTCCGCGCCATCGTAGCGGTCAGGATCCCGCCCGCGCTTCCTCCAATCACCAGCAGATCTGTTTTTTTCATTTTCCTCCTCCTTGGATAATGTTCCAGGTTGAATATACTCAATTATACTTCAACACCTTTAACCGGGCAACCGCCACCAAACTTGGTAAACCGGTGCCAGGCACCGGTTTACTAAAATAGCTAAGTGAACTGGTGCCTGGCACCGGTTCACCTGGGCTCAGGCTCAAGAAGCCAGATCAAATTCAATGATTAGCTGTTCCAGTTTCTCATTTATGCGTAGCGCTTCAGAATATACATTGTAGAATTCAAAAATACATTCACGATTATCTGCCTTGATGAGTTCCATGATCTTTTCTCGCATCTTTTCTCTATCGATACATCCCTTAACTTTTTGATACTCCTCGTTTAGAGCGATGTTGTTGTAGATATGCTTATGTACAGTTAACAGGTATCTTAGATATCCATGTAAATCCTGACGTATCTCATGATATTGGGGACCTTCAGGCATAAAAATGATACTTCTGTGTAAAGCTGTCAGCCGTTCAAGGTTTGATTGAATGGCATTAATGGAGCGCCGGTATTTTTTTAAAAACAGCTTCTTTTTGGACCGGTTGTCCCTGGTCAGGAAGACATCGTCCATCAAAAGGGAAAATATATCTCGGACATCATCCAATTCATCCCTGATCATTTGTCTTTTGTTTTTAATGATATCTTTTTCTACGTTTTTATCCCTCAAAATATCACTGATCACGCTGCTGTACAGGCACTCAAACTTTATGCGCAGTTCATTGATTTTGCTCTTCAGGTCTTCTGTATAATCAGGGGGCAAAAATACAATATTTAGACCCGTGGAAACAGTCAGACCGATTAAAATTCCTGAAACGCGATAAACGATCTGCATAACATCAAAACTGCTAATGGTTCCAAGGGCTACCAGGGTTACCAGGGCAAACCTGATGCTCTCATTCAATTTTAGTTGTAAGCATATCAGGATAATGGCTATACTGCCCAGCCCAAGATAAAAAGCATTCAGTCCCAGAGTCAAGGCCAGTACAAATGCTATGATAGCGCCAATAAAGGTGGCGATTATTCTATTTCTGAAAGTCTGCAGGCTTCCCTTAATGGAGGGTTGCATCGATATTATCGCTGTTATAGCCGCTATCCCGGCAATATTGTAGCTTTCCGCACCAATCTTCGCTTCCAAAAGATTAACCAATAAAACTGTTAAAGTAACCACCAAACCTGTTTTAACTGTCCGGGCTCCAATTTTCATTAAAGATCAATCACCGTTCCTTCTTATATTTACGTCAAGCTATTTTTACATATTATCATACATGCCACGATCATGACATTAGCTTACGCGGCCATTCTCCCTTATACTTCAACACTTTTAACAGGGCAACCGCCGTAAAACTTAGTAAACTGGTGCCTGGCACCGGTTTACTAAAACAGCTACGCCCCCCGGCTCAAGTTAAACTTAGTGAACTGGTGCCTGGCACCGAGTTCACTAAGTTCAGTAATAGCTGCAGGGGGGTGACGTAAATAAAAAGCACAGCGCCCGGTATCAATCGCCGGGCGCCCGTAAAAATTAGTAAACTTGGTGCCTGGCACCGAGTTTACCGGGTTTACTAATTTTGTTGCATTTCGCAGGCCATGACGGTGTGCTTGCAGAGTACGATGGTGGTAACGGAGCCCACTCCGCCGGGAACGGGGGTGATTTTTTCGACCAGCGGCTCCACCGCGGCAAAGTCCACATCGCCGCAGTATTTGCCGGGATTGTCGGGATCGGCGTTGATGCCCACATCAACGACGATCTGCCCCGCTTTGACGTAGCTGCTGCCGATCATCTTGGCCCGCCCGATGGCGGCTACAAGGATATCGGCCTCGGCGCAGACCTTGTCCAGGTTCTCAGTGCGCGAATGGCAGATGGTGATGGTGGCATGCTCACGCATGAGCAGCATGGCCACAGGTTTGCCCACAACAAGGGAGCGGCCCACCACGGTGACCTTTTTCCCCTTCAGCGGGATATCGTAGAATTTCAGCATCTCCATGCAGGCGGTGGGGGTGCAGGGGGGGAAGCCTGTCACATCATCGGCAAAAACCTTCCCCGCGCTGCCCAGGGTCATGCAGTCCACATCCTTCTCCACAGGAATGAGCTGGCGGATCTTCTTCTCGTCCAGATGCTTCGGCAGCGGGGCAAACATGAGGATGCCGTGGATGGAGCTGTCGGCGCCCACATCAGTAACCGCTTTTTCCAGCTGCTCCTGGCCAATATCCTCGGGGTGCTCAAAGATCTCAAAAGCAAGCCCGACCCCTTCACTGGTCTTCTTGATGCCGCCCTCGTAGAAAAGATCATCGGGGTTGGCACCCACACGGATAATCCCGATCTTGGGAGTAACCCCTTTTGCTTTCAGGGCCTCCACCCTTTTTACAAGATCTTCCTTCATGGCATCGACTACCGGTTTTCCTCTCAATCTTTCAGCCATTATCCCAACCTCCCATTTGTATAATATTTATTTTTTGATCTTGCCGACAACGAGTTCCATTGTTTTATCGGCAACTTTGCTTCCGTCATTGAGCAGGTGATCCATCTCCTTGTTTACCCCGTCCACGAATTCCACATCCTTGATTGCGCCCAGGTTGATGATCACATTAAGGTAGGCGCTCTGCAGGGCCGCCTTCAGAAAGACCACACCGCAGCCCACATCGGAGATGGCCAGCATGGAGCCGATCTCGCCCATGCGCTCATGGATTTTGATTCCCCGGTAAGCCTGGCGCATAATCTCCAGCGGGACTGCCAGGGCCACCTTGGAGCATTCCTCCAGGGTCTTTTCTTTGTGGGCCGCCTCTTCAGGGGTATTCTTCGGCAATCCATAGGCCGCGGCCAGCGGCTTGAAACCTTCGGCATCCTCATCCACCAGCGCCTTCAGGCGGTCGATGATCCCGTAGCCCTCCTCGAGAAGAGCCTTAACTTCATCCTCCACGTCGGCATATCTTTTCTTGCCCACCGTGAGGTTGGCCACCATGTTGGAGAGAGCCATCCCGATGGCTCCGCCCATGGCGGCCGCTCCCCCCCCTCCCGGAGTGGGAGCCTTTGATGCAAGCACATCCAAAAAATGATCGCAGCTGTTTGATGACATGGCCATAACTAACATCCTCCTTAATTTTTTATTTTCCATACTTCGCGCTGTAAATTATATCCTGGTGTAAACTTTATTTTACCTTACCCCGCACAGTGTGAATAAGTGTGCTCCTTTTTGCCGGCGCTATTTGTATCTAAAGACGAGGCGGTGGGCCAGTTCACGCAGCAGATCCGCCCGCTGCTCCAGGGCATCCAGAGAGGCCAGCGCTTCGCGGTAAAGCTCTTCAGCACGCCGCCGCGCCGCTTCAGCGCCCAGCAGAGCCGGAAAGGTGGCCTTTTCACGGGCCCGGTCCGCACCTGTCTCCTTGCCCATGAGGGCGGCGTCACCTTCCATATCGAGCAGGTCATCGGTGATCTGGAAAGCCCGCCCCAGGCAGGAGCTGTAACGGCCAAGAGCCTTCATCTGCACAGGCGAGGCTCCCGCAGCGATGGCACCGCAGCGCACCGCCGCCTGCAGCAGGGCGCCTGTCTTCAGGCTGTCTATCCGTTCAAGCTCTGCCGGCTCCATCTTTTTCCCCTCAGACTCAAGATCCAAAACCTGTCCCGCAACCATCCCCTCCGCCCCGGCGGCCCCGGCCAGCTCCAGCCCGATCTTCAGTGCAGGCTCAGAGCGGCCCTTCTCCAGACCGTACGAGGCAATAAGTTCAAAAGCAAGGGTCAACAGCGCATCTCCGGCCAAAATGGCCATAGCTTCACCGAAAACCCGGTGGCAGGTGGGCCTGCCTCTGCGCAGATCGCTGTCATCCATGGCCGGAAGGTCGTCATGGATGAGTGAATAAGTATGAATGAGTTCCAGGGCCAAAGCCACGGGCAGCACCTTCTCACCGGGAAAGCCCAGCGTCTCCGCTGCAGCCATGGCCAGCAGCGGGCGCAGCCTCTTGCCTCCTGCGGTGACGCTGTGAAACATTGCCTCCCGCAGGCGGGCAGGCTTTCCCGGCTGCTCTAAAAGTTCGACCAGGGCTTTCTCCACCGCTTTGCGCTGCCGCTCCAGGTAAGACCCCGGATCAGAAATCTCCACCGGCACCGCCAGCGGTTTCGCCGGGTTCACCGGGCTCTCCGCCGCCCTCCCCCTCCGCCTCCTGCTCCTCCTTGAGAAGGTATTCCACCTGAAATTCGATTTCAGCCAGTTTTTCACGACAGTAGCGGGAAAGGCGCACTCCCTCCTTGAAACCTGCCAGCGCCTCCTCCAGGGGTATATCCTCATTTTCCAGACGCGCCACGATCTCCTCGAGGCGCTTCATGGCCTCTTCATAAGAGAGATTTTCTTCTTTTTCTTCAGGGGACAAGTTCAGGACCCTCCTCCAACTCTTCAGTGCGGCAGCGGGCGCTGCCGTTGCGGAAACGCAGCTGCAGGCGCTGTCCCACCTGCAACTCTTTTATGGATCGAATTACATTGCCCTTATCATCCTGGCAGTAGCTGTAGCCCCGGGCCATCAATTTCAAGGGACTGGACCCTTCAAGCTTATCCCCCAGCACCGCCAGTTGCAACCCTTTCAACTCCAGGTAGCGCAGTATGGAGCGGCGCATCCTTTCATCAAGGGAGGCGCGGCGCTCCCCCGCTCTTTGCACCCTTTCCAGGGGGCGGCGGTAAAAACGGGCCGTCATCGTATAATCGAGCAGCTGCTTTTCCTGCAGCAGCCGCTGCTGCAGCGCCAGCGCACTTCTCTCCTCCAACCCCCTGATCTGCCTGAGCAGCTCATCGTAACGCGGCAGCGCAGCCGCCGCAGCGGCTGTAGGGGTGGCAGCCCGCAAATCGGAGACAAAGTCGGCAATGGTAAAGTCAGTTTCATGGCCCACGGCGGAGATAACGGGCAGGCGGGAGCTGAAAATCGCCCGGGCCACCTTCTCGGTATTGAAAGGAAGCAGATCCTCCAGGGAACCGCCGCCGCGGGCGATAATGATGAGCTCCACGCCCGCCATGCTGTTCAGCCGCTCAATGGCGCGGGCAATATCATCGGGGGCGCCGCTACCCTGCATCAGGCTTTCCGCAACGATGATCCGGACATAGGGAAAACGCTGCCTCACCGTTGTGAGGATATCCTGCAGCGCCGCCCCGGTGGGCGAGGTGATGAGTGCAATACAGCGCGGCAGTTTGGGCAGCGGCTGCTTGTGCCCGTCGCGAAAAAGCCCTTCCTCTTCAAGTTTCTTCTTAAGCTGTTCAAAAGCCAGGTAGAGTGAGCCCATTCCCGCCGGCTCCATCTCTGTCACATATAACTGGTAGGCGCCGCCGGGCTCGTACACGGAGACGCTGCCGGATATGAGAAGTTCCATCCCATCAGCAGGCTGAAAGAGGCAGCGCTGATTTTCACGTCGGAAAAAGACGCAGCGCAGCGAGGCGGAGCTGTCCTTGACGGTAAAGTACATGTGCCCTGAGCGATGGTGAGTGAAATTGGAAAGCTCCCCCGCCACCCAGATGTCGCGGAGGCGGGGGTCGCCCTGGATCAGCCCTTTGATGATCCGGTTAATTTCCGATACCGTATATACGGGAGTGCCATTCTGCATTTTCAAAGATAGCCCCCCCGGCCCGAAGCCAGGACAGCGCTCACTTTCTCACCGCCCCTCTGTCAGCCGGAGGATCTCCTCCTGAAGATCCTGAAAGGTTTTATGCTCTACCGAACCGCCCATGACCCCGGAGAGGGCGGCGATAACGTGCCAATCGGGCCAGATATCGCCTGCGGCGCCCGGTGCGGCGAGATTCTGCCGCAGCTCTCCGGCGCTGTTTGTAAAAGATCCCTCTTTCAGGTGGAGCGGTGTTGCCGGGAAGACCACGTTCGCCTCCGGCGGGACAGCATCCTTTGAATTGCAGAGCACCACCAGAAATTCCAGGCCCGGGGGCGGCGGCGCGGCCATTCCATCCAGCACCGCTAAAAGAGCTCTGATCTCACCCTTTTCCACCGCGGCCACAATCTGCTCCTTATTGAATCCCGCCTTGCCGTTCAAAGGTAGGGATCCGGGCAACAGGTCCGGCGCTCCCCCGGCTTCGAGGATGCCGCGGGCATTGCCCTCTTCAGCGAGGAAGAGGATGCCGCTCCGTCCCCGTTCAAGCTGCCCGGCAGCCTGTGCCGCCTCCAAAAACGGATTGATCCAGATGCTGCCTGCCATCTTGAAAAAGGAGGGGCAGACAATAATAACATTATGACCACGCCCCAGGAGCTGTGCGGCTTTAAGCAGGTCCTCCTCCCTGAGGCCTGTCAATCTGATAAGATCTGCTGCCTTTTCACCCTGCGTCAGGGCGGTCAGAGCCCGGAAAAGGTCCCCTTCCGTCCCCTCCCGGGGCTGCAGCACCAGCCTGTCCCATGCATCCAGCTCTCTCCCCGCCGGGTTCACCTGTATCAGCACAGTGCCGCCCAGGCGGCAGGCCTGCTCCACAGCCATCGCTGCAACAGGGTTGGTGGCGGCAAGATCTTTGCCCAGGACAAGGATGGCGCCGGCCTTTTTCAGATCCTCAAAGGAAGGGCCGGAAATACCCGGGCCGGTAATGTCCCGGAGAGCGCAGAGCGCCTCAGCCAGATGGGGATCCACTCCCAGGTCCACATGAGCCGTTTCCATGCTCTCGCGAGCCAGTTTCTGCAGAAGATAGCTCTCTTCATTGCTGCAGCGCCCGCCGGCGATGACCGCCAGGGCGTCGGGGTTTCTTCTCTTCTTTATATCCAGAAAGGTCTGGCCCGCCACCTGCAAAGCCTCTTCGTAACGGGCTTCCCTTAATCCGCCTTCATCGCGGATCAGCGGCGTCATGAGGCGCTCATTATCCGCACCGGCGGCCTTGTTGAATTTCCCTTTCTGGCAGAGCCAGCCGCTCTCCTCCGTTCCCGTCACCCGGGCCAGTTTTTCTCCGGCAAAGTGGCGGTTAACAGGACAGCCCAGCGAGCATTCAAGGCAGACCCCGCTAAAAGGATGAAGCTCCCACTCCCGTCCGGCGGCGGTGCGATCCCTTTCCGTAAGGGCGCCCACGGGGCAGACATCAACACACTGCCCGCAGAATATGCAGCCCGCCTCCTCGAGAGTGACAGCTTCACCCGCGCTATAGGGGGTGATCCGGCTCTCAATACCGCCGCTGAGCAGCCCGAAGACATTGCGGCCGGCATAGTCACGGCAGACCCTGAGGCAGCGCCCGCAGAGGATGCATTTGGACTCGTCACGAACAATATAAGGATTATCGTCACTGGTCACAGGGAGCGCCCGGAGCAGCTCCGGCAGCTCCACCTGCCAGTTATAGGTTCTCTCCTGCAGGTCGCAGGCTCCGCTCTTTTCGCAGGTGAGGCAATCAACATAGGGATGGTCTGAAAGCATGAGGGAGATGATCTCTTTGCGCATCTCCTCAAGCCTGGGAGTGCTCGTCGTTACAACCATGCCCTCCTGGACCTCATTGTCGCAGGAGGTCACCGGCGCCGCCACACCCTCCACATCCACGATACAGAGCCGGCAGTGGCCCAGCGGCCTTAACCGGGGGTGGTAGCAGAGCGCAGGTATTTCAATGCCACTTTTGCGGGCCGCCTCCAG
This sequence comes from uncultured Syntrophomonadaceae bacterium, assembly GCA_964464625.1. Classification (GTDB taxonomy): domain Bacteria; phylum Bacillota; class Dethiobacteria; order DTU022; family DTU022; genus JAAZIN01. The sequence goes on from CAYXKD010000004.1 coordinate 57,369, forward strand.
TATGGTTGTCCCGGCGGCGGCATGAATGCGCTTACCATCAATGGTTAATGAAACAACTTTCATTTCTTATCCCCTCCTCCCGGTTATATTACAGCCAGACCCAGGCGCAGGCAGCTGGCGCAGCGCCCCGCTTCACGCAGCGCTACAGGCGGCCCGTCAAAACCCAGTTCCGCTTCGGAAAATCCTTTTATTCTTTCAGCAACAGGTGCGCAGGCTTCATGCTCCCGAGGCAGGTTGCCGATAAGCGGCGGCTTCTCGGCAGGATTGTACACACCTGTCTTTTCCACAAAATTCTCCATGGCCAGCTGCTGCGAGACAGCCACTTCCCCTCTGCTCAGGTAGCTGTCAAGGGCCTCCACAGCCTTGTTGGCCGAGGCTATGGCCTCGATAACGGTGCGGGCGCCGAGCACTGTGTCGCCTGCGGCAAAGACGCCGGGCGCCGTTGTGGCCATGGTCAGCGGATCGGCGGCGATAACGCCGCGCTCCGTAAGCTCCACGCCGCTGTCAGCGGTCAGGAAACTGAGGTCGGCCACCTGGCCGATGGCCGGCACGATCATATCCACATCGAGAATGAATTCCGATCCTTTCACCGGCACGGGACGGCGCCGGCCGCTGCTGTCCGGTTCGCCCAGCTCCATGCGGATGCATTCCATGCCCACAACGCGGCCCTCTTCGGCGAGAATCCGCGTGGGGTTGGCCAGCAGGTGAAATCTCACTCCCTCTTCCTCGGCGGCGACGATCTCCGCCACATTGGCGGGCATCTCGGCGCGGGAGCGGCGGTAGACCAGGTAGACCTCTTCAATGCCCAGGCGCAGCGAGGAGCGGGCGCAGTCCATGGCCACGTTGCCCCCGCCGATGACGGCGACGCGCCTCCCCAGCTCCATCTCCTGGTGCAAGTTCACGCGGCGCAAATATTCAACCCCCGGGAAGAAGCCCCTGTACCCGGCATCTTCGCCTTCCACCCGCATGGAGGAGCTCTCGTGCAGACCTGTGGCAATAAGTACGGCCGCATATCCGTCGCGGCGCAGCTCCTCAAAAGTGATATCCTGACCGATCCGCGTGTTCAGCCTGATCTCCACGCCCAGGGATTTGACCAGGTCGATTTCACCGTTCAGGATGTCCCGCGGCAGCCGGTAACTGGGAATGCCCACCGCCAGCATCCCGCCGGCCACGGGCAGGGCCTCAAAAATCGTGACGCGGTAACCCTTGCGGGCCAGCTGGTAAGCGGCGTTCAGTCCCGCCGGGCCCGCTCCGATCACGGCCACTTTTTTGGCGTCAGGAGCGACTATTACCGCCGGATCAAGGGGGATACCGCTATTTTTCACCTCAAAATCGGCCACAAATCTTTTCAATACCCGGATGGATACAGCATCGTCAAGAGGCCGGCGGCGGCAGTTGTCCTCGCAGGGATGCACGCAGACCCTGCCCAGCACCCCCACCAGGGGTGTTTTTTCGCGAATAACAGCGAGAGATTCTTCGTAAAACCCGCCGCTGATCATCCCCACGTACAGGGGAATATCCACATGAGCAGGACAGCCGTTCCGGCAGGGGGCCGTTAAGAGGGAGCGGTAGATAAGACCATTGTCTGCCGCCCTTTCCGGTGAGCCCAGGAGGGCTTCAAAGTCGCTGCGAAAATGTTCAAGAGCATGGAGCAGGGGTACCGGTGCAGACTGGCCCAGTTCGCAAAGCGAGCTCTCCTTGACCATCCGCCCCAGGCGCTCCAGCACAATGAGATCAACCTCAGTCCCCTTCCCCCCGGCCAGTTTCTCCAGATGATTGTAGATCACGCGTGTGCCGACCCGGCAAGGTACGCAGCGGCCGCATGATTCCTGCTGCACCACTTTGAAATACTGCCGCAAGGCCTCCACAATATTAACCTGCGGATCAATGAGCACCAGTCCCGCCCAACCCAGAAAGGCTTTCAGCGGCGCACCCTCCAATTCCGCAGGCAGTTTCAGTTCAGCCAGATCCAGCCGCTCAGCGGGATCTTTTTCTCGTTCGTCAATTATCTCATTTTTCCAGCTGCTGAATAAAATTTTAGCCATATTCCCCTCACTCCCTCAGGAAATAGCGGAGAGAAAGCTCTCCTCTTCCTTTTTTATATAAAACCGGCCAACCTCCTTTGCTCACATTCCCACTTTTTTGCAGCCCGGCGCCTCGCTGATATATGTTCCAGCACCAGACATCAGAGCAGATAATATGATAATGGCTCCGGCACATACCTTAATTATGATTCGCCACATTTTGATTATTTTCCTCTTCACTGATGGATATTTCTATATTTTAATTACACCGGCCGCCCCGCAGCGCCGCGCCGCTATTACCGCCAGGCCGGCTCCATTATCCCCGGCGAATTCCGGCGAGGCAAAGTGAAATGGCGCGGCAGGCCCTTTTTCCATGAGCCGTTGGCGGATAAAGGCATTTGCCGCCACACCGCCCACAACTAAAACAGCTTCGTATGTGTCATGATGGTATGATGCCTGAAGCGCCGCCGCCAGGGAATCGGCGATGCAGATCTCCACGGCGCGGGCCAGATCAGGGCCATGGCAGCCCTGCTGCAGCAACCTCCCGGCATGGCTGGCCGGTCCGGAGAAGCTCATCTCCGTTCCCTTTACGGCCAGGGGAAGGAGGATCGCCCCTGTTGTGCCCTGGCGGGCACACTTTTCCAGGGCGGGGCCTGCAGGAAAGGGAAATCCCAGGGAGAGGCCGATGCGATCGACAAACTGCCCTGCATTGAGATCTGTTGTGCCGCCCACAGGGGTGATCTCCAGGGCGCCCCCCTGCAGCTCGCTGACAGAGAGCAGCTCGGTAGTGCCGCCGGAAAGATGGATGGCCAGATAGCGCGCCGGGGGGAGGCCCGCCGACCAGAGGCCGGCGGCCAGATGGCCCTCCTGGTGGGAAAGGGCATAGAAGGGGATCCCCAGCGAAGAGGCGATGAGCGCGCCGGCAGTCTCGCTCACTTTGAATACCGGCATGTATGAGCCCGCCACAGGGCGCGGCCGGACCGCCGCGGCGGCCGCAGCCAGCGGTGTTTTCTTCAGGCAGGCGGCGCCCTCTTCCCAGAGCAGGGGCAGGTTCCTTACATGGGCAAACACCGCCTCAGACTGGCGCAGACCCAGCCCGCCCCGGTGCACCGGCAGCTGCCTGCGCCCATCCCAGATGAGCTTCTCCTCCCCATCGATAAGGGCCAGCGAGGTGGTGTAGGCCGAGCAGTCCACCCCTAAAAAAAGACCTTTATTTTTCATGGTCTGTACATTCAGCGGCAGCCCGATCAAGAACACCGTTGATGAAAGCAACAGCTTCTTCACTGCTGCCGTATTTCTTCGCCAACTCCAGCGATTCGTTAATCGCCACCGCATTGGGAATATCGGGGCGGTGTAGAATCTCGAAAAGAGCGAGGCGCATGAGATTGCGGTCAACTGCGCAGAGGCGCTGCAGCTCCCAGTGGATGAGGTATTTCTGAATAAGGCGATCCACCTCGAGACGGTGAAAAACAGTCCCCTCAACCATTTCCCGGGAAAACTGCATCTCGCTCTCGCTCAGGCTTAACCCTTTCAGACTGTAGCGCAGGGCATGTTCAGTGGTGCATTTACCGAGGTCAATTTGAAAAAGAGCCTTGAAGGCCGCTTCACGGGCCAGGCGACGAGACAATATGTTAGCCTCCTGAGTGGTGCATGTTCGGTATGTTCGTGTTCGGTCAAAAATCGCCCCGGGATGAAAAGAGACGTTCAAAAAACTTGCGAATGCTTTCATCGAATTCAAGCCGCCAACCGATGAAAACCCCCAGCGCGATAAAAGCGAAAATCAGCAGGGTTCCCCATCCATAGCTCAGCACCAGCAGGGCTGTAATAAGGCCTAAAATACCGCCTGTTATTTTTCCCCAGTGTTTCCCCAAGAAAACCCAGAAGTTAATTTTCGCTCCCCCCCATTCAACTTATTTGACCTTTTATTTGACCTTGACGGGAACCTGATCCAGGATAATATTCTCAACTTTAACTTTCACTTCGCTGACAATGATGCCCGTGATCTCTTCGAGGTATTCTTTAACCTGCCGCTGCAGCTCACCGGCCAGTTCGGGCAAATTCTGATCAGGCAAAACTCTCACTACCAGGTAGACAACCAGGCCCTGGGGAGTTCGGGCCACGCTCCGGCTGCTGTCCCGGATCCCCCTTACCTGCTGCAATACCCTTAATACCATATTTTCCAGAGCGCTCAGTGTAATGCTCACTTCACCGAATTCCCCCACATGCAAAAGCGTATCCGGCTTTGGCCGGGGGGGTGAGCTAAATCCTATTAAAATGGGAATCAGGCCGGCCACGGTCAATGCACCGCCGGCATAAAGAAGGGCATTCCGCCCGTAAAGGCCGAGCAGGCCCGATCCATAGCCGCCAAGGGGCATGTATATGGCCCCCAGCAGAAATATGCCTGTCCCCAACACCAACAAGCCAAGAAGAACGAGAAGAACCCGCCTGATTGCTTCCATCGCTTTATATCAACCCCTTGAGGTTTTTATTTAACAAGCGGGCCGGATCCCTGCTGTGCCGCGGCAGGAGCCCTCCATCAGGGCCGGGGAAGGAAGCCCCTTGCCCGGCGGCCCCACCGTGCCATGCCGTGCCCGGGCCGGCGGGCCCGGGGCAGGTGCGGCAACAGGGATCGGCCGGCCCCACCCTACTTCAGGTTCGATTCGTCTCCTTCGCCGCCCTTCTCCTTTGTGGGGAAACTCACGCCCTGAACATGCACATTTACCTGTAAAACCCTCAGTCCCGTCATCTCTTCTATCGCCTTTTTAACATTTTCCTGGATTCCCCAGGCAACATCGGGAATGCGCACGCCATAGGTAACGACGATATGCAGATCCACCTTCGCCTCTTCTGTGCCCACTTCCACCTTGACACCCTTGGAAAGGCTGCGGCGGCCCAGGACCTCGGCAATGCCGCCGGCAAAACCGCCGCTCATGGCCGAAACGCCCTCCACTTCCGTCGCCGCCAGCCCGGCAATCACAGCTACAACATCATCGGCTATCCGAATCGTCCCGATATCGGTGCCTGCCGCCCCTTGTTCTTCCGTTGTCATGCAATTTCCTCCTCCAGATAGAGATTAAAAACACAGGAACTGCAATCATATTTCCGTCTAAAGGCAGCCCCCGCCGGCGGCGGCTGAAGGGTCCCTGCTTGCCGCCGGTTTTCAGCCCTATTATACCAAACAGTGGCAACCAGTTCAATTTTCGCGAAGGGATTTTCCAGGCCCGGCCGCTCCCCCGGCCGGTTCTCAAGCCGGTTTTCAGGGCTGTTCTCAGGGCCGGGCCATTACCTGTACATCTTCGCGATCAACACCTGCTGCAGCAGCCACCGCTTCGGCGATCTGAATGAAGCTATTTTCATCAAGGCCCTCATGCCTCACCATCACCGTAGCCAGCTGATCCTGGTAGAAAAAAACGGCGTCATCATAGCCCTGGGCCTTGACCATGTTTTCAACGATGAGCTCCTGCTCGCGTATCCGGACGATTTCCAGGAGCATCCCCTCCGCTTCATCCTTGGCGGACTCTCCGGCATTGGGATTGTCCAGGAGAGCCTGGAGCATTTCGATGGAGCGGTCCCTGGTCCTTTCGCGCTGCAGGCGGTAATTAACGAAGAAAGCGCTCCCCTCGCCCTCGACTTCATCAAGCGATGAAAAGAGGGCAGGCTCCAGCAGAGCGTCATCTGTGAGCACATCCACGCTCGCGAGCCTGCTTTCCAGCCCCTGAATAACCCACAGCGTTGCACCTGCGAGCAGGGCCAGGCAGCAGAGCCAGATAAGCAGCCTGCGGTTTCTCTTCAGAAAACCCATTCACTTTCACCTCCAAAATCCAAAATGGGGTCACCCAAAAGGGGGTCAGGTCTTGAAAAGCTAGTTTTTTAGCAACAGCCCGCGGACAGCCCGCCCCCTCAGCGGGGCAGGACCGTAATCCTGTGCGCCGGCAGCCCCAGCAAAACCTGCAGGGCTTCAATCACCCGGGCCTTAACAGCCGGATCATCCACCCCGGCGGCCACAACAAGGACCCCGCGGTAGCGGGGCTTCCCCTCTTCGATGACCAGGGGGATCTCATTGCCCTGCTGATCCCTCAGAATGACATATGTGGTCCGCAGCGTCTCCTCAACGACCTCCCTGTTTCCTCCTCCGCTGTCGCCCTCATCTGTCCGGCGCTGCGTCTGCTCCCTGTCGGCAACAAGCTCCAGTTTCCCCGATGTTTCCGGGGTCAGAAAAAGCTCCACCTCTCCCACTCCCCTGATCTGCGACAGTATTTCAGAAAGGCGGCAGATAAACTGCTCTTCCGACCAGGTCGAGCCGGCTTCAGGCAGGCTCGCCGCCGCCGGCGGCTCTTTCTTTTTACCGTAACTAAAAAAGGAGTTAAAGAGCAGCAATCCTATCCCCAGCACGAGCAGCAGAAGAAGCAGCGGTCCGCTTTTCCGGCGCGCACCATCTTTTTCGGCGGGGCTAAAAATCTGGCTCCACCGCTCCCAAAATCCCAATCGCCTCTGCCTCCTTCTCCCTCTGTTGTCATCCCGGCGGCTCCCCTCCGCCCCGGCAGGAACCGGGTTTCAGGCGCATCTCCCCTGCAATCCCCCCCGCAAAGGCTGTACGCCTCTTGCAGGAGCGGGGCGGGCTGCGGTCCCCCGGGGTCCCGGGGTGGCTCCTCATTCGCAGAGGGTCACCCTGACCTGCTCCGGAGGAAGCCTTAGCAGTTCCGCCAGAGAGCGCTCCAGCCCCGGCAGGGTGGAGGCGGGGCCCTCCCCCTCGCCCTCGACTTCACCCCGGCCTTCAGCCTGGCCTTCACCCTCGCCCCGGCCCTCCCCCTCGCCCCGGCCTTCGCCGGCTTCACCCCTGTTCGCTCCCACAATTACAGGCTCTATGCTCACCGGAGCAATCATCCCCTCTTCGCCGGCTGCAGCTTTGACCTGCAGATGGACCTTCAAAGGAGCACCAAAAGAGCTGCTCTCCTCATCCTCATCCAGAACCAGCCGGGCTTCTTCAAGCTGCCATTTGCCTGAAGCGGCGACCTCTTCGCGGAGCGCAGCAACAAGGGCTCTGCGGCACTGATCCAGAACCTGCCGGCTGTAAGCCCTGCCGATGCCCTCCTTCTCCCTCTCCGCAAAGGCGGTGCTATCCGCCGCCGGCTCTGCGGCAAAGATTGGATCAATGGCGGGAAGCCTGCCGATGAGGGCAGCAATGGCGCCCACAACCATCAGGATAACGATGAGCCCTGTGACCAGACGGATGTAGCGGTGAAATTCCCCCCGGGGCAGCAGCATCTCCAGCAGGACATTGAGAAATATAATCACAATAAGGTTGCGCACAAGGTCGCCCATTACCGGTATCATCGGCTCACCCCTAACGAAACATGATCGCCGTATTGCCGGCGCCCACTATTGAGGTAACGGCAAAGAAAAACAGCAGGGCTGTGCAGGCCAGCGCCGCCAGGAGAAGGACCAGGGAATTGCCCATCACATTGATGCAGCTGCCCAGCTCCGATTCCCCGATTGGTTCCACCAGGGCTGCGCTGAGCTTGTAGATAAGGGTCACTGCCGTCAGCTTTAACAGCGGAAAGAGCGTCAGCAGAAACAGCAGCACCACCCCGGTGAGGTAGATGCTGTTTTTCAGAACGATGGATGCGCCGGCCACCGTTTCCACTGCATCGGAGAGGATCTTCCCCACAACAGGGACAAAGGCCCCGGTCATATACTTTGCTGTTCTCAGGCTAACAGCATCGGCCACGGTCCCGGCAGCCCCCTGCACCGCCAGGATGCCTGTAAATATTGTCATGCAGATCCCCATTCCCCACATGCTCAGCTCCTTGAAGAGATCGGAAAGTTTTTTCACCTTGAAATGAGGTGAAAAATGATGGACCAGGCCCAGCAAAGCACTGAAGTAGATCAGGGGAAAGATGACGTTCCGGATAAGGCTGCCGAAGAAATTGATTCCAAAGATAACCAGGGGGTGGAGGACTGTTGAAGAGACAACATTCCCCTGCGCCGCCAGAAGAGCCAGCAGGGCCGGCAGGGAGGCCAGGGAAAAATCAACCATGTCATCTACAGTCCTTCCGGCCATGGCCAGGTTGGCGGAAAAACTGTAGAGGCAGACACCTGCCAGGACGATAAAGACGATGCTGCGGGTCAGCGCAGCCACCTGCTGCCGCTCAAAGGCGCTCTCCAGATTTTTTAGAAAGGCCGCCGCCACGGCGAGCAGTAAAAGCTGCCCCAGCAGCTTGAGGTTAAGAAGCACCTCGCCGAAGAAAAAGCGTCCCAGGCCGCCCAAAAGGGCGCCGGGCTCAATGATCTTTTCCCCGGCCTGGAGCCGCTCCATCAGAGTCTTCCAACTCAGATCGGGAAGGTATTCACCGGCCTCCCTCTCCAGCTCGCTCCAGAAGTGCTCAAAGAACGCCAGATCCAGTTCGCTTTGCAACTCCTTGACCAGCGGATCCGCCGCCGCCGCTGCGGCGGGAGAGGCGGCGGGAAGAAAAAGCATCAAAAGAGCAGCAGCTAACAGCGCAACCGGGGCGTACTGATGCTTTTTCATCGGGGGATCATCCTGAGAACAGATTCCATAATTTCCACAATTACAGGCACCGCCATTACGAGAATAATTACCTTTGCCGCCAGCTCAACCCGTGAGGCGATGCTCCCCTCCCCGGCGTCACGGCAAACCTGCGCACCGAATTCAGCAAGGTAGGCGATGCCGATGACGCGCAGCAGTGTTTGCAGGTAAACAAGATTTATCCCCGCCGCCACCGCTGTTTCGGTAATCGCATTGACTGCTCCGACAATGCGATTTATCACCAGGAGCATGATCAGGATCCCCGTCACAAGTGAAACCTGCATCGCCATTTCGGGGCGGTATTCCTTCAGAATAATTACGAGCAGGGTGGCAATGAGCGCCAGCCCCACTACCTGCACGATCTCCATGACAGAAACACTCCGTCTCTCTCACCAGGCCCGGGATCCCCCCATCAGGTTAAGCCTGCCGCCCCGCCGCTGCATGCGGGAGGCCCCGGAAGCAGTTCGGCTGTTAAAAAAGATTGAATATGGTCTTGATGCTTGAAAAAAGTTCGCTAATGAGCTGCAGGACCATCAACAGGACGATGACGACGCCGACGAGGGTCAACATCTGCGCCTGCTCTTCCTTCTCCGCCTGTTTCAGGACAATGTTGAGCACGGAGATGAAGATGCCGATGCCGGCTATCTTGAAAAGAAGATCGATATTGACAGCGTTCAATGCTCTCCCTCCGTTTTAAAGCAGCAGGATGACCAGGGCAGCGCCTCCGGCTAAGCTCAAGTATCGCCACATCTTCTTGTTGCGCCGCCGCTGTTCCCGCGCCGCTTCCAGGGCGATTTCGAGGTGCTGCAGCGTTAATCCGATCTGCTTCAGCTGCCCCTCCTGTTCGCTCACCCCCAGGGAAACAGAGAGGCTTGAGAGGATCTCCCTGTCTGCAGGGGTGAAAGCGCTCCGGGGAAATATATGGGCCACGGCGCTTTCCCAAATTTCCCCGGCGCTGCGCTCATCCCCGGCAAGGAGGGCGGCGGCGGCATGGCGGTACAGCTCCCCCAGGGGCGGCTCAGCCTCCACCTGAAGGGCAATGGCCTGAAAGGCATAGGGCAGCAGCGCACGGCTGAAGGTTATCTCGGCGCTCAGCAGTTTAAGGCTGCGCTGAAATTGCTGCAGCTGCCTTACCCTGAGCTCAAGGGAGAGGGCTTTTGATTCGCCAAAAGCCCCGGCGGCAGCCAGCACGCAGAGGGAGCCGGCCACCTTGCAGATCAGTCCAACCATTTTATTTTCCGGCCCCCTTCCCTGAATATGTTAAGCCCGGCGGGCCAGTTTATCTTTGCGCAGGTCGCAGAGCTGCTCCACTGTGCCCGGCCCCCTGCTGCAGCCCAAAAGCAGCGCTTTTTCAAAAACAGCTTCATCGAGCAGCCGGCGCAGAGCGGGCCTGGCCCGCAGTTCCTCCAGGCTGCTCCCGTGAGCTGTGGCCACCACCGAAACGCCGGCATGGATCACCTCTTCAATGGCGGCGGCATCCTCGGGACGGCCGATTTCATCGGTAACGATAATTTCGGGCCCCATGGAGCGCAGCAGCAGCATCATCCCCTCCGCCTTGGGACAGGCGTCAAGCACATCGGTGCGCTCGCCCACATCGAGCTGGGGCATCCCCTGGAATGAGCCGGCTATTTCGGAGCGCTCGTCAACAACAGCCACATTGAAACCGGCAAGGCCGCTCTCCCTGGCCCCGCTGCTGAGACAGCGGGCCAGATCGCGCAGGAAGGTGGTCTTGCCACCGCGGGGCGGGGCCACCAGGAGACTGTGGCAGACGCGGCGACGGCGCTCATCAAGGAAAAAGCGGATGTAGGGCCGGGCCACCCCCCGGATCTGGCGGGCCACCCTGTAGTTCAACCCGGTAATGTGTTTCAGCCGCACCACCCGGCCCCCCTCCACAACGGCCTGCCCGCAGAGCCCCACACGGTGCCCCCCGGGAATGGTGATGTAGCCGCTGCGCAGCTCTTCGGCAAATGCATAGAGGGAGGAGCTGCTAATCAGCTGCAGCGCCCTCTCCAGATCGCTGCGCTGAGGACGGTAAGCCTCCGCCGCAGAGGCGGCCTCTCCCGATTCGCCCAGGAAGCAATCGCCCCTCCGCCCCCGCAAGGCCAGCGGGCGGCCCAGGCGCAGCCGGATCTCCTCGAGATCGCTCCAGAGGGGCATGGCGGAGCGCTCCAGGATCGTGCGAATCCTCTGCGGCAAAAAAGAGCCCACCTCTTCGCTAAGCTCATTCAATTGCCGGGCCCCCCCTTTTTTGTAAAAATCACCGGGCTTGACCGTCCTCCCGGCCAGTAATTATGTATATGATGGAGCTGCCGCGAACTTGCTCATTTTATCCGCCCCGGCAGAGCCCCCCGGAGGTGCAGCACCGTTTCCCTCCCCCATTTCCGCTCCCCCATCCCCGCTCCCCACTCACCACCGCTCACACCCGCTCACCGCCCCCCCCGCAGCAAAATGAAAAGGCCGCCTTTGAAAGGCGGCCCGGATATAGCCATAAATTAATCACACCATATGGGATAAAAGCGCTGCCCGGGGATTTTCACAACAGGGGCGACAGTGCCGTAGATTCAGTTACAGCGGCGCCCCGGCGCCGGTGCAGCTTGCGATAATGCTACTCCTTCTCTTCCTCCTTCTCGTCGCTCAGCAGTTCATCAAAATCCTCATCTTCCCACTCTTCGTCGTCGATGAGCACAACCTCGTTGCACACAGGGCAGGTCACCTTGACGGGAATGTCGGTATGCAGCAGGTCTTCGCTGATCTCGACCATCTCCCCGCAGTTGGGGCATTCCACAGTAAAACATTCGTACTCGCCATAATCGTCGTCATCGTCTTCGACATCATCTTCGTAGAAATCGTCTTCCAGCTCGGCCAGATCTTCATCAAGGGCCTCGCTGTACTCAAAAAGCTCTTCATAGTCGGTTTGCAACTGAACGACCGCCCCGGCCATCTCATCAAGGAGATCAACAATTCGCAACAAAAGCTTACCTTCCTTGCTCTCCTCATCCAGCGACAGCCCTTCAGCCAGCCCTTTCAAATAAGATACCCGCGCTATCAGATCTTCTGTCATGCTCGCGCCTCCTTTTGCTGACAACCTTATATTTTTCTAGACACGCTCAATATATGCACCGCTGCGGGTGTCAATCCGTAAAACATCACCAATGCCGACAAAAAGCGGCACCTGAACGGTAAGCCCCGTCTCCAGTGTGGCCGGTTTGCTCCCCCCGGCGGCGGTGTCACCCTTGATCCCCGGTTCAGTTTGAGTTACCTCAAGCTCCACAGTAAAGGGCAGTTCCACGCCAATTATCTTCTCACCGTGCACCACTAAAGTCAAGCTGTCGTTTTCTTTCAGGTATTTCACCGCCTCCTTCATCTGTGCTGCTGAAAGGGCAAGCTGCTCGTAGCTGGCCAGATCCATAAGATAGAATTCTTCACCGCTCCGGTAAAGATAGGACATCTCTTTTCGCTCCAGATGAGCGCGCTTGACCTTTTCACCGGCTCTGAAGGTCTTCTCTGTTACAGCGCTGCTGCGCAGATTTTTGATCTTTGACCGGACAAAAGCAGCCCCCTTGCCCGGCTTGACATGTTGGAATTCAACCACCTCATAGATGTCGCCTTCCATTTCAAAGGTCAGGCCGGTATGAAAATCATTTGTTGAAATCATCTTGTATCATTACCTCCATCAGTGCTTAGATTACAATAAGCTCCCGCGGGCATTGCGTCAGCGTCTCAGAGCCGCCGGGTGTGATGAGAACCATATCTTCTATGCGGACACCGCCCCAGCCGGGTATGTAGATTCCCGGTTCAATGGTCACCACCATACCGGGCTGCAGAGTGCCTTCGCCCCGGGGCGACAAACGCGGCTGTTCATGGACCTCCAGCCCCAGTCCATGGCCCAGCCCGTGCCCGAAGTAGCTGTCAAAGCCCGCCTCCCTGATGGGGTCGCGGGCCAGAGCGTCGGCCTCCACGGAGGTCATCCCGGGCCTGATCTTTTCCCGGGCGAGCTGCTGGGCCAGGCGCACCGTCTCGTAGATTTCACGCGCCCGGAAGCCGGGCTCACCCAGGGCAATGGTCCTGGTCATATCTGTGGCATAGCTGTCAAATGTGCCGGTAAAATCGACGGTGATAAGTTCACCCGGCTCGATAATCTTATCCGAGGCGACGCCGTGCGGCAGAGAACCCCGTACGCCCGAAGCGACAATATAGCGAAAAAGGGTTTCTGTGGAGCCCAGGCGGCGCAGGAAAAACTCAAGTTCCAGGGCCACCTCCTGCTCCGTTATGCCCGGTTTGACCAGATGGAGCAGAAAATCAAAGGCCTGGTCCATTATTGCGGCGCCGCGACGCAGCTTCTCCACCTCTGATTCGCTTTTTACAGCGCGCAGCTCCTCTACAATCCCCTTTGTGGGAAGAAGATGCAGCGGCAGCCCCTCCTGGAGCTCCCTGTAAAGGGAACAGGTTACCTGCTCCTCTTCAAAGGCAAGTTCACTCCAGCCCCCCTCTTTAATATGGGGGGCCAGGGCCTCACTGAGCCTTGCGTTCCAGGGGCAGATCCTAAAAAGGGGCGCCTCTTTTTCCGCCTGCTCAGAGTAGCGGAAATCGGTAAAGAGAAGCGCCTCCTCCGGACTGATGAGAAGGACGCCCTGTGATCCGCTAAAACCGCTCAGGTAGAAGCGGTTGGCCTGTTGGGTAATCAGGAGGGCCTCCAGCGACCGTATGTTCAACTGTTCCTGCAAGCGCTGCAACCGCAATTGCATCATTGTTCCTCCTGTTCTTCGTGCATCCATTATCACCGGGTATATGCCCATCTCCGCCGGCCGCCCGCTCCGTCATATTTACATTGATGCCGCGCCCGCTCCCTATCCCTGTCATCTTATCTACTTTTACCATTCCCTACTTTGGTTAATATTCCTTCCCTTCAAAGCAAAAAAAGCGCAAGACCACACCTTCCCGTCCCACTTTAGTAAACTTGGTGCCAGGCACCAAGTTTACTAACTTAGCCTCTTGAAATGGGACAAAATAGGACAATGGGAAGTAAACTGGTGCCAGGCACCAGTTTACTTCAGGCCAGTCCAAGATGCCGGCTGCCCGGAGTTATTATGAAAGCCAAGAAAGTTATAGGCCGGATCGCTTAAATCCAGCCTATAACAGTTGTTAAATGTTGATCCAAACAGTTAAGTTACTGCGACATGTGCACCGACTACCGGTGCCGCTTCCGGCGCAAAACAGCCAGCCCGGCGGTTGCCAGGGCCAGGCCTGCCACCGGCAGCAGGGGAAGGGTGCCGGCGGTGGCCGGCAAATCTGCCTCGGGTTCCTTACCCTCTTCTGCACCGGCTTCTACATCCGGGGAATACTCGAAGACGGCAAATTCACTGAAACCGGGCACCATCGCCCAGATAACCTTCCGGTCGATATCTACGCCCCGTTCATCTTCTGTGGCTCCGCATAACTCCCACTCGCCCCGGCTTTCGTTATAGCGGAAAAGCCGCAAGTCGCTCTCCTTCATCCCCGGGGGGAGATCCTCCAGGGAGTAGTCCACCTCGATCAGTACCTCGGCGCCTTCCAGAGTTCCTTCGGTCACGGTGATCTCCATGTAGATCCCGGCGGGGTTCAAACCTTCTTCCGGCGGGTGGCTGGAGGCCCCTTTCCGCCGGACGGATATGGCTGCATCCACCTCTTGGGCGGAACTGATATCGAGATCAACGTTGGACCAGCTGAGCTGGGCCTCGTACCGGCCCGTATCCGGGTTGAGTTCGGTCTCTACATTTTTGGGCGGTGCCGTTATCGTT
>CAYXKD010000005.1:0-70324 GCA_964464625.1 uncultured Syntrophomonadaceae bacterium
TAATGGCTGGAACCTGAAAGTAGCCTAATTCATAACCGCTTTTTCAGTGGTCTCGAAAAACGTCCCCCTGTCTTCAGATAACGCAATCCGGCAAAATGATTGTCATGTTCTGAAAGGAAATCCGGTAAAACATGGCTAATCAACCATTGGTTGAAATTTAAAGGAGGCCGGGACTAGTTGCTAAACCTGAAGGAACAGAGACTAATTAAAACAAGATTACACCAAAACCGTTCATTTCTTTTTGGATCAAAACTTCACGGCAACTATTTGGCCGTTTTACTGGTCCTGTTCTTGCCCCTAATTCTTTCAACCGGTTTTAACCTGGTAACCTATAGCCGGGCTGTAACGGCCTTTAACTGCCTGGAAGTAGAAAATGCGGCCCGCCAGGAATTAACCCAGGAACTAACCCAGGAATTTAATCAACTAAACCATAAATGGGAAGAACTACAAACAAAGTATAACCTGCTTCAAAAAGAGAAAGAACAACTGGAAGAGCAGCTCAACAACCTCGGCCTGCCCGGCAACACCCCCACAGCTTATTTAACCTTTGATGACGGCCCCGGAGTATATACCAAACAACTCTTGCAAATATTGGCCGACTACAAGGTGCAAGCAACTTTTTTTGTCACCGGACAGAACCATTCCGGGGATAACAAAATTTATGCCAACATTCTAAAAAGGGGGCATGTCCTGGGTAATCATTCTCAAAGCCACGATTACAAGAAAATTTACAAGTCCAAGGAAGCCTTTATGGAGGACCTGCTGCAGCTTGAAGATCTGCTTGCCCGGGAAGCCGGGGTCAGACCTGATATCTATCGCTTTCCGGGAGGATCCAGCAATGCCTGGGTTACTCCCGATATTTTAAAAGAGATAATAACGGAGTTAGAGGAGCGGGGTTATGATTACTTTGATTGGAATGTTTCCACCGGAGACAGCAATATAAAACTGCCCGAAGCCCAGATCATTGCCAATTTCGCTAGCAAGACCAAAGCTTTGCCGGGAAATGATCTGGTGATTTTAATGCACACCACAAATCCGTTTACGGTGGGAGCCCTGCCCAGGATCATTGAGGAGCTGCAGGACTTGGGTTATCGCTTTGCCCCCTTGAAAAAAGGGGTGGTTAACGCAAAGCATCGCTGAGGATAATTAATAATTTTTGCTCTGCTTAGTCCAAAACCCGCGGCGCATCTTACTTCTTCGGTTTTCTTGGGAAAAGCCGTTTAAACAATGTGCTTATTCCTGCCCCTGCTGCCAGCAGGAGATAGACAAGTATTCAAGGGGGGCAACTATAAAGGATCACCTCTTTTGAATCCTGCATCGTTTCACAGCCTTCCCGTGTAAATTCTAGTTCCATGATAACCCCCTAATTATTTCCATGGATTTTGAATATCCTTCACTATCAGCGGCTGCATGCTCTCTTTGTCTCTCCCGGGGTTTGCATCATGCAGCGAATGGACCACATATTCCCTCAAATCGGGTTTAGATCCGCATCAGTCTTCTCTTTATACATTAACTGATGGTCAATGGCAATTCTGCGAAACCAGATATTTTCATCTCTGCTCCATTCCAAAAGGGTCTGCCTCACCCCGGGGCAACTCCAGGCAATGTCGCCGATGATCACGTCAAGGCCGTCCACGGTATCCCACCATGATTTTTGCCCTAGTGTTGCAAGTGTTCATGGGAGACGTGCTCTGACAATAAGCCTATGGGTCGAAATTAAATACGGTGTGCAGGTAATTAAAGTAAGGGCCTGTTCCCCTTCCTCGAGATCCGAAAGCACCCAGGTCTCCTCCGGCAAAACATCAAAGGAATCGTAAACGGAATAGTCGTAAACGTTCTCACCAACTGTTAAAACCAGGCTGTCACCGGCTGAGAGCTTGTCAATATGACGAAACCCGCCATAGCGATGACCGGCCAGCACACAGTTACCGGAAGCGCCAATATCGGCGGTGCCGGTGACATGGCCGATAGCATAAAGGAGTTGCCGGCCTGTCCCCTCCAAAATATGTTCGGAAACCCCAAGCTTCGGTATTTTAATAATGCCCAACCTCACATAGACCGGAAGAGGGTCAGAATCACTCTTTACACCCGGTAATATACTAATTTCTGTTTCCGGTTCACCAGCGGAATCAAGGGGCCCGTTTTCACTGTTTTCCTTAACGATGCTGTTTACATCCGTTCCCTTGAGGGCAATGGGAGCCGGATCTGCCAGGGAGGACTCTTCCGGCACATATCCAAAGAGAGCGCCCCAGGGATAATGCAACCCTTCTGTGAGCAGGGCTATGGCAATAAGGACAATTCCAGAAACAATGAGCGTGCGCGAAAACACGCCTGCCACGCTAAAGCTCTTTTCCATGGACATTCCTTTAAGTTCACTTACAAGGGATATTTCTACCTATAACGCTACAATTTAACTTGACCCGGCAAAAATACCTGTTAGTATTAAATGTGATTATTTTAAGGAGGAGAACGATGAAACGGCAATTAATCTCAATTATACTTGCACTAGTGCTATAGTACAATTACCCTTGCCTAATCCTGTTCTTTCAGCGGATGGGGATGACTTGGCGGCAAAGGGATGGCTGATGGTTTATGATACAACTGGAGAAGATTTCAACGGTAATACTTTAAAATCCTACATAGAGATCAAGGACGCCGGAGACAACAGAATTGAACCGGATGAAAATGGCGATTATACCGACATTCCGGCGGGAGCCAAAATTGAACTTAGCTATGCCTTCAGCCTTTCTGACGGGGATGGAACTACAGAATATCAATACCATGAAGGAGATTTTTTTGCGCTTGCGCTTCCCGGAGGGCTTGAATTTGATCCCGCGTGCACCAGTGGGGTAATTAAAGCTATAGACAGCATTACCGGGGAATATGAATTGGCCGATTGGGCTGTTGCCGACAACATGCTCGAGGTGGTGCTAACTGCAGAAGGAGCAAAAGAAGAGCACAAGGCAAAGTGGGGCCGGGTGATTCTAACCGGCACCTTTAAACCGCTGGGTGCCGGTGATGCTACTGAGACAAGGGTCGTATTTGGCAACGAAACGATTATCATATACCGGGAGCCCCTTCCGTTGGAAAGCAGCCTGAAAAAGACCGGCAGCTATGACGCGGCAGAGAATAAAATCACGTGGACGGTGCAGATCGACCCGCCTGCCGGCGACCCGGAACTTTCGTATCAAGGTTACACCGTAATTGATACTTTTGGTGATAACCAGACCTATGTTGGAGGCTCATTTACGGTCAAAAACGGGGATGGAGATGCAGTGAGTGTCGATGATACGGCGCTATCGCAATCAGCGGACGGCCGGACGATCAGCTATACCTTTCCTGATGATACCAGCGGCACTCAGATCATCACCTTTAAGACAACCCCTTCCTCCTTTGCAGGAACAGACGGAGTAAGTGTATTTGAGAATACGGTCAACCTGGAAAGAAATGAGGGTGAATCTGCGGCGGATCCGCAAACCGGCACAGTAACCCTTGACTGGATCGACAAAACCGGAGAAGCGACCGCATCGGCGGAAGCGCCCGATCTGGTCAAGTGGACGGTGACGGTCAAGGTACCCGGCAAGACAGGGCAGTCGATCGCCGGAGCTAAAATCGTTGATCAACTGCACCAAGATCTGGTGCTCTTTGTCGATGACAGCTATCCTATTCAAATCAAATTTGGAACGGAAAACTCAAGTGAGGTTGCAGTAGGGTCAAGCCCGGGCTGCTATAGCTACGAAAGCGCTACCCACACCCTGACCTATTTTTTCCCAGATAATAAGCCAGTCGCGGGAACCGCTGCTGTCCTCACTTTCTACACAAAGGTCAACGATGCTCAAAGAGAGGAATATCTCAATGATAACGCGGCGATAAACTTTACTAATACAGCCACGCTTTATTGGAATGAGGGCGGAACCCTGGACAAATTTCCTTCGACTAGCTGCAGCACCGAAGAACAGGGCACCGGTATCGGTAGCGGCGGCCTTCTCTCTAAATTCGCACCCGAAACCGAGAACTATTTATATGAAAGCAGAGATATAATCAAGTGGACGATTACCGTAAACCGCAATGGGATCCGAATGGTAAATGGTACCATCGACGACGTAATCCCCCCCGGCCAGGAACTACTCATCAACGAGAACCATCTATTTACGGTAAGGGAGACGGGTGGTGCTACTTTATTTGAAACAGGGACGCCCGAAAACTCAAGTAACGCCAATTATACTTTTACCTGTACCGATCTGAATCACTATTTATTTGCTTTTACCGGCACGATTACCAAGACCTACACGATAACCTATTTTACCAGGATCATCGACTGGACAACCCTTTACGAAAACGGAACGGTGGACTTTGGCAATCAAGTTAAATTGACAAGGGACGGAAACGAGTTAATTTCTGTTGATGGCACCAGAAGCTTTAATAGCCAGATGCTCCACAAGGGTATTGCGACGCCGTATAACTATACCACCCATCTCATCCAATGGAGAATTGTGGTTAACCGGAACCGCCTGCCCTTAACGAATGCAACTTTGACCGATACCCTTCCCGGCGGGTTGGTGCTGTTTATCGATCCGGATCATCCATTTGCGATCACCGCTGATCCGGAAGGTGTAACAGGCAGTCATAACGCCGCAGCCGGCAATACTGGATTTACCGTTACACTTCCCGGCAGCACCAGCGCTGAATACACGATCAATTTCTGGACAAAGCTGACAGATGATGTTTTAATGAATAAATGGAGCGGCACTAAAGGTTTTACAAATGAAGCCTCGCTCGATTCAGATGAAACAGAGCCAATAAAGGACAAGGCAACGACCAACATCAGGAACCCGGTGATAACCAAAACCGGCCGACAGGGAGATGATTCGGAACAGGGGGGCGGCAAGGATACCATCTACTGGTCCGTGATCCTTAACCATGCCCAATTGGACCTGGTAAATGCAGTGGTTGAGGATGCACTCCCTGAGGCTTTGCGGCTGGACTTCGATTCGGTGAAACTTGAACAAATTTCGATCAAACCGTTAACCGGGGAATATGACCCAACACAGCCCCCGGTCCCTGTTGTTAATCTCACGAGTAGAATGAGCTACAGAGATAATACCCTAACCATCGCTCTCCCCGATGGCCCCTATGCCTACTTGCTTCAGTTTTGCACATGGATTCTTGATGACACAATAGTAAGTCTGACCAATACGATCAGACTCTCAGGGGATAGCCCAACACCGACCGGCGACTTCGAATCAGGCACTGTTAAAGTTGCGGAAGTGTACGCGGGCGGCGGCAGCGGCAGCAACAAACTGACGGTATGGAAAAGCGGCGCGGGCGATAGCCCCCTCGCGGGAGCACGGTTCCGTTTGCTCAACGTCAATCAAGAACCGATTAAGCGCGGCGGCCAAGAGATTATTCGCACCACGAATAGCGAGGGCCTGGCAACTTTTGAAGCTCTCCCATCCTGGGTCTTCTTCGTAGAGGAGATCGAGCCTGCTCCCGGATACCTGCTTCCGGAAGATCCAATTTTCTACGGGGAACGACTTACCGGAGAAGTAACTGTGGCCGTTAAGAACACCCTTGCTTTAACCGCGGTTTCCTTTGAAAAGGTTGGGGCAAACAATGACCCTATCTCCGGCGGCACCTTTACGCTCACGGGCAAGGATTACAAGGGGGCAGAGGTGAGCATTGAAGCCTCGGCTGTGAAGGGAATAGTTACTTTTGAAAATGTACCACCACATCAGGCAGGGACCACATATACGATCAAAGAAACTGCAGCGCCCGCCGGACACAAAATAAATAACACGGCGCTTTCGGTCACGGTTGAGTACAACGAAGGCAAAACCGGACTTGTTGTTACCGTCAGCCCGCCCGAAACACTGGAAAACATACCGGCGGAAATCAGTGTTTACTTTGACAAGACGGGGCTGGACGGCACTCTTTCCGGGGGTTCTTTTAAGTTTAGCGGGATGGATTACCAGGGAAAAGAAGTCAATCAAGTGGTGTCTGCAGATAACGACGGCGTTGTAGCCTTTACCGGAATTCAGATCGGAGAGTACACCATTTCCGAACTCGATCCCCCGAACGGTTACCTGATGCCGACTGAAGCTAACATCCTTACGGTTATAGTAGCTTACAATGAAGATTGCTCGGGGCTGGTCGCTACACTTAGCAGCACGGAAGAAGGCATATCACCTACAGAGACATCCTACCGGAATATAAAAGCGCTGGCCGATATCTCTTTCCGCAAGGTTTACGCCAGGAATCCTGACCGCCCCCTTTCCGGCGGCAGTTTCCAGTTGAGCGGAACGGACTACAAAGGCGACGCGGTCTTGATGACTGCAACCAGCAACGGCGGGATCGTCACTTTTAAAAATGTCCCAATTGATAATGGTGACGGTTATCTCATTAAAGAGCTTTCGCCTCCTCCGGGCTATCGTCTGACCACGGAGATCCTCGAGGCCCGTGTCCAATACAACGAAGATAAAACCGGGGTTGTAGTAACGTTATCCGAAAATATTCTGACCAACCGCCGAGCATCAGGCGGCTCATCTTTCGGCGATGATCAGGATGATCGTCCAACAGGCGATCCAACCAGCGGTGAGGACAGTAATCCGGATCCCTCCGAATTGGTTCAAGAGAGCAAGAGCAAAGATGGAATTCTGCCCAAAACCGGAGGCGCTGCTCCCTCTTTTTACCTCTTCTTGGCAGGATTGGCTTTTCTTCTTGCCGGGCTCCTGTTTGCCCGTCTCCTGAAGAAAAAACCACACCGCAACGAACAAAGAGAAGGGTAAGTCGAGCCGGAGGGACGGTTCTCGCGGTCAATGAGTAGAGCAGTCTTCTCCTGGTCTATATTTTTAACTTTTATGCCCGGGTTGAGGCTGATAGTCAGAGCGATCCCTTGTCCGCCGTTCCCGCATGTTTGTGTGTTGTGTTTAATCTATCTTGAGGCGGCGGCCCCTTTGCCGGCGGGCAGGGGATATGCCGCCGGGCTGTCCGCCGTTATTGCTTTGGGTTTTACACCGCGGAGACGGGCTGAATTTACCACCACCAGGATTGATCCGATATTGTGAACAATCGCCCCCTGAATGGGATTGAGGAGGCCGTAACCGGAGACGATCAGGGCCGTCAGGTTGAAAAAGACCGCAAATATTATGTTGAGATTGATCGTTTTGATGGTAGATCTGCCCAGGGCCAGCAAATAAGGGATCAGGGAGAGGTTGTCCCCCATTAGCGTTACATCGGCCGCCTCCATGGCAATATCCGTGCCCATGCCGCCCATGGCCAGGCCCACATTCGCCGCGGTTAAGGAGAGAGCATCGTTGACGCCGTCGCCGACCATGGCCACCCGGTAGCCGTTTGCTTGCAACGCTTGAATCCGCTCCAGCTTGTCTTGCGGCAGAAGGCCAGGGTAATATTCCTTTATACCCGCCGCTTCGGCAATATAATCCGCGGCGGCGGAGCTGTTTCCCGTTAGCATCTCTACTTTTTTGATCCCCACCCCGGCCAGCGAAGCCGCCAGCCCGCGGGCCTGGGGCCGGAGCCGATCTCCGATCAAAATGAATCCAATCATGCGGTCGTTTTCTTTTACCGCCAGGACTTTTTCCCCATCGCCAGAAGGGAGGCCGGGTCGGTCTTTTCCGGCCTCGGAAAGCAGGCGATGGCCGGGTCGATCTTTTCCGGCCTCGGAAAGCAGGCGGGTCTCCGCCAGCGATAGGCGCCCCACAAATATTGTTTTGGTTCCGGAAACCGCCTCTATCCCCAAGCCGGGTATCGTACGGTAGCTTTCCATGTCCCGCATGGCCAGGTTTCGCTCTTTCGCCGCGGCAGTTATGGCCAGGGAAAGGGGATGTTTGGAGAATTTTTCGGCGGCGGCGGCGACCGACAAAACTGTATCGCCAGTGTGCCCCCCCAAGGCCGCGATCTCCACCACCCGGGGCACCCCCATAGTCAGGGTCCCCGTTTTATCAAAGACCACCGCATCTATGCGGGAAATCTCTTCCAAAACGGCGCCGCCTTTGATCAGCACACCGTTTCGGGAAGCGCTGCCCAGGGCGGAAACAATTGCCGTCGGCGAGGCCAGGATAAAGGCGCAGGGGCAGCCTACGATGAGGATCGTAATCGATCGGTGCAGGTCGCGGGTCAAACCGAACACCGCCAGGCTGATCCCTAAAATGATCGGCGTGAACCACCCGGCATAGCGGTCGGCCGTTCTTAATAGGGGCGCTTTCTGGTTTTCGGCCTCCTGGACAAGGGTGATCAGTTTGCCCAGAATCGCCTCCTGACCCAAGTTTTGGGCCTCCAACTCCAACATGCCCGCGCAAACAGTAGTCCCCGCGAAACCAGAATCCCCCTTAACTTTTTCTACCGGCAGGGGTTCCCCGGTCAGGGAAGACTGGTTTACCGAAGCGCTGCCCCGAAGGATCTTCCCGTCCACCGGTATTTTGTCTCCGGTGCGCACTATCACCCGGTCGCCGAGCATAAGCTCCTCGACCGGGATGCTTTTCTCCTCGCCCCCCCGGATCACGGCAGCCCGGGCGGGATTTAACCGCATCAGCCTGCCGATGGCGGAACGGGCCTTCGCCGCTGTATATTCCTCCACCAGGGAACCGGCAGTCATGATCAAGGAGATCACCGCCGCCGAGCCGTATTCACCGCCGGCAATAGAGGCGATTATTGCCAGGCTGACCAGTTCATCCACGTTCAACTTTTTCCGCCACAGCCCCTGTAGCGCTTCCAGCACGATCGGACCGCCCATCAGGAGCACCGCCGCCAGGGTAAAAAAATCCGAGTACAGCCGGTAGTGCGCCCATGCCGCCATAGAACCGGCGCAGAGCAAGACCACCCCTAGGACCGGTACGACCAATTTCTTTGTCTGCAGAAGCTTCATCCCGGTGCTGCGGTTTTTATATCTACCGATCATACTCATTCTCCTTACAAAAAACGATGATCATTTACTAAAAGGCCTCGGCATTGACCTTTCGGATCAACTCCAAAAACTGTTTTATTTCGGCCTCGGTTAGGGATGAGACCATCTGTTCGGTCAGGTTCAGATGATAGCGGTGATGTTCCTGAAAAGCTTCGCGCCCCTTACCGGTAAGACTGATCAGGATGACCCGGCGATCCTCTTTGATTGATTCGCGCAGAGCATATTTTTTCTCTACCAGCCGATCAACGGTAACAGTGGTGGTTCCGGTAGTGACCCCGAGCTTCTCCGCCAGGTTTTTCATTTTCATCTGCCCGTACTGGCCCAGCACCTCGATGGCATGGGCCTCCGCCACGGTCAGATCGCCTGCACGAATTACCGAACTCTCCCAGGAGGAAAATCCGTTGAAAAAATTGATCAGCTCATCGGTTAGCGCGGCGATGGTATGCATCTCCTTAAACCTCCTGCGGGCGCCATTGTCAGTATCTCAAACTGTTTGATTACCAAACAGTATTATTTTACTCCACTCCCTCCCCCTTGTCAAACCGATCCAAACCGATCCGCTTGCCCGAAAGAAGCACCGCGCAGGCTGAACTGGAGCTGGAGCTGGCTCGAGGCGTTATCAAAAAGGGTCCGGGGCGGCGTTTTAATTGAAACCCAGCCCCCTTTCAATTAGACTCTAGGGTAGAAAAACAGTTCAAGGCGGCCGGCGGTCCCGGCGAACAACGCCGGTTGCACAAGAAAGGGCTGAACGATGTATCTCAAACATAGTTTTCTTGAGCTGGAAACCACCACGCGAGAGGCACTTTATGACATCACCGAACGGGTTCGTTCAGAAGTTAAGCAAAGCGGTGTTAAAAATGGCCTGGTTTCGGTTTATGCCCATGGCGCCACGGCAGCAATCATGATCCAGGAAGGCTGGGACGAGAGCGTGCAAAAGGACGTCATTACCCTGCTGCGCAAGCTGATCCCCCGGGGCGGCTGGGAACATGACCGGCAAGACGGCAACGCCGACGCCCACCTTAAATCCGGGCTGGTCGGTCCCGGTGAAACAATCCCCCTTATTGACGGGGTGCTGGGCCTTTCCACCTGGCAAAACATCTTTTTTTGTGAATTTGACGGGCCGCGCAAAAAACGCCGTATCGTCGTCACCGTCACCGGCGCCCGGTAGCAAAAGGCTTAATTTCGACTGCTTTCACCCTGAACGTTAGCTCTTACCCCGCTTAAGGAGTGAACCGGAGTGAGACAAATTGTAAAATGCGCCGGCACAGCAGCCCAGTTTGATCTTCCTCTTTATCGACGGTTAAACCTCGGCTTGGAAATACAGGATTTTACAAAACCGGATCTCTCCCGGAAAGAAAGAATTAACATCACCGCATCCTATCAAAGAATTTTGAAGGACTTTCAAGGAGTAAAAGCGCTGCACGGGCCATACCTGGATCTTAAGCCCGCCAGCCCCGATCCATTGATCAGAGAAGTAAGCTACAAAAGATACCGCGAGGCTTTCCGGATCGCAACCCAGCTGGAGACGAATTTTTTAATTTTTCACAGTCAGATCAATCCCTTTTTGAACGAACCGGATCTCCGCGATTTAAACAACCGCCAGGCCAGAGACTTTTGGCATAAAATAACCGGGGAGACAGACTATCGCGGGATCATTCTAATCGAAAACATCTTTGAAAAATATCCGGAGATGTTAAAAGAGTATATTGAAACGGTTGCCCTGCCCCAGTTAAAAACCAACCTCGATATTGGGCATCTGCGGGTTAGAAAAGCCGACCTGGAAGAATGGATCAAGGCATTAAGAGATGAGATCGTCTATATTCATGTCCACTCGAACGACGGGATCTATGATCTTCACCAAAGGCCATCCCATAAGGAAATTAGCAACCTTTACAATCTACTGGACCGGTACGATCTAAATCCGGTGATCGCCCTGGAGTATGAATTCGATGCTATCGAGGACGAGGTCGCCCGCTACAGGAAGCGAGAATAAAAGGAAAAAGGCAACCGCCGAACCAAACCGTAAAAAGAAACGCCCCGGGACGGGGCGCTTAGTGAGCTGTTTTCTCACGGGGCGGGTTGGGTTAAGGGTCTTATTTTAAATCAACGATTATCTCCTCCAAAACTAATTCTTTGGGCAACATGATAATATGAAGCGGCCCAAAGACGTACCCTTCCCGGACATCAAAATCCTATTTCGTGATGTTTATTGGGTGGTTAATGATTGTTCTGCTGTAAACCCATCCGCCGACCAGGGCAGTTCCCCTAAATTTTCTCTTCATCGCAGCCCGCGTACTTCTCTTCTGGCAATCTGAACCGGCGGTCCACTGTCCAAGAGAAAATATATTTGGTATTACCGCCATCCGACCGGCATGATCATCAGGGGAGCTCCCTCCACGCCGAGGACCTCATTCACCTCAACATCGTCAAAGGCCCCCACCGCCACCGTGGCCATAGAGAGCGCTTCGGCTTGCAGGTAAATGTTCTGAGACATATAGCCTGTATCCATGTGAACATAGCGGTACCCCCTCTCTCCGTACCTCCCGGTAGTCCGCCCGTAATGGGCCACCATGACAATAGAAGCAGGCGCCCGTTCGATCATCCGTTGCCCCAAGGCAGCCCCGGCCAGCCTGATCCGCAAATCCCCTTTTTGCAAAACAAACAGGGAATGGGCCCGGTAATCATAGTGATAAAGGCCCGCCTCCAGTCCCTCCACCTCACTCGCCACCAGGTAAAGCTCCAGGGGGTAGGTGCTCCCGGCGGAGGGGGCGGAACGGGATACCCCGGCAGTACTTTTTATACCCAAACCGCCAGCAGCCCATAGCAGTTGTCCCACTTGGGCCAGGTTTAAACTGCCGGCACCAAAACTGCGCCGGGAGACCCGGTTATAAAGTGCCTCCTCCACCGATAACGATCCTTCTGTTTTAGGCCCAGGCAAGGATACTTTTTCCAAATGAACACACCTCCTGTTCTGGTTAACTCTATCAAAGAGCCTCCCCTGTTCCCAATAAGTTTTTTTATTAGCAATCCCTGAAATAGATCGCTTGCCCCTAAGATTATACCTGATTTTTATAGTTGAACTTTTCCCGCTGGGGGTGGTATGCAAAATTTCGTCGCCGGTCTGCATCTTTTCATACATTATTCGGCAGACCTGCGGCATCCGGTTTTTCATGCCCAACTGCCGGTGAATATCCCCCGAAACCAGTTTTACAAAATCTCGGCCTTTCGCTTTTTCTTCACCAAACAGATCTTCAAGGTACCGCCTTATATCGTCAGCCGTTCTTTTCACTGGTTGAGCAGGTTTTACCCTTCCCGGCCCAACTTGATTTACCTTTATACCCCTCCGACCGCCCGTATCCACAGTAATATTTCCTTTATTCGCCTTTATTGTCTTCTCTTTTCTGTCTGTGTTTGCTCTCCAACTTTTTTTGTGTATCTTTTATTCTGGTTAGATATTCACGCTCAACCGAAGAATGCTCGTTAATAATTTTTTTACGGTATTTATCATATTCCGCCTTTGCCTTTTCTAGAGCTGCCCGGTGACTGACTGTCCCCGCACCGGTAAGAATACCCTTACCCGTATCGTTCAGCAAAATCATCCAGTTCGTCGACCCAGTCCCTCATATACATCGGCTGGTGCTGCATGGCCCGCAGTTCTGCCAGGTCGAAATAAGCAGAGACCATGCGGTTCAGCGTAGCGAGCTCCCCTTCGGTCAAATAATTTTTGGCGATGCCAATTTCTCTTTTGATCGGTTGTTTACCAGAAAAACCAGTCAAACCCATAAAAGGGAGCTCGGCATCAGCCCTTTGGGCAATAATTTCAGCCGCCGTATGCCCATGCGCTGCAAAGTGAATCTTGTTCTGAACAATCTTGAAAAATTCGATCGATTCGGGCGCGCGTGGGTCATAAACCACACTGGTGGCATAGAGATCAAGAACCTGTCTATAGAAAACCTTTTCACTGGAGCGAATGTCGCGGATGCGCTCCAGGAGTTCATGCCAGTATCCACCCCCGCCTGCTTTTTTCAATAAATCATCATTCATGGAGAAACCCTTGATAAGGTATTCACGCAGGACTTCCAAAGCCCATCGCCGAAATTGGGTTCCCCGAAGTGACTTTACTCGATAACCGACAGAGATAATCACATCTAAATTGTAGTGCTTAACGCTTCTTGAGACCTTGCGTTCACCTTCCATTTGAACTGTCAAGTATTCCTTGACAGTTGCGGATGGCTTTATCTCCCCTTCCTTAATAGCATTATTTATATGCAGGCTAACATTTTGTTTCGTTGTCTGGAAAAGATCAGCCATCTGTATCTGCGTCAACCAAACGGTTTCATCATCCATCCGAACATCAATCTTCGTATCCCCATCTTCAGTCTGGTAGATGATGATTTCGGATTTATCATTTATCATCGCCCAATCATCTCCCATCTTTTCTGATCTCTTGAGATGATGCAATATTTGCCCTTGTTTTCGCTTACACCTGGATTCTCAAAGCCTATGCCCTCCCCGGCGTCAGGCGGTTCATCATCGTCTTTACGGTCCTGCTTGCAGATTGTTTCGTTGATTTCGTTTAGCCGTCCCTTGCTAAAGCGCTGGCGGAAGCGTACCATCAGCGAGGGGTCAAAGGGCTTTTCATAGCTGAACTCTCTGAAGCCGAGAAAATATTGCAGGTAGGGGTTCTCCCGGATCTGCTCTACCGTTTCCTCATCGGTCAGCCCCAGGGTTTCCTTGATCACAAGGGCCCCGAAAGCCACCCGCGCCGGTTTGGCTACGTTACCGGTGTCGCTGGGGAAAAGATCCGAGTAATCGCCTTCGATGTCGTCCCAGGGAATCAACCGGGCCTTGATCACCCAGCGGTTGTCAGCTGAAAGGGCGCCGTTGAAGGGCAGGATGAAGTCGTCTATGGTTTGTTGCTTGTCCTTTTTCCGATACAATTGATTCACCCCAAATGCAAGGTTTTGGAGGGGTAACTAGATATTACCTTGCACTATTATATCACGAAAAAAGGTATAAAGCCTTATATTACGGGCCTTTTTACCTGTGCAGGAAGCCCTAAAATAGATCGCTCATATTCATTCTTTCTTGCGGTCGAGATCTTTTGGATAAGGGAATTCAAGGGCTTTAGTATAATATTTTGATTCGTTCTGCGGATTACTGCCTGCCCCTAAGACGATACCTGATTTTTATAGTTGAACTTTTTCCGCTGGGGGTGGTATGCAAAATTTCGTCGCCGGTCTGCATCTTTTCGTACATG
The DNA here is from genome assembly GCA_964464625.1 of uncultured Syntrophomonadaceae bacterium. Classification (GTDB taxonomy): domain Bacteria; phylum Bacillota; class Dethiobacteria; order DTU022; family DTU022; genus JAAZIN01. Next base: position 14,181 of record CAYXKD010000005.1, read on the forward strand.
ATTTGACAAACTTGCGGCATCCTATTTTTCATGCCCAACTGCCGGTGAATATCCCCTGAAACCAGTTCTACAAAATCTCGGCCTTTGGCTTTTTCTTCACCAAACAGATCTTCAAGGTACCGCCTTATATCGTCAGCCGTTCTTTTCACTGGTTCAACAGGTTTTACCCTTCCCGGCCCAACTTGCTTCACCTTTATGCCCCTCCGGCCGCTCGTATCCACAGTAATATTTCCTTGGGGGCCACCAAACCTGGCGAGCCATTTTACCCGCTCAAATTCTAGCTCGGTTAAAGGATCTCCATGCAAACCTTGCCTGTTCCAGAGACCGCTCTCCGCTATATCCGAGATGGGGCTATTCAGACCAAACCAATCTGCGCCCGGGCCAAAGGAGGGGTGCCGGTGCAGTAAGGCAATCAGACCTTCTTCCAAACGTAAACGTTCCCTCGCCGAACTAACCGGTATACAGACAAAGCTAAAATTGCTCCTCAAATAATCACTGATCCTTGACTCCAGCCCGGCTTCAAATTCCCGGTCTCTTAAATGTCTATATTGTGCTGTGTTCGCATCGTTTCGCCAACTAATATTCCATATCCGCAAATAAGGGTCCGCTGCTTTTCCCAGGAACGCCCGGCCAATGTTTTTACGCAGGATGCTGCCGCCGGCGTTCTCCCGTAGAAAATGATCCTTTAATCTCCTAACCAAGCGCTCCTGTCCCCTGTGGGTACCTATTCGAACTATCCTATCCAGACCATGGTAGGTTTCACCTTTTTCAAACATAATGTAGATGCCATTTCGATAGGGGATCTCGGTTAGAGACTCCCAATCCAGGCGAGGCAACCCATTAAAAAGCATATGTAACCCCGTTACATGGTCACATTCTTTTTCAAGCATAATCAACCGTTTCAGCTCGGGAATCCATTCCCCTTGCCTTTTCCCCTTCAGCGGCACCCAGTGCAAAACAAGGTGAGGCAACAAATTATCCCGGTAGTTTTTGCCGGCGATAACTATGAATTCATCCTTTTCCAGATCGGCAATTTTTTGCAGTTCCGTGACCACCCGGCTTCCCCAGGCATGGCGTTCCCGGACATTTTTATGGTTTAATGTCTCATCGTAAGGCTCGATCATCGTGTCTTCGGCCACCAAGCCGTATCTCGCGGAAAGAATATAGATCTCATCGGCCGTAAGCTTCGCCAAATCATAGGCCAGCCGGAACCGCGGGCTCTCCGAATATAGCTCCCTCGCCGGACACTGATACGCTTTTTTCCTACTGGTGCACTGGATCAGGGCAACCCTCAATATTTTCACCTCTCGCCGGCAGTTTGCCTTAATGCATTCGCCTTTATTGTCTTTCCCGCTCTACCTGTGTTTGCTCCCTAACCAGGAAATATCACACGATTACGATTTCAACCAGATCTTACCCAATATCGCCCCTCCATTAGGACGGCAAAACCCCTTTATCAAAATGAAATTTACAGCGACCTGACACACTACTTCAACCTTTGTGTTTTAACCCCGCTAATTCGCTGAAATTCGCCTGCAAGACTATTATAAAGGCCCCTCGGAATGCGGTATCCAAAGTCCAGCTGATGTCTGGCTGCAATCTCTGCACACTTGGTCAACAATCGAAACATCTCAGGAGTAGGTTGCACCATTTCCACTTTGTTGTTGTCATTGCCAAAAAAAAGGGCCATCTGTTTGAGTAGGTGATAAAATTCAGGATTCTCTTTAATAAAACTTGAGTCTTGATTACCGCGATCGTGATACAAGTTTGTTTCTGGAACCCTCTTGTGCTGTGCTCCCAAAATGTTACAGTGACCTACAAGGTACTTGTTAATATAATCCGACGGGAAACGATGTTCCATGGCTTGATAAACCAAGTCAAAGTAGGCCTTTGAAGGCAGCAATTCATCCAGTAACTTATCAACTACAGTATAAGCAAAAACATCCACTTCCTCAAAACCAAGCTCAACCCTAAAGCTATCTTCACGCCTGTAATAGATAGGCGCCCCTTCCCTTTTATCCAATGCTGAAACTGCTTTTTCTGGTATGTCATATACAACCCCTAAAACATAATCAGTAGGAGAAACAATGATATCCAGAACACCGCCGCCCCATTTTGATGATTCTCGTGTAAAGGCAAGGCGGTAACCGGTAAGCCTGCCCACTCCACAGATGTGAAAATCTTTTTCGCATCCTATGGTCCCAAGAGTGGCCTTGAATGAGTCAATATCCAGGCAACTGCCATAGGCAAAATATTTCTTCTTCATCATCCACACGAACCTCCTTTGTTAATGAATTTCTTACTGGGCAAGCTTATTTAAACTGTCAATTTAAATTCCAAACAGTTTGCCTTTCCGCAGAACCATTTGGATAGCCATATCCAATATTTGTCGGACCTTTTTAGTCATTCTTTATAATCTAGATTACCTCCAGACTTGTGCCGGAAAAACGGAGGCGCCCGGTTTTGACGCCATCAGTCCATATTTCGATATTTCATCAGCGGTTTGTTTGCACTTGTCTCTTTGTTTCCTACCTGACAGGTTCCTCCTGCCTTTTCCTTAACGCTCACCACCAATGGATCCCATTGGATCCCTTGCAACAACCTGGAACCGGCCCCGGTTCCAGAATTTATTCTATAAACCGACGCCTTGTTGCTGATGGCCTGACATTTACAACAACCGGATCTCGAAGCTGTGGGGTACTCAATACTGCCTGGCCTATCCCGAGTGAAGGGACACTATTCCACATTTCTTCAGAAACATCACCCGCAGTAAGTTTTAAAGCCCTCAAGTTTTCTAAACCTCTGACATTGTGCACAATCCTTGTGTTGCATAGCTCAAAGATTTCAGGCGGCAGGTGGGAGGGTTGCTGTGAAACGAAACAGAGTCCCAGCCATCTCTTTCGGCCACGGCGAGATATTTCACGGAGCATTTCAATAGTCTCCTCCATCCTGCCCCTTTTTTCACGACTGATGAAGGTGTGGGCTTCTTCAATTACAATGATTGTCTTTGGCGCATCGGAGTGGTTTATTTTGTAGTCAAATACCTTTCGTAAAACATCAGCTATGACAAGGTTCTTAAGGATGTCCGAGGAATAGCTAACATCAAAAACGGAAACCCGTCCCCCTTGAAGCAGTTCACCGGGATTTATAAAAGGGACCCCCTTTACGTCAAAGGCCCTGGTTCTGTTCAAACGACCCAACTTGCCCATTAGTGCAAAATAGGAATTTCTGTCCGCGCCCCTGGTCTCTTCAGCTTTCTCCCTAACTGCACCAATTAAACTACCCAATGTGTAGGGAACCTCGGTTCCACCGCTCCCCGGTGCTAGGCTGCCTAGACCGGGCAGGGCCTCTCCGCTCTGCCTTGCTCTATCTGCTCTTTCCCTGTCATGCTTTTTTAACAATTCATCAATTACATCCAGAAGTCTTCTTTCCTGAGCCTCAGTTGGCTCGATAATTTCGGAGAGGACCATAGGATCGAGATCCGCTACCCTGATGGTAAAACTGTTTGCACCGTCCTTATCCGACTCACCCGCTTGCGGATAGTAGACATGAAAATTGTCCAGCCCTTGCGGGCCAATCCCATAAGATTCCAGCCTATTGTGCAAATGGGCCTCTGTGGAGGGCAGATCCATATCGATATACTCACCCTCAACATCTACAACGACCACGGCATAGCCGGCTTTTGAGGCTTCCTCGATAAGTGTCTGGGAAGTGTTCGTTTTACCCGAACCGACCGTTCCAAATACCCCAATGTTGCGAGGAACCACCTTTTTATCATCGCTTCTAAGACGAACCTGAATTTTGGGATAGCCGTCAAGCTCGCCGAGCAGCAGGTCCCCCTGTATATTCAAAAGTGAATACACATCCTCCGGAGAAATAAAGTCGACGACAGCCTGTGGTGCAGGGCGTGTATTGCAGCCTACGACCCTTCCGTCCCGCAAAATCCCCAGTATCTCGATACCACCTACAGCATAGTAGTTTGGGATGCTAGGGAAGCTTTCACCCTTTAGAATAGAGGTTTGAGCAAGGGCGGAATCTCGCGATACTTCTTCAGGATGGAAAAATGGACCTTCAACAATGCGACCAAAAAAGACAGGCCCCTGATGGGCGGGTGTTATTCTAACATACTTGTTCCGGATCAGACTGGGGATCCTGTCTGCATCTACCAATATCTCGGTGCGCTCATTTCCTATGCCGGACCGATCAAAATGAACATAACCAAGCATACATACTACCTCCTCCGCAATTCTCTTTCGTTTTGCTCAAATTCCAAGCAGTTGGCTTTGGCCAATTTAATGTCAACCATCCGGTTAAAATCACTTGCCGCCAGAAGCTTGGTGCAAAGAGAATCGGCATAATCTATCAACAGGGGATATCCTCGGATAGGTTGAAACATTGCATCCCTCATTACCAGAGACACCGCAGTATCAAAATCATCTCCCACAGCCTCAATCAGGTATGCTTTTGAACCCGCTCTGAAAACACCAAGCTCGATCTTTGATGCATAGTTGTCAACAAATTGTTCCATCCTCTCTCTCTGCCTACTGCGCAAACCCGATTCATCAAGATATTTCATCATTGACTGGCAGTAATAACCTTTCCAAATAATGTACTCCCCCCGGTTCAGAGCCAGGCCCAAACTCAGCAGTTCGTCCTGCTGTGAGTCGGCAATGACGCCTATCGAATGATGTGTTGCAAGCACATTTTCACAGACCGTCAAACAGGGATCAATTGCTTGGAGGCTGCCCAAGCCGGTTCTCAGTTCATAGGGGACAAGGGGCCCGTTAAACATAACCCAACTCTCACCGCGGTCAAGTGCCACTTTCCTCTCCATGTAATGCATGATCGCCCGTACAACCATCCTAGAGATCGACTTGCCGGTGGGCTTCCTTTGCTTCAGAATACCTAGGACGGAGATGTCATCGCTTTTAATCTGCTGTTCAGAAACAAATACCACGCCACTGGTGCGCTTGTTTTCATATGTGGTAGCAGCAACACCTATACGCGCCCTGGCCCCGGATAGTAATTTATAGATTGCATGGGTGCCGTCCACGGCCATAATTTCACCGTGCATCAACATATTTTCAGCCTGAGCAAGGCTGTCATCAGAAACCTGCTTTAATTCAATTCCAGGCGTTTGGAGCATTTGTTCACGTGCTTGTTCTCTGATGATTATGTTTTCCTTCGCCATCTGGGCGATATCTGCATCCAATTCATAGCTGACGTTTTTAAAGTGATCTTCTACATCCTTCCACTTCTCTTGCTTAACAAATTCTAAAAATTCGACCGACATGGTGAGGGCTTCTCCTCCTTAATACAATAACGGTCTCTTTTTTTATACCCCTTGATCGGTTGCCTCTTTGTGTAGGAAACTTCCTCTTGCTGCTGTCTATTTTCCTTGTTGTTTTATTTTCTACAACGAGGTGGCTGCCTAGGGTGCCGTCAACAAGGTTCATTAAAAGATCTGACGTTTTTACTTTTACTCCACAGATAGTGTTATCACCAACAACCAAAACAATTCTTTTATCATGTCTAAGAACTCTGGCACATTCCCGTAAAACCTGCTTCATTTCGCTGAAAAATCGATGGACCACGCCTGCCTTTTTGATTGAACACTTGGATATGTTCCTAATCACACCATCCAATGACCGGATGCCAAATTTATGGTTCATTCGGAGGTTGCATTCCTCTATCGGCACCTTTTCTGTACCAATATAATGGGCTTGAAGCCTGTTATAGGAATCTATGCCCTCCGGGATCAGTAACCCATCCAGCCACCATATAGAAAATTTATGACTCCGTGGGTAATTAAGCGCATTGATATATGGCGGTGAAAAAACAACCAAATCCATAGTCCCGTTACCAAGTGGTATGTCGCGGGCATCGGCTGCAATAACTCTGGGCAGGCTATCCGTTCTGACCCTATTGGTGTAGCCCTTCACAGCATTTGCGACCTGCCCCAAACGGCGCCTAAATCTGTCGAACACGTCAGGCACCTTATCCTTTTCTGCTACATGGGGCCTTGTTTGAACGATATCCTTGGCGTTGGAAACACTGTCCTTGGCGATGATCATACTGGATAGAACAACCATACATAAATTTCTTAAGCGCTCATCCTCTAAAGAAGAAATTAACTCTTTCAACAAGGCCAATTCCACTGAAACCTGTGGTAAGAACCAAATATCCAGATTGTTAACGCCGGGCAGCAAGATCCCTTTGTCCATATAAGCATCAAATTTCATTTTTGGAAGGCTGTCAGCAACCGACCTCTCCAAGAAACTGAGCAGACGCTTTTCAATTGGTGTGGTTTTAACTATTGATATCAGTCGCGCCAGGGGATCAATGTCAATTCCCACCCCTTTTCGTTTTTTCAGTGCACATTCCACAAGGGTTGTTCCAGATCCCATCATCGGGTCTAGAACGACCTCCCCTTCATCGGTATATTTTTCAATAGCCCATCGAACGAGCTGCGGCGGAAACCTGGCCGGGTAGGGATGAATTCCATGTGTTAAGTATAATGTGTCTTCCATGGCAAAATCTAGGTCTTCCATATTCCCACCCCCCAAAAATGCCTTTATTAACGAAAATTACGGTGACTTTTACCTTCGTGGTGCAGAATAGCTAATCGGTTAAAATAGTTTCGCTTTTTCCAGATGGGCGACAACGTCTCTGAACAGGGTAAATCCAGTCCGTTCGAATTCTGCCTGGTTAACCCTGATATATTGCCATGATTCCCTCGTTTGGTCGGATACCTTCCGGCACCATCCTGTGATCGCCGCATCTTTGATCAATGTATCCTCCCAAATGCGTCCTTTCGTTTCGATGATCCAATTTGCTTCCCCCTCCCTGGTTTTTTGAACAGCAACAAAATCGGGGTAATAGAAGCCGATGGCGCCGCTGGGCTTAATGTAGTCAACGCTGAAATTCGTCCCGTTTTCCTGTTCAGTAGCACCGAGAGAGGCAAACCTGGCTATATCTTCACATCTGTCCAAGAACATAGCAAAGTTCTTCTCATAGTCGTTGTATGTGGCCACATAATTAAATATGGTTTTGCTGCATTCCAGGGGAGGGAGGTTCCGCCGCCAAGTAAAGGGGGCCACCGTGGATAAAACCAGCGGATCCTGCTGCAACAAAACAGTCTTCCTTTCAGCAGTTAGGGTCCCAATGATCCTGGCCAGGTATTTGGCAATCCCCTGTTGGATAAGAGCATTGGCGAGATGACGCTTTGTATTCTGATCCTCCAGATCGATGGTCCTTCCAAAACAGCGGTGAGCGATGTATCCCCTGACCACGGGACAAAGTTCGGAAAAACAGCCCGTCAGTTTGACAATATCCATTACCCGCTTGGTAATGGAACCCACGAAATCCTGGGCCAGCATTTCGCCCGGTTCTATATCCACCTGGCTTACCGTGGTCTCTGTTTCGGCATACTCCATCCGCAGACGTATCCTGTACACCTCTTCCAAATCTTCCTGTTCATAGATCGGTTCAAGCTTCGTGTAGTCCAGTTCATCCAGGCGGAGATAGTTGCGGTTGTAGGAATAGTGGGTGCGCGGTATCGAGATATCAAAGGCGATTTTTTCCTGGACCGGCCTTATCTCCACGGGCGGCTTGGGCGGTTTGCCTGTCGTCTTTATGCCCACGCCTTCGACCTCAAGCCGACGAACGAAATTCTCAAAGGCTTTTGTGCCCATTACCTCCAGGGTTTGCGTCCGATCGGGCCCGATCCCCGTCATTAGGCGCAGGCCGCGGCCTACTGCCTGCTCGGGCAGGATCCTGGCTTTGGAGGTAAAGGGACGGAGCCCCAAAACAACGGTGACGTTGCGAACATCCCAGCCCTCGCGGAGCATCAGTACGCTGACGATTACCTTGATCTTGCTCGAAGGCAGGTCAATATCCCGGGCCGCCGACCTGGCCAGCTCCAGGTCTTTCTTTGTTATCTCCCCTTCTCTGTCGGTATGGATCACTAGCACTTCTTTCGATAATTTTAGCCTGTACTCCTCGGAGATCCATTTACCGACAGCATCGGCAAAGGCGTTGCTTTCCACCATGATGAAAAGGACCGGCTTTTGTTTGTATGGTCTGAATATCGTGAAATGCTCTTTCCAGCGGGCCATGGCTGCCACCAGCCATTCCTGGTAGCATTCAACGACATTGTCTTTGGTAATTTTATCGGGGTCACCCCGGTCCACCTTGTGGACAATCAGGGGCACCTTGACGATGCGATCTTCGACCGCCTGCGCCAGGGGGAAGTCGCAGATAACCCAGGGGAAATAGGTGCCGTTCTGGTCCTTCGGCGTGGCTGTAAAGTCAAGCCACAGGGCGAGGCCGCCGGGTAGACTGTCATGGATGTGCAACAATGTCCTATTCCACTGCAGGTGCTCATCATCATGCACGTGGTGCGCCTCGTCATTGATCACCACCAAGCCGGACAGGCCTTTCACCCGCTCCAGCATGGATCGTTCCTGCGATCCCAAATCCTTAACCGGTTTGGGGCCGAGCAGCTGCTGCACAGCATTCTCGGGGTCCCATTCCTTCTCCCGGGATTCGTAGATCTGCTGGATGTTGGTCAAAAACAGGTTGCCGGTGGGATCGGGTTCGGCTTTGTCGCCCCGCAGGACAACTTTTAACTTCCACCGGCCAATCCATTTCATGGGGATCAGGGGGAGTTCGCGAAAGATCCTGTGATCCTGAAAGTCTTTCTCCAGCCTCTGGTAAACGATCACATTTGGAGCGATAATTAAGAAATTGTCTGATAAGGTTGAGCCGCCTACCATCTTTTTGTGAAAATATGACCACACCACCAGCATGGCCATAACCACGGTCTTGCCCGTACCGGTGGCCATTTTGAAGGCATAGCGGGGTAAATTTTCTGGGGGCAGATCCTGCACTGCTTCGCTTTCGAGCTCCGGGATATAGCGGCGGATCTGGCGCTTGCCGTCCATGCCAGTCTGATGCTTGATGTCGCTTTCCAGACGTGTCTGGCTCCCCTCGGGATAGAACACCTCTGCAAAATGATCAATCAGTTCTTTTGCATCGATAATTTTCTCTATCTCCGCCAGGTAGATCAGGGTTTCAACGGCTTCCCTTTGGGCAAAGTAGTAGCGAAAAACGACACCGCTTTTTGTAAGGTGATCCTCTTCAAACCAGTAAGTGAACAGCCGCTCCGTAACAGTGGAGGAGCCCGGATAACCAGCCTCGCGCCAGTTTTCGACCTTCTCCCTTAGCTTGTTGACCAAAAGCATCCTGCTGGGCCGTCTGCCCTCCACTATTTCATATTCATCTTCCGTGCCTTTCTTTTTTCTCAAATATGAATCGGGTGCAAGATGCGACGCTCTGCCGGGGATTTCGGGAAGATCCTTGTCATAGGAGACAACAGGCCGGGGCATGTCCTACTTCACCTCCACGTCAATTGGCTGGGAAGTGTCGTTGCCGAAGATGTCGATGACCTTGAGCAGGATTCGGTATTTGTCCGCCTTTTCGTAGGCGTGACGACCGGTAGTCAATTTAAGTTTGCGGTCCCGCCTGGTACGGTAGGAGACCCATCCCTGGATGAAGGTATCGTTCTGGAAATTCCAGTCAACCGCCCAATAATCAATGTAGTCGGACCATTTCTTTATTTTTTGCCGCACCTCATCGGGGATCAGATCGGAATTGGGGATGATGAAATCTTTTAAGGCTACCTGCACGGTCTTTTTCTCGGGTTTTATTAACTCTGCCTCAAGGTATGCCAGTTCGAAGAACTGGATGTCGCCTCTGTCCACAGCCTGCTGCTCCATCACCTCACGTGGTATCTGGAACAGGTAGAGCCTCACACCCTGCTCCCTGGCTGCTTCGTGCATCAGGCCTCCCCGGCGATAGTCGTTGTTCGGACCGGCCAGCCCCATCTCCCACTCCCAGCCCACAACATGCAGCTCTGTCAATTTAAGCTTTGCGCATTCCTCGATGCAGGCTCCGATCTCGGCGATGGTCACCGGTGCATCCACGGCCCCCACATGGACCACGGCTTTCCCTTTCTTTCCATGCAGATGCTCCATGCCCGTCAGCGGCTCGGCATTGTAAAGCCTCAGGATGAAGGCAATATACTGATAGACAGCCACCTGCTGATCGTCTTTGCCTTTATGGTTAAATGTTACGCCCTGCCAGTATTTGCGCTCGTACTTGCCCAGGTTGAGGATCTCGAAGGGCCGGCAGTTTTCGATTTCGAGGAGCCTTTTGCGGGTAACGTGAACAGCCCAGCGGGAGAGATCGCAACCGATCCAGCGGCGGCCCAGCTTTTCGGCTACGGCCATGGTAGTACCGGAGCCACAAAAAAAATCAGCGACCAGATCGCCTGGATTAGAAGCAACTTTACATATCCTATCAAGAAGGGCTTCAGATTTTTGTGTGTCAAAGTAAAGTTTTTCAGGATCTGTGGGGCTAGTGATTTTTTTTATATCGGACCACCAATCATTTACAGGGGTTCCTTCCGATCGAAGTTGTGCATGTTTACCTTTGACAGCCGTGCGTCCACGCTGTACTGTGCCTTCAGAGTAGGGCCTAAACTGTGTATTAAAAACCCATTGTGTACCCTTTGTAAACCAACAAATGTTATCGTGCTTCCGCGGGAATTCCCGTTGTGGTATCCCCCCGCCACCATAACACCAAATTATCTCATTCCGAAAACCAGGGCGACCAGGAGACTCATTACTGTACCCAAAAATTTCGTCAAGTATTATTTTAATATAATGATTTACTGTGGGATCCAGATGTACAAAAAGCGAACCTGTTGGTGACAGCAATTCGTATATCAAAGTAATTCTTTTAAGCATCATATCGAAATATGTTTTAAATCCCTTCCCCCAGGTATCCCGGTAAGCCTTTTCTTCAACAACAGATTGTTTTTTCTGAATCTTATCATCGGAATCCCCAATGAAGGTTTTGAAAGAAAAATCCGCCCCCGTTGCAAAAGGGGGATCGATGTATATCAGATCTACCTTCCCTGCAAATTTCTCCAGCAGTGAACTCATCACCAGCAGGTTGTCCCCCCAGATAAGTTTGTTCTTCCACCCCTCTTCAAAGGTGGCGCCTTCTTTACCCTCCCAGATATCGAATAAGGTAAGCTGGGGGGCGTGTCCGGGTTCTCGATCAACTCTGCTCTCGTTAATGGTTTCAATAACCTGGAAGGGAAGGTTCACCCGGGGCGTTTCCCTGCGGGTGCCGTCATCGTTGTACTTTCCGGGCCAGACCAGCTCTGTACTTGTGACTTCGATTTTAGCCAAGAACAATCACTCCTGTTCTATTTTCCCTGTCGCTTTCAGTTTAAAGGTCCCCTCGTTCAAGCAGTATCCCCTGAGGTCACATTCGGCACAGACCTTCTTTTCGAGCTCTCTCCTTACCGCAAAATCCTTGGCCATTATTTTTGACACCACCCGGTCGAAATGCCGGCCTGCTTCCGCAACCAGCCCGGGTCGGTAAGGATAAACCATGAGCGCATCTTCCTTTCTCGGCTCACCTGTCCAGTAAAGCAGCAGCCGGTCGGGCTTCCTGCCGTAGCGCTGTTCCAGTATGTGTGCATAGATGCATAACTGCCTGTGGTAAGTATCCAGACGGCTGTCGCCGGGAGAGGGGCGCTGCTGCGATTTGAAGTCAAGCAGCTCCAGACGCCCGTCGCCGCCGAGCAGCAGGTCGATCTTGCCCGTCAGGATATAGTCATCTTTCTCCAGGGAGACATCCACCTCTGTTTCAATGACCCGATTCATTTCCTCCCTGTTGTTGAGTACATAGTGCATTACCTGGTTGTAAGCCTCGGTCTTCTGCTTTTTGCCGATCGGCCGGATCCCCCTGCCGAGAAGGTGGTTAAAGTTAAAGTCAAACATACTGCGCACCCGCTCCTCGTCGACTTCGCCATCAGCACCGCTGAGAACAAAACGATGGATATCTTCGATGGTCTGGTGAACAAGGGCCCCGAAGAAAATCTCGGCCGACCGGGAGGGCACAAACTCATAGTACCTGAAATATTGGTACTGCCGGGGGCAGGTCTCGTAAACTTTGAGATCACCGGTAAAGCTGTAGCTCCTCTTCAGCGCCATCCTGCGGCGCAGCCGGAAAAAGAGGGAGGCCAGGAGGGCTCGATCTATGTAGGGCCATTGGGGCAGGTTCTGCCAGATGGGGTGGAAGTGCTCCTTGGGTCTTTCACTCCCCGTAAGCACCAAAATTTTCTCCGCCCGTGAGAAGGCTACGTAATGCAGGCGCATCCGGTCAAAGCCGGTAATGCGGCTTGCAGGTTCAAATGGGGGCCGCGAAAAATATGGCTGCAGCACCCGATCCACAGCTTTTTGGCTTTTGATGTTTGCCGACAGTGAGCCTACAATCACCACCGGAAATTCCAGTCCTTTCGCCTGGTGAATGGTCATCACCTGGACATATCCCTTGGGGAAGGGCCGATCGGCGTCCTCGTACTCGTTAATCCCCCCATCATACAGCAGCCTGAGGAAACTGTTAAAAAAATGGTAGCGGAGCGGCTCCCGGTTGCGGAAGGTAACGACGGTGTAATGATAGTAACTCTGAAATACGCTTAGAAGCTGGGAAAATGTGGCCAGGTTACGAGCCCTGTTTTCATTTTTTACAAAGGTGGCAAAGGGTTCGTGGGCGATAAACTGATAGAAATAGTCGGCCAAGCGAAGATCAAGGGTTTCGCCGGGGTTGATATTCGCTATCTCTGCCGCATACTGCCGTAGCAAGACAGCCAGGGGGTCCTCATGGGCACATAGGCGGGACAGATTAATTATACACCGATCCACGTAACCCGACAAAGCCCTGAGAGCCTGACCCGACAGATACCCGCGGCCCTTTCCGTGATAACCCAGAAGCAGGGCGAAACATGCCACTGCCAGGCAGACCTCTTCATTTTCAAAATAACCCCTGGCCCTCGGACAAAAGATAGAGATGCCCTTTTCTGCAAGCGCTTGCAGGTAGTTGCCGCTGTGCTCCATCTTGACGCTGTGGAGCAACAGGGCGACCTGGCTTTCGTCTTCAATTACCCGGTGCTGTTTGAGGAAAAGGATGAGATCAGCCAAGCGCCGGGCTTCGTCCATTTTATCTTCCCCCCAGATGGAAAAAACAGCAGGATAGTCGGGGAAAGCACCATCGGGGTCCGGGACAATGGTCTTGTCATAGCGGAAGGAGGCTCCTCCCGAGGAGGCAAGCCAGCTCCATGCAGACATAAATTTGTTATAGGAAGCGATTATTTTCTCATGGGAACGATAATTTGTGGATAGAGTTAAGGTAGCGCAATTATCAAAATGGTTGGGAAACTCCAGGATGTTCCGGACGGTAGATCCCCGAAAGCGGTAGAGCGCCTGATCCTCGTCACCGACAACACACAGGTTGTTGTGCGGCCCGGCCAACTTGAACATGAGCTGCTCCTGGATATAGTTGGTGTCCTGGTATTCATCAACCATGACGTATTTGATCCGCTCGAGTATGCCCGGGCCGATGGTGGAATCGTTGAGTAACTCCATGAAAATCTTTTGCTGATGCGCGAAATCTATCCGGTTTGTCTCAACCAGTTTGGCAGTGTAAGCAACGTATGCATTGCCGATGGCTTGAACAAATTCATCTTCCGATTGAATCAGTTTGACAGGGTCGATCAGCTCTTCAGTTATTTTGTTGAAATATTTACTGGCACCCTTGATGGCGGTCCAGCGGGTGGCCCATTTTTTCAAATAGAGCTCGCTTGCGTCGGACTTGATGATATCCTCGAAGTGATCAAAAATGAACAGCAGTTGGGTCAATTCGTCGAGGACCTCATAATTGTTTCCCAGAGGTGTATGGTGGCGATAGCGAAGTATAAAACTGTTGCAGATACCGTGGATGGTCCCCACAAGCAGTTCAGACATATCACCCCTGTAGCCCAATTTTTTTGCAGTGTACGAAAGGCGATCCCGCAATTCAAACGCCGCTTTTTCCGTAAAGGTACACAGCAATATCTCCCGGGGTTCGGCCAGGCCCTGCAACAACAAGTTGAGAGTGCGGATTACCAGTACCAGGGTTTTCCCCGAACCGGGGCCGGCTATGATCAACAGCGGGCCTTCGGTGGTATTTACGGCCCTGACTTGATCTTCGTTCAGCCCGGGGAATTCGGCTTTGATAGTGTCAATGGCAGCCGTCATAGCAGGCCCTCCTTGCGAAAACTAAAAACCTCGTTTTGAGTCACAATAATATGATCCAAAACCTTGATCTGAAGGGTTTCGGCGGCCAAGACCAAAGCCCGGGTCTGCGTTTTATCCTGCTCCGATGGTGACAACCGGCCATTCGGGTGGTTGTGGGCAAAAACCAGGGCGGCAGCTCCATGGCGAAGAGCCGCATCCATGACTCGTCTTGGAAAGACAACGGCGCGGTCAATGGTCCCCCCCTCGATCTTTTCGTCGGTAATAACGCGATAGCCTCCGTCAAGATAGATCACCTGGAATACCTCGTATGTCAGAGCACCCAAAGCGCTTCTGCAGTAATCGTACAAAGCATCCTGATCCGCCAAAGAAAATGACTCTTTACTCTCTTGTTGGAGATAACGGGTGACAGCATCCCTGATAATGCGAAGTGCAACCGGCGCCACTTTGCCGAGGCCCTTTATCTGCTGCAACTCATCTATAGAGGCATCAAGAACGCCGCGAAATGAGCCAAAACGCTGCATGGCCTCCTTGGCGGGTTCTTTCACATCCTTGCGGGGAATGGCGAGAGTAAGGATAAGCTCAATCGCCTCGTAGTCGGCAAACGACTCCAGCCCGCTCGTTAAATAGCGGTGTCGCAATCGCTGCCGGTGGCCATGATAGTGGGGTTTGTTCACAACAGACTCCTTTTCCGACTACTATTAGACAAGGCGGCATAAATTTCCTTCTACAGAATAATACAGTAATCGCAGGTCTTTATGTAAACAGATGTTTAATTGAAATTATCTCCATGAGTCATCGTCCAGCCAAGCATCCTCATCTTCGTCGAAAGGTAGTGTAACTACTGTCAACGTTGCATTGAGATAGGGCATGGGCGCTGTCTCTTCATAGATAAAATCCAGAGAACAGGGCGATGAAAGCCATACAGGCGGTGGTAACTGTCTCACCCCTTCAACAAAACTGCCATCTTTAAAGAATCTGCCGGCAGCAGATCGTTCATCCGCCATGCCTGATCTAAATTCATGAGTAAAAGATCTGGATCTGGAAGTCCACTTAACGAAGCCGCCTTCAGAATAGATAACTCCAACCCTATCAGAACAGTTGTTGACTATTTTAATAGCAGTTGCAGTAAGTGAGGTTTTGCATTCATCGGCAACACACATAATCAAGGGTAATGATACATCTGCAGTTCTAATCCTTTCCTTTAGCCATGATGAGGGCATCAGTAACTCTGAAGCAAACCGGTTGGCTTCAAATTCCTCCTTGGCAGAGCCTTTAAAACAAAGCATGTCCCGTAAGTTGCAACTATATTGCAGCTTGTTATGCCCCGGTAAGTTATAATGGCCCAACTCATGGGCAATGCTAAAAGTGTTTCTGCTTACATACTTATTCGCTGAGTTCAGTAGGATCCTGGCGCTGTTGCCTACCCTTAACAATATAGCTTCAGCTGTTCCCAATGCCTCTGAATACAAATGAATGTCTTTTTTTTCACAAATTTGTAGTGGATCAATGGGGGGAACTAGTGGTATGCCCAATTCCTCCAAAAAAAGAAGTGCGTGCCCCTCCGGCCCTATGCCGGGTACCTTGTAGCCTGACATTTTAACCGCCTTTTTCTTGTTCTTTGCGGCATAACTCCTCTAGATGTCTCTCTATAATGGCCTGATCCTCCTCCGAAAGACCCTCGCTTTTTCGCGCGGCCAGTGAAAAAGAAACCGATCTTTCCCTGGCCGTAAGCATCCCTTCTATCTCATGACGTGAAAAACGCCATTCCCGGCCTATTTTGGTCGCTTTCAGGCGGCCATCCCTGATCATGTTGTAAACGGTTTGATTACTGACACTGAGTAAATCGGCCACATCATTCACGTTGATCATGTTTGGTCTTTCGGAACGAGGCCGTTCTGAGAAACCCGCAGTTATATTTTGAATCATCCGTGCTACCTCCGGCTCGAAAACGATCCGTTGGCATTGCTTGCACTGATGCGCTTTCAGACCATCTATGGTGATCTCGTAGTCACCCCATTTGGATCGGAATGAGGTGGTAATGCGTTCCATTTCTTTGGCGCATAATACGCACTTCATCAAGTACGCCTCCTGACCATTATTTTGCCAAGCCACTCCCAGACCTCTTCCTCGAACTCAACGACACTGATAACATCAACTACCGGATAAGAGGCAGCAACAATAACATAAAAACGGGGAACCGTGTCCGTGGCCTCTTGAAATAGAACCCTGACATCATAACCCGGCCCTATATCTTGAATTTCAATCACTTTTCCATCAAGAATGGCCTTCTTGACATCGTCAACCCATATTTTTCTTTCACCCATCCTTGCGAGGGCATGGTCTGTAAAATTTATCCGACCTTTTTTTGCCATCTCCCGTATGTAAGAGGGCTGGAGCAGCATTTATCCCACCCTTTCCTATAAGATATTATAAATTATTATAAATTGCAATGATGATTTTCTGTTATGCAAGGGCAGTGTTAATTGCAGTTTTATTGGCGGCTATATTTCTCCATCAACATCACAGCGTGCGGAAAAAAAAGACACCCGACCGTTCACACTTCAAAATAGCCTTGCTTGTAAGACAGCGCATGAAAATATGCAGGTCTTGTTATAAGGCAAAAGCCAAAAAACGGCACTCCCAGACATCGACAAAAAGCAATAGGTTCGGGTGAATAACATTACGGGATCCTTTCCGGCGTTTTTGCCTTGATAAAGTCCGCGGCGCGCTGAAGGACCAGTTCTTTATCGTAGTCGAGGGTAATACCGTGATCAGAGCGCTCCACCCAGATTAGTTCCTTGTCTGATGAGCCAAGGGCGACGAGGATGCAGGGTACGTTTTTGGCGTTCACGACCCGGTCATGGCGCGAGGTGATGAGCAGCACCGGGCAGGTGACCAGTGGCAGCTCGGGCCTGACTTCATCGATGAGATTGAGCAGCTCGTGGACCGATGGCAGGGAGGCCCAGCGGTAGTTCACCTCCGCCACGGTGAGATCCCTGATTCCGGGGCGATCCATGGGGATCCTTTTGATCTCATGCTTGAGCGGCGGCACCAGGAGCTTCATCCACAGCAGCATATTGTAGGGGGTGGCCATGGCGATCGCCCCGGCGATCTCCTGTTGGTGCCGGCCGGCCAGGCGCAGGGTGATCACGCCGCCCATGGAGATGCCGGCGACAAAGACAGTGCAGCAGTGCCGGCGCAGTTCCTGCAGCCCCGCCTCCGCCGAGGCGACCCAGTCCCGGTGGCTGCAGTGATCCATCTCGGAAACATCCGTGCCTTGGCCCTGCAGCAGCACGTCCAGCGCGGTGATCCCCGCTGCTGCTAGGTGCTCGCCCATCCGCCTAACGCCGTCCGGCGAGCCGGTGAAGCCGTGGATGAGCAGGCAGCCGGTCTCGCCGACGGAGTAAAGGAAAAGTTCGGCGCCGGCCATGAGCACAAGCTCTTCAGCCCACTTTTTATCACACACAACCTGTATACCCGTTTCAAAAGTGCACACCCTCGCCGCAAATTAATGCCAATCGATCAAATTAATTCTACCCTGCCATGCGGTCTCCTGCAGACCAAAGTATGCCATTAAGGCGGCAATATGGACGGCCTTTTCGGGGGAAATCTACTCTGCAATTCCCGGTAAAACAAGTTTACATCAATCCGGATCTATAGAAAAAATAACCTTTACAAAGACAGGTAATAATACCGAAAATCTCGGGTCGGTACAAACACGGAAAGCAACCTAACGAACTTATACACCGTGCTCGGCTATCAACCTGCTTGGCCTACTGAGCAGCTGGATTTCATTATTGCCGCAAGAGAAGAACTTAGCTTAGAACGCCTCACCGCTCCGCCTGCCAGGTGACCTTGGCCCTGCCCCTGGACCGGGCGGAAGAGCTAACGAGAAATTCCCCTGTTGCCAATCAACGAGGTGGCATCGATTCGGGTCAAGCTAACCGTCCCCGGCAGCGGCTCTCTATACCTGAACCGGATGGTTACCTTGGGCCGCTTTCCCCCCACGGCTAACGCGGGCCGAAACGATGCTCTTCCGATTGTTTATTTTCCCATTTCGACTCCCCCTGCCCCAAATTCTTCCCGATCGGAAAGATGCTTCAACCGAAAATATCCTTGACAAAATTTACAGTAGTAGTATAGTGCATTATAGGACTAACGCACTAAGGTAAATGGTGGAGTGTTATTTGGTAATCTTTACCTCCAAGGATCTCACGCCGCTCTATCTCCAGATCGCCGCCTGGCTGGAGGTAGAAATCTTGTCTGGAAATATCAGGACAGACGAAAGAATCTATTCCCAGTATCAACTGGCGGAAATGTTTAACGTCAATCCCGCCACCGCCGCCCGGGGCCTGAACATACTGGCCGAGAGAGACCTCCTTTACAAGAAAAGAGGTCTGGGGATGTTTATCTCCCCGGCTGCGCCGGAGCTCATACAAAAAAAACGCCGCGAAGAGAAACTGGCACAACTGGTGGCGGATTTGGTGAAAGAGGCCAGGATTCTTAACATTTCGGAGGCAGAGCTGGAGGCCATGATCAAGACCGCGCAAAACCGAATGGGAGAAGGAGAAAAATGAATACTGTGGAATGCCGGGGATTGACAAAGCGTTTTGGACAAACGGTGGCTTTAAACAACCTCTCGTTTACGATTACAGAAAATACAATCACTGGCCTCGTCGGCCCTAACGGCGCCGGTAAAACCACGCTTTTGAAAATTTTGATCGGACACCTGAAAGAAACCGCGGGAAAGGTAAAGGTTCTCTCCGGGCGACCCTTTAACAACTTGAAGGTAGCGGCAAATTCTGTTTTTATTGACGATAATCTGGCCCTGCCGGCCTCTTTAAATATTTCCGAAATCCTGGACGCCGCCGGACTTTTTTACCCGAACTGGGATCAGAAGCTGGCTCGAAGCCTTTTCGACTATTTTTCGCTTCCGCCCCACCGCTTGCACTGGAAACTTTCCAAGGGGATGAAGAGCACCTTTAATATGATCATCGGCCTGGCTGCGCGCGCTCCTCTCACGATTTTCGATGAACCGACGGTGGGAATGGATGCGGCGGTGCGGAAGGATTTCTACCGGGCCCTGTTTCAGGATTATCTTAAATACCCGCGCACCATTATTTTTTCAAGCCATCTTTTAAAAGAGATCGAAGACCTTTTGGAAGGGATCCTCCTCCTTAAGGAAGGCCAAAAGCGGTTGCAACTACCGGTTGCGGAGCTGCGGGAATATGCCCTTGGTCTTCGGGGCAAAGAGGAGTTAATTGATCGGTTTACCGCCGGAGCAGAGCTTTATCGCCGGGAGCAGTTCGGCCAAAATAGGGTGTTCGTTGTCGTGCGCAATAATTTTAGTGAAAATGCTCTTGCCGCGGCCGAGGCAAACGGTCTGGAGATCCTGCCCATTTCCGCAGAGGACCTCTGTGTCTATCTCACCGCAAGGAGTGTAAGGGGGATTGATGATGTCTTTAACTGAAATTAGCTTTTTACAGGTGGTTCAAAAACAGTACCTTTTTAAACTTCGTTCCTATACCGATCTCTTTTTGTCCCTAGTTGCGGTCCAGCTGATCGCACTACTGTTTACCACCGCCGGAATGGTCGGTAGCAGCGGGATCGGCTGGAACAATATCGCAATCAAGATCAGTTTCTACTCGGGCACTGGCATCTTTATTTTTTCCCTCTTCTGGATGACGGTTGTTTCATTTGTCCTTACCCTCCCCCCCTACCGCCATGTTGATTTTTCTTTTGTTTCCAACCGGCTTAGCAGCAACCTGGCCAACCTCGCCTATTTACTTACCGCCACCCTTGTCGCCGCCCTCTCCACCACCCTCGGTTCAATTTTGGTACGAAATATTTCTTACTATTTTGGCGAAAAAAAGTATCTGCTCAGCCCTAATTTTGGGGTTAGTCCAACAGATTTTTTGACCAGCCTGGCGGTAGCAACCCTCTACCTTCTTTTGTTAAGCGGGATCGGTTATCTGGCCGGCTCACTAATTCAGTTGCACCGCTCTCTTTATACTATTTTACCGGCTTTGCTTTTTGCAGCTTTTCTGTTTATGGCGAGCAATAGTCCGCACCACTTATGTAAAATGGTCTACTTCTATACCCTGGAAAACTCCCCAGCCCTATTTGTCTTAAAAATCCTGATCAGCCTATTATTGCTATGGGGCGGCGCAGTTCTCCTGAGTAACCAAACCGAGGTCCACTAGGTGTTTGGCTAAACCTAAAGCAAATGAGGGGTTAAGATGAAGTTAAAAATAACAAAATATATTTTGGGGATCTACGCTTTCGTTCTGTTGGCCTCCCTGGCGGTTTTTTACCTCTTCCCCAAAGAGAACCTAACCGATTTTGACTTTAGCCCCGGATGCGAGGCAAAGCACAACCTCTACCGCGAAGCAGCGTTTAAGGGGGAACTGGATCAACTGGAAGAAGTGTAATTATACCAGCAGTGGTCCTTTGATTACCCGCTTGCTCATTTAGAAATTACCGGCGACGAAGCCTCCCCTCCGATCCGGATCCGGCTCAAAAGAACTCCGGCCGGAACCGGAAAGATTGAGGCGGCGGAGTACCGCCGGGAGATCTCCCTGCCCGATTTTTTGAAACCCTACCGGGTAACCCTTACCGGAAACCGGCTCGCTATTCACGGCCCCGGAAACTACCGCATCAACTATAAGGGATATGTTGAGGATTTTACCGCCGGGCAGTTCAAGGAGCGAAACAAAACCAATCGGTACAACAACCGGCTGTTTGCGGCATTCGAATTTGCCCAGGAGCTTTACCTCTATCTCCCCGCCGAAATAGGGTTTAGTTTTGACCCGGAGAGCGTAGATGTTGAAGAAACACTGCAAAACGATTCCTGAGGATCCAGGTTAAATCCGCGCAGCCGAGCAGGCTTCAGCTATGCTTTCAGCCCGCTTGCGCGCCTGCCCTGCTTAAATCTCACCCTTAACCTCAACCGTTTGCTAACCGCTTTTTAACCCTGCAGTTGTTAAATCGGTCTTGACAGATCCGGATTCACCTTGTATTATTGTATTACATAGGTAATACAGTAAGACAATGCTTCGAAAGGGGTGACGCCATGCCCTGGGATTTGAGTTCGGATCGGCCGATCTACACCCAGTTGATCGAGCAGATTGAACTTAAGATCTGTGCCGGCACTTATCTCCCCGGCTCGCAGATCCTCCCGGTCAGGGAACTGGCCCGGGAAGCCGCGGTCAATCCCAATACAATGCAGCGGGCCCTGGCCAAGCTTGAAAACGACGGCCTACTTTTTACCTTGCGCACCACCGGTCGCTTTGTCACCAAGGACGAAAAGCTGGTAGCTGCGGTCAAGAACCGCCTGGTGAGGGAACATACCGAAGGGTTTTTGGACAAAATGCAACACCTGGGCTTTGATCAGACCGAGATTTTGACCGCCGTATCAAAGATAATGGAGGAAAAGGAAAAATGAGCAGCGCCATTTTGGAGTGTCAAAACCTCACCAAATCTTTTGGTCCCACCTTGGCCGTACATAATGTCTCCCTGAGTATCCCCCGGGGATGCATCGTCGGACTTCTCGGGCCAAACGCCAGCGGAAAGACTACCCTTTTAAAACTAGCCAATGGGCTTCTGACCCCGACCGGAGGCGAGATATCCGTTGGCGGCTTCAAGCCGGGGGTGAATTCGAAGAAACTGGTTTCCTACTTGCCGGAAAAACAGTATTTAAACGATTGGATGAAAGTAGCCGACCTGATCGAATTCTTTAGCGATTTTTATCCCGATTTCAACCGGGATAAGGCTTACGGCATGTTTGAGAAGTTAAAAATCGATTCCCGGGACCGCTTGAAGATCCTTTCCAAAGGAACCAAGGAAAAGGTGCAGCTGATCCTGGTCATGAGCCGCCAAGCTGAGCTGTACCTGCTGGATGAACCCATCGGCGGAGTGGATCCGGCCGCCCGTGACTATATCCTGGATATTATTTTGAGCAACTACGACCCCGAGGCAACCATTATCATCTCTACTCACCTGATCGCTGACATTGAACGGGTTTTGGAAAAAATTATCTTTCTCAAGGAAGGAAAGGTTGTTTTAAATCAAACCGTGGACCAGATCCGCGAGGAGAGCGGAAAATCGGTCGACTCACTTTTCCGGGAGGTGTTCAGATGTTAGGTAGACTCTTAAAATATGAATTCAAGGCGACCGCCCGTCTTTTCTTGCCTTTTTACCTGCTTTTGATCGTGCTCGCTCTTTTCAACCGCTTTTTCAATTTCAAGCTGCTCAGCGGACTTGAACCCCAAACATTTTATTACGGCCTTTCGGGGATCCTGGCTGTGCTGGTCGGAATGGCTTACGGCATTCTAATTGTCGGGGTGATGGTGCTGACCCTATTGGTGATGATCAAGAGGTTTTACCAGAGCCTCCTGGGGAACGAGGGTTACCTGATGTTCACCCTGCCGGTTCATCCCTGGCAGCACATCGTCGCCAAGCTGGTCACAGCCCTCGTCTGGACCCTGGCCAGCGGGCTGGTTACTGCTGCCTCTATTTTGCTTGTTTCAGCTCAGGTCAAACCGGCGGAACTCTGGTCGGGATTCCTGGAGGCGATTCATGTATTTGGGGAGGACTTCGGCACAGCTGGTTTCTTTCTTCTTCCCGGTACGATCCTCATCAGCATTATCGCCGGCATCTTGATGATCTACTCCGCCATCGCCCTGGGGCATCTTTCTTCCCGGCATCGTCTTCTGGCTTCCTTTGCCTGGTTCGCCGCCCTTTACCTGGCCTTGACCAGTTTTCCCATCGCCCTATTTTTTTTCCCGGTAGCCTCACATTTTGCAGAGATCGCCCAAAGCGCCGACCCCGCCGCCCTTTTTCAACAGATGATCTTTTGGACCGGATTTATCCCTTCCCTTATCTTTGGGGCCTTTAACTTTTGTCTAACCAACCATATCTTGAACCGAAGGCTCAATTTAGAATAGGGGGACCGACAGTGGACCGCCCCGATCCGGCATGAGGTCGAATCAAAGCAGTAAATTTTTTTCTACCGCCACCGGTGGGAGAAAAGGAACCATTACGACGTAGTAAGAAGTAGAGAGTCTTGATCCCGGGATTGGTTTTTGGCGGAGGTTATGATGGTGCTGGATCAAACACTGGGCGATCGCCTGCGCGAAGGGGAGCCTCAAGCTTTGGAAGAGATTATCGCTGCTTACAGCTCCCCGGTCTACCGTCTCACGGCGCGTATCTTGGCCGGGTACGGTCAGGACGAGTACGAGGAATGCAGCAGCGACACTTTTCTCGAGGTGTGGCGCAAGCGGGCTCAATTTGACCCGTCCCGGTCCGGGCTGCGCACCTGGGTGCTGATGCTGGCCCGTTACCGGGCGCTGGACTACCGGCGCCGCCGCGCCCGGCGATATAATCCGGCCGGGGAAACAGTAACGGTTGACGCTGTTTCAACGGAGGCGGCCTCACCCGAACCGCTTCTGCTGGACCGAGAAAAAAGGGAATGGATTATGGGAGCCTTGGCCGCTCTCCCTGCCGCCGAGCGGGAAATCCTCTACCGGCGCTATTTCTTGGATGAAAGTATCGCCGCCATCGCCGCCTCTTGCGGCATCTCCCGCGGCGCCGCCGACAACCGCCTCTGGCGGGCCCGCCGCAGTCTCAAACGCCTTCTGCTCGACGATCAAGGGAATAAGGTGGTGGCCCTGCATGGATAAAAATAAACCGGAAAATACCGCCCTGGAGCAGGTGCTGGCATCGCTTGGCCTACCCGACGATCTGCCCGAAGTCGCGCTCGCCGGCAGCCCCGAACCCTCCCCGGAAGCGCTGCGGCGGATCAAAGCAAGAACCCTGGCCCGCCTGCCGCAGGCCTGCCCCGCCCGCCGCAACAAGCCCCTGTTCCGCCAGCGCTTTTCACCGGCGGCAACCGCCGCCGCGGCCCTGTTGCTTACAGTCTCGCTCGCCCTGGCCTGGGCCGGACCGAGCCGGGTCTGGGCCGGAGTGCAACAGATGCTGGCCCTGGTTCCCGGTTTCGGCTGGGTGGAAAGCGGCGCAGACGAAGGCTGGATCCTCTACGCCCGCCAAAAGGTGCGCCGCTCGGGCGGCGACCGGGGAGGCTTCGTGGAGGTATCCGGGCTCCTGGCCAATTCCCGCTATACCGGCCTGCAGCTTTATTGTGAGAACCTGCCCGGGTATGCGCCCGAACCCGACCCCGGGAAGGAGCAGACCGAGGCAGATCGGCAGCAAAGCTACGCGGCCGCTTGGGAACCCTATTTCCGCCTCTACCTGCTCGATGATGCGGACCGCCGCTACTATCTTTCCCCGGAAGCGCCGCGCAGCATGGCCGGCGGAGGCGCAAGCAGCCAGGCCTGGCTGCAGTTCCCGCCCCTGGACCGCTCCGCCCGCCGGGTGACCCTGGTCCTGCCCCTGGACGGGACGGAAGAGTTAACCGTAGAGATCCCTCTGGCGCTGCTCGAAAGCGATGCAGAAAGGGGCGAAATCGGTGGGTCCGCTACCCGGCATGGAATCACCGTCTCCGCGGCCGCCTTTGCTTATGCCGACACCTGGGTGGCCGTAGCGGTGGACCTAGGCGACCGTGCGGGCAGGGTGGCCGAACTGGGCCGTTATTTCACCAACCTCCCGGCCGACCGCCCGGTCACCCTGACCGGGCGCTCCGGGCAGCCGTACCCCCGCGCATCGCGCGGGTTGGGCGGATGGGGCGTCACGGCGCAAAATTACACCGAACTATTTTTTACCGAAGCAGCTGAGGGCGAAAAGCAGGTACGCCTGGAGATCCCCCTGCTGCAAATCTGCGAGGCGGCTTCGGCCCGGGTCAAGATCACCGTCCCCGGCAGCGGCTCCCTAGACCTGGATCAGGCGGTCGCCTTGGGCCGCTTTCCCCTGCGGCTGACGCGGGCTGAAACGATCCTTGACGGCGAGCAGCGCCGGCTCCGCATCTACGTCGACCTCGGCCCGGCCGGTCCGGAAACTCTGGAAAGGTTTACCCTGGGTGGAAGCCGGAGCTGGAGCTGTAAATTCAATGCGGTCAGCGGACGCATGGAGTACCTGGAGATCCCGCTCGACGGAAACCCCACGCGCCTCGCTCTCACCCTGACCGATCCTGTCTATAGCGTCGCCGGCCCGTGGGTCCTGGAGCTCCCGCTGCAGCGGTAATAATCGTATCGCCGGAGATGCGGGCCGGGCAGAATTCAATTTCATTTCCCAGACGCCACTTTTTTGCTGTTGTCGTTCATGCCCCATAATTATTAAGCAATAGATGCAGTCAACTGTCCCGACTTCGCCAGAATACCAAATAAACTGATAAAGTTTGCCCGCGTCTAAATAGTTGCTAAAGGATTTCTCTATATAATGTTTAAATGAACAATTGATAGGGGGATGCCCTGCTCCTGGACGCATCGCGGCCCAGCACCGAAGACAGCTCCTCGTAAAGTCTCCCAGTTCGCTCCGGGTCCTTGAAATTGATGATCACAAAGCTGTCGGAGGTAAAAATAAATATAAAGGGGCCCTGGGGGGAGTGGATTAGCAGCCGGCCTTTGCCCAGCCCCTCCACGTTAAAGGCGCCTTTTTTTACCGGGCCGGCGTCAAACCCGTTTACCTTGTTCAGAACCGGGGGCATTTTATTTTCAAGGGAGATCTCCTTGATCTCCGAGAGGGGCAGATTCAGGCCATAGGCCCCGCCGATCTTCAAATAGCCTCCCTCCACCTGGGCTTCTGGGGGCAAGCTACTTAATAAAATGGAGATGAAGACCACCAGGCCGATCACCGCCAGGGCACCCAAGATCAGGGCTAAAACGATCCGGTCGCTTTTTGTCCGCGGGTTGTGATCGTAGCGCTGGGCCCCTATCAGTATGTACACTATGGCCCCGTAAAATATAGCCCAGCC
This sequence comes from uncultured Syntrophomonadaceae bacterium, assembly GCA_964464625.1. Lineage (GTDB taxonomy): Bacteria > Bacillota > Dethiobacteria > DTU022 > DTU022 > JAAZIN01. The sequence continues at coordinate 40,200 of CAYXKD010000005.1, forward strand.
GATCAGGTCGGCATAGAACAATCCCAGCCGGCTCAGGATTACTCCCACCAGAAGAAGCCCTGCCAAGACAAACATCCAGTTGCCCAGGAAATTGCCCAGCCCTGCTGCATCGACGTTCTCTTTTTTATGGCGGGACATGGTATTATAGCCGGCGATCAGCCAGTAACATTTAAGATATTTTACCGCTGCTCCCAGAACGGCAAACACTAAAGCTATCGAGCCGATGATCCAAGGGAACATTACCAATCCCCTCCATCATTTTAACAGCCTGGTGAACCGGGCGATTGCCGGGTTTTGGAGCCAATATGATCGGGAGCAACCGGGCCAAAACGCCATCCGTCTTCTCTTTTTGGGACCGAAGAAACGGGAACAAGCTCTCGATTACCTGTAAAGATCAAGGACATGAATTGAAAAACAGGCGGCGGCTATGGAGATCCTGTCACCCTTGGAGATGGTTGCCGCCAGATCGTCCTTAATGGTTGCGTTAATATTGTCGAGAACATCCATCTTTGTTCCCTCGTTATGCTTATTCAAATTCGGGCAGCATACGCCTACTCGATCATGGCGCTCCTGCCGCTTTCCACCCAGGCATCTACCTCAGACATACGAAATTTGTATTGCTTGCCGATTCGGTGGTATGGAATAGCATCCTTTTTGATCCAGTTTCTGATCGTATTTTTACTAACTCCGATATGTGCTGCTACATCCTTGAGATTTGACCATTTTTCATGTTCATCAGGCATCTCTATCCTCCATCAGCAATATAAATTTTTTCTCCTGCTTAATACTATACATACAATTGCCGCAATCGCAAGGATTTGTTTATATCTGTTGTGTACTGGTATGAACAAGTTTTCTTCTTGATATTTAGACCCCTACGGTCTACAAATAAGCCAAATTGGTCTAACCCCCGGTAGCATATACCTGGAGCACCGCGCGGGCAAAAGCCAACCGCGAAAGGGGTAGCCCAAAATACGTTCAGGTATGTTAGAATAATACCCGTTGCAGTTAAATCTTTTATCAACCAGGGGTTGATTTTATGATAATGTCTAGGCAGAGGATCGTGAAGTTGCTTGTTTTTGCGGCCCTGGCGGGCCTGGCGGCTCTTTGTTTTTTGTTTTACGGCAACAATGCCATTGAGGTATCCCATTACCGCGTCGCGACGGCTAAGCTCCCCCGGGACCATGCCGGGCTGCGTCTCGTCCATATCAGCGACCTCCATGGAAAACAGTTTGGGCGACGAAACGAACGTCTGGCCCGGGCGATCCTCCGGCAGGAACCCGATCTCATTGTTGTCTCCGGGGATATGATCGACTCCCATGGGGACGATGGCAGCGCTTTCATCAATCTGCTCCATGAATTGGGCAAGCGCTACCCGGTCTACTGCTCGCTTGGCAATCACGAGCAAATTGTCAGGGCAATGAGCGATACGGATCGCTATAATCACTTTGCCCAGCAGCTCCATGAGACCGGGGCGGTCCTGCTCGATAATGAGCGCAGCGCAATCGAAAAGAGCGGCATCACCTTTGGGCTCTACGGTCTTACCACGGAGCTGTACCATTACTCCCGCGCCGACATTTCCGACATCTGGGGAGGGGCGGAGCTGAAAACGCAATTTATTGCAGAACATCTCGGCTGGCCTCTAGACAACGAGTTTGCAATTCTGCTGGCGCATAACCCAAAATATTTTCCAGAATATGTGCGATGGAACCCCGACTTGATCTGTGCCGGGCATATTCACGGCGGGGTGGTGCGGCTGCCCCTACTGGGCGGGATTCTATCGCCTGATGTTACCTTTTTTCCGCCTTATTCCAGCGGCCTCTACCGCTCGGGCAAAACAACCATGCATGTCAGTCGCGGTTTGGGTAACTCGGTTATTCCTTTTCGTCTCTTTAACCGCCCTGATCTCTCTGTAATCACGCTGGAGCCAACCGCCGCAAACCGATAAAATAGCACTGATGGCAGTAACACTGGGGGTAATTTGGAGCGCCCTTGTCGTTTTCATTTGCGCATTTTTATACTAACATGTGCTTCATTGAACGGCCCGGTTTACGAATCGACTGGGTTAAAGACAAAGGACGGCGTTTAGATTGAAAAACAGATGTTTTACAAAGCCATGGCCTTTAATCATCCCTAACTCCTTTTATCATGAACTGGTCCCGGCACAACTTGTACGCCGCCTGCACCGGTTTGGGGCGGAGGTAGAACTAAATGGAAAAGCAGAGCTGGTTCATATCCCCAATTCGGGGCGCCTGAAAGAACTTCTTTACCCCGGCAATGAGGTCGGGCTACATTTCGAGGGTCACCCGAAGCGAAAGACCCGCTACACCCTCATCACCGCCCAGACCTCACGGGGATGGTGTTATATTGATTCCCGCCTGCCGAACCGCATTATGTTAAAACATTGGCCGGCGCTGCCGCCGCTTACGGGTTATGCCAAAGCTTCCCCGGAGGTTACCGCCGGCGCCAGTCGTTTTGATTTTGGGTTATGGGATAAGGAAGAGGAAGCACCGCTACCGGGGGCGTATGTGGAAGCGAAATGCGTTACCCTGGTGGAAGAAAAAACCGGCCTCTTTCCCGACGCACCCACGGCGCGAGGGCGCAAGCATCTGCAGGAGTTAACTGAATTGGCCCGGAAGGGGAAACAAGCTTTTGTTTTCTTCTTTCTCCAACATCCGGGGGGGAAAGCGTTGAGAGCCAACCGGGAAACGGATCCGGAATTTGCTGAACTGATGGCCCAGGCCCGTCTCCAGGGGGTCAAATTCTATGCTTACCGGGTCGCAGCAGCGCCAAAAACAATCATGCTTTATAGAGTGCCCATTTCCTTTTAGTGAGAAATAACCGAACCACCTCCCCCCTTCCCATCTCTGACTAAAACTCCTGCGGAAGGCATCGTGGAATTTGGTTTGTCGTAAAGCAGGGATGATTGATTTTATTTTTCATCATCTAAAAGCTGGATTTTGAAAATATCAGTAATACCGCCACGGTCTGTTATCAGAGTAATGGAAACCAGGTCGCCTTCGTCCAGATCGGAAAGACTGATCGGAGTATTACGCCATTCCAATTTTGTTGTTTCCCATAGATCGTACCTAAACTCACCGCGATAGCTTTCATCATTGAGCGCAATACCTTCAACCAGTATGGTATTGTCGCCGACAGCCTTTACTTCTGCATAGAAAGCCTGAATATCGAAGGCCGATGTCTGCGCCAAGTCCTCCTCGTATTTATCATAGGCAGCCTTATACCCCACGAGGTAGCTTATTAATATCCCCACGATTAAAACCGCAATCGTCAGCACGATTGCAACTTGATGCGGCGGCGTCATCGGGTCACGATTATCTGTGTTCGTTTCTAAAGCTTTATTGATCTTTCGTTTATACAATTGAAAATAGACCGCAACTGTGGCAGCCAGCAAAGCGGCAATCGCTAAAACCAGAAGAAAATAAATCGGGAAACCCATTCTATCCCCTCCTATATCCCAAAATATTCCTTGAAGATGTAATAATAACTTCTCGTTACATCAACTTTGCGACCGTTCGCCATGGTCAGGATAAATTTCATGGAAAGGGTCGGGGCAATTTGTTTTACCTTATCCCTGCCAATCACAACAGAATTGCTAACCCGCAGGAATCGATCCGGGTCAAGCAAATTGTTGATTTTATACAAGCGGTCAAAGGCTTGATAGGTTTTATTTTGTGTATGTACTTCAACGGTATGACCAAAAGTTTCGATGAAAACAATTTCGGAAACGGGCAACAGAACACGCTCATTTGAAAGGATCTCTTTCACAAGCAAATTATCAACAAATTTGTTACGTTCACTCAACACCAGATCCGCACTGTCATCTATTTCGATCCCGCGTTCAAGGAGAGCCGCTTTTATTTCCTCGTATCGCTCATTGCTGACAGCTAATTTAAGTTTCAAAACGGTCACACCTTTTTGTTCTAGCGCATGATCAGTATATCGACGAGGTCTCTCTTTTTCAATGCAACCGGAACACTTTACAGATCTGGACCCATAGATTGCAGTCATTTTACCCTTCAGTGCGTTTTCTCTGATATTTCGCGAGGCTTTGCTCCAATTGCCTCAACCAATAAAATTGTGGACACCATAAATAGACAGCGGCTTTCTGCTCTACCCGGAAAAACATATGCTTATGAAGCAGAATTAAGTGGAGACTTGGATGAATGCATCAAATATACAAATCGAACTCTGAAATTAAAAATCGGAGCCCAGGTCATGCTTTTGCGCAATAACTGGAAAAACGGCAGATTAATCTGGGTTAATGGGACTTTGGCCAAGGTGGCCAAACTTTCGGATAATGAAATCCAGGTCTCGTTAAACGGGAAGACTCATGGAGTTGAGCCGGTAACATGGGAGACCCGCAAACACAAATACAACGAAAAAAGCGGGAAAATCGTTACTGAGACAGTGGCGAGATTTAAACAGTTCCCGTTATGTCTCGCCTGGGCGATGACGATACATAAATCACAGGGAAAAATTTTTCAGTATTTGATTGTTGATTTTGGCAGGAGGGCGTTTGCCCATGGGCAAGCTTATGTTGCTCTGAGCAGATGCGAATCACTAAATGGGCTTTACCTTGTGAGACCGCTTGAAAGCAGTGACATAATTGTAAATCCTGATGTTTTGGCTTTTATGCAGGCAACTGATATTAATTGCGAAGATTAGATGTTCCTAAAGCCCGTTGAGGGGGCAATTTTGCGAGCAAATTCCATGAGAAATACAAGTAAAGGCGGTTCCCAAGGTAATCGGCTGTGCTCCCACGGCGATGCCGTCCCCGTGCGTGATCAGGATATACCAAGCGCTTTGCATGGAGCACCTTGCTGTAAGCGGCAAAGGAACTCGTGGGTCAAATTTATCTTTTGTTCGCCTCGATATCCCCCCGGGGCATTCCTGAGTTACGTAGGCGCTAGCGCATAAAGGGGATCAGGCGGCCATATCCCTCCGCCTCCATCATTTCCAGAGGAACAAAACGCAGTGCAGCGCTGTTAATGCAGTAACGCCGGCCCCCTTTTTCTTTCGGACCGTCATCAAAAAGGTGCCCTAAATGGGAATCACCCGACCGGCTGCGCACTTCGGTGCGAATCCTCCCGTGACTCCGGTCTTCCTTCTCAACAATAACGCTTTCTTCCAGGGGGCGAGTGAAACTGGGCCAACCGCACCCGGCCTCGTACTTATCCGAAGAGAGGAAAAGAGGTTCCCCGGTGACGATATCCACGTAGAGACCGCGTTTGTGGTGATCCCAGTAGGCATTAGCGAAAGGCGGTTCGGTGGCTCCCTGCTGGGTCACCCGGTACTGTAGTTCTGAAAGCATCTTCTTTAGCTCCCCGGGCGCTGGTTTATGGTACATCGGGGAGCCGGTTGTCGTTCTTTTTACCGGCAAAGATGAAAGATCAACATGGCAGTAACCGCCCGGGTTTTTTTCAAGGTACTGCTGATGGTATTCTTCCGCCTGGTGAAAGTGTTCGAGCGGCTTAACCTCGGTGACCACCGGTTTCCGGTGTTTTTCCTGTTCCAATTTAATGGCGGCACGGACAATTTCCAGATCGGCCGGATCGCGGTAATAAACCCCGCTCCGGTACTGCGTCCCCCGATCATTGCCCTGCCTGTTTTTACTGGTGGGATCAATAATTTTAAAGAAGTATTCCAACAAGGTCTGCAAAGTAATCACCGCCGGATTGTAGGTGATCTGCACCGTTTCGGCATGGCCGGTGGATGCAATCTCCTCGTAGATAGGAGAGGCGCCCCTGCCGTTGGCATAGCCCACCCTGGTCTGCAGCACCCCATCAAGATTGCTGAAATAGGCTTCGACCCCCCAGAAACACCCTCCAGCCAGCCAGATCATTCGCGGTCCGTTCAAATGCTGTTGCCGCCCCCGATCCCTGTGATCCGGATATGCCCATATCCTTCGTGATCCGGTACTTTTTGCCCACTGCTCACTTTAGCTAAATTAAAAGACAGGACAACACCGGGAGTTAGCGTCTTTCCCAGTCCGAGCCCCTCACCTCCTCTCTCCTCCCGCTCCCGGAAAGAACAGAGGCATTAGAAAAAACGGGCCTGCCAGATCTCCCGCCCCAAACCCACTTCCCTTCAGCTAGACTTCCCCGTTCCACGGGCGATAAACCAGATCGGTCCCCTACGTAACATCTACCGTGCAGATGGAGGTAAACCCCCCATCGGCGGTCGTTACCGTGATCTTGGCTGTACCGACCGTAACAGCGGAAACCAGTCCGTCAGATGATACGGTCGCCACAGACGTATCGCTGGAACTCCAGAATACATCCCTGTTCGCGGCATTGGCGGGTATAACCGTGGCCATGAGCTGTTCTGTTGCCCCCGCTTCCAACTCCAGGCAATCAGTGTTGATGGTTACACCGGTTACAACAATCACTGCCATACCACTACTGACAGTTATTGTTACAGAATCACCGGCACTTGCACCTGTCCCACCCACAGGGTTTTGTGACATTACTTTCCCTTTTGGAACTGTACTGCTCTCTTGCTCATTAACAATAACTTGCAAACCCACGTTTTGGATAGCACCTTCCGCGTCTGACTGATCAAATCCCATTACGTTTGGAACGACCGTTCCGCTACTGACATAAAGCATTATTTGGGTTTGTTTGTCGACATATTCAAACACAAGCGTCTGTTCAAATACTATTCCCTCCGGAATGGCGCTACTTTGATCATATTTTACCGTTGGTTTTAAATCCCGTGATAAAAGCAAGCTCTTTGCCTCATTTTCAGTTTTGCCAACCACGTTGGGCACCTGGATTCCAAGACTTACGTTAATGGTAACCTTTGAACCGCGTGGGGCAGTTGCCAATGCTAAAGGCTCCTGGGAAACAACTTTACCTTTTCCTGTCGTCGTGCTTTCTTCATATTGAACATGGACAACAAAACCCTTGCTTTCTAAATAAAACCTAGCATCATCCTCTGTCTTATTTGTAACTTCAGGTACAATAATAGATTCTGGGGTACCTTTGCTGACGGTAATGACAACCTCACTGCCTGTTTCCAGTTCGCCAGCGGTTGGATTCTGGGAGAGCACGAAACCCTGTGGCACCGTGTTACTGTATTCTTCATTAACCCTGGCAGTTAAACAGGCCTGCCTGATGATCTGTTCTGCAATAATTCTGGAATGCCTTGTAACATCAGGCACCCTTCTCAGGATTTTTCCGATTGATACAAGCAATTCAACATTTGTTTTACCGGTGATCACTGTACCCGCCCTGGGGCTTTGTGAGACTACACTTCCTTGGGGAAAATCATCCTTGCGGGTTTCCTTGTAAACAATATTTGTAATGCCGTTTTTGTTTAATTCTGCTACCGCCTCGGCTTTGGTTTTCCTTTCCACATTGGGCATTTGAAACCCCCTCGGCCCCTGGCTGATTCTAAGCAAAACCGGGCTATCGAATTCAACCTTTGTTCCTCCGGATGGATCTTGCGAAATCACATGCCCCTTGATCACATTCTCATCAGTTACTTCAGTGACATTGATTTTAAATCTTGACTCACCGCCCAATTTAAGTGTTTCCATTGCCTTTGCAAGGGGCCGAAACTGGACATCGGGCATCATCACGTAATGGACACCCTGTGAAAGGGTAAACTTGAAGGACTTGTCTGTCATCTCCTGGGTGCCGGCCTTGAGATTTTGTGACATGATATGCCCGGCGGGAATGGTCTTGCTATAATCCTTGCTAACCTTTGCATCTATCCCGAACGGCTTCCCAGCAATATTGCCGGCCCTGGCCAGTGCCATGATCCTATCTGCGGCCTCAGCCAACGTTAACCCTACCAGATTGGGAACAGTTTCAATATACGCCACCCCTTTAATGATCTCGCCACTTGATACTTTGAGCGTTATCGTCGCACCAACAGCCACCTCGGTATTTGCCTTGATATCCTGGGAAAAAACGATTCCCTCTGATCTGTAAAGGCTTGGAGTTTTTTCAGCACTTACCACAAACCCGAGGGACTCAAGCATTTTCCTTGCATCTTGAATTGTTTCACCCTCGACCAGTGGGACCAATTCCATTTCCTGCCCACCACTAACAGTCACCGATACGACAGTATTGGTATCAACTACTGTTCCTGCCTTGATATCCTGCAACAAAATATAATCAGCTGGAACTTCCCCCGAATATTGTTTATCGTGAATCAATAGCTGAAGGCCGGCGTCTGACAGGGCAGTTTCTGCCATGGTCAAATTCTGACCGATCACCGACGGAACGCGGCACATCCCGTCAGGCAAGGGAGCGGGACTAGAGGTTCCGAACAAATCTGCCCCCATAGCCAATAAGGTGAAAATGAAAACCAGGGCAACCGCTGAAACTGCTATTGTTCCTTTCTTGAGTTTGCCGTCATTGACAGCATCAATTTGATTCCTACGCCGGAAGACCTTTGTGTCCGAGGTCAATTCTCGGGCAAGAGAATCGGTGTCTGAAGTCCTGTCCTCAATACGCACATTGAGTGCGTTCATGATTGCTGCTGCCTGATTGGCTGGTATACCACGCAGTGGTTTGATGATATCCCGTTTGTGATGCTCATAGGAGATCCTTCGCTCGAATGCGTCCGGGGGGGGGACGCCGGTAACCATGTGGTACAACACCGCCCCAAGCGAATAGACATCAGTATATGGACCTTGATCACTGCGGCTGCGGTATTGTTCTTCCGCAGAATAACCTGTATTGACAACCACCGACATACTGCGGCTATGTGATGTGGTGGCAGTGCGGTAAGCGGCAAAATTGATCAGTTTGCCCCTGCCCCCGGTGGTTATAATTATATTCTTGGGGCAGATATCACTATGAATCATGCCCTGACTATGTACCATTTTCAGGGAATGAATAATCGGCAATATCAAGCTGACAGCCTCATCAGGAGGCAGGCTTATTTCATGTTCCAGTTTATGAGCCAGTGTTTCTCCTTCAAGAAACTCTGACACGATATAGGCAGTGTTGTTGAAATTAAAATTGTCCAAAACCTGGACCACCCCGCTGCCGGGGGGGAGTTGACGCAGTTTTTCGGCTTCTTCGGTAAATTTAACCAAACCATCGTGGAATTGCTTCTGTTTCTTGCCTTCGGAGAACATGGTTACGGCATCCTTCCTCGGCACCCGCGTTGCGAATTCACTGGGTAAATATTCTTTTATCGACACCTTGTGGTTTGAATTTCTGTCCCAACCGATATAGGTTGACCCGAATGCACCCGATTCCAGGACCTTCCCGATCATGTATCGTTCTTTAATCACTCTTCCAATGGGCAGATGATTACCCTCTTCAACAGGATCACTACCCGAGTAACCACACTTTGGGCACCTGTCATCTTCCCCGTATGGCTCCATGCAACTATTGCAGAAATTCATCAGGGCTCATCCCCCAAACCACCTCAGTTAAAGCTGTAACTATCAATTTTTTCAAGGAAACCATCAAACTCACTGTATATAGCCTTGTAAGTTTCCAAAGTTGCCTTATTTAGCGGCAATGCTCCGCTCCGGTTACTTATATGGAGGTGATCCTGAGCGGTTTCACCCAGCAGGTACTGCAGTAACCTTTCACATACCTCAAGTTCGGCACCTTCGCAAGGCAGCAGGCTCCATAAGCCACAAAATTCAGCCTGAACTATTTCTGAATCAATGTAGAGTAATTTGTAGCGGGCAGGCATCAGTCTCTGTATTTCATGAAATTCGGCGGTATTTGAGAAATAGGCAGCTGTTTCCCCATAAAAATAACTTTCGCGGTTGGCTGTAGTTGTGTTACTGCCAAATATAGCATCAAAGTAATTTTTGTATTGTTCGTTCAGTGCTATACCCTTCAATGAAACCTCGGTAGACATGGACGCAAATAGTTCACTCGGGTTTTCCACCCCGTTATTTTCATATTCTACCAACTCGGGGTTTATATATATTGCAGCAACATTGAATCCTACGGGCAACTGATGCTTGTCCGGCAAATATCGGCTGAGCCTGTTCAAAAAATAACAACCCTTGCTTCCTTTCTTGGCTATGCTACTGACATCAAGACATCTGGACAAGGTTTCTCTTTTTAACACAGTGGATTCCAACACAACGGGGAACCGTTGACGATCCAATACACCCGATACCTTGTCTTCGTACTGGGCCTGAGCAATGCCTTGCAAGGAAACGTTGACGTTGGGATACAGGTCTGTAAAGCTTTCAATTATTGAGGTAAGCGCATTTGTTTTACTGGCATCAACAGTCTCGTCTCCGGTTATCACATACCACATATTGACAGAAGCATCAGGAAGAACAGTTGCCTCCCAATTTTTAAAGGAGCCAAACGCCAGAACAGATAATCCGACAAGCAACGTTGCAGAAACTATTATTATACTGCTGCGGCGTTTGGCTTCACGTCTTTTCATTTCTTCTTTTGGGGCATACACTTTTTTCTTCCCGGTCAACGCAGATACAAACTCGTCAACTGTTTTGAACCTCAGGTGCAAATCCATGGCCATTGCCTTGAGAATGGCATTACTGATATATAACGGTATTTCAGCGTTCAATTCTTTGGGAACGGGGATATTGTCAACAATCTTGCGGTTCGTTGATTCCTCCGGTTCGACACCTGTCAGCATGTAAAACAGTGTGGCCCCAAGTGCGTAGATATCAACCTGTTCATTCTGCTGGTTCTCCAAAATGTACTGTTCTGGCGGGGAATAGCCAGGTCTCATGATCCGCCTTTCGGGGGTATCGATCTCATCGGGCGAAAATCTTGCTGCACCAAAATCAATAAGTTTAACCGCACCTTTCGGGAAATCAGGCGGTATGATGATGTTATCCGGGCTAATATCCCTATGTAATGTATTGCTGCCGTGAACTGCTGTTATCGCACTGCAAATGCTTAGGATTATTTGAAGGGCCGACTTAACTCTCAATCTTTTATTTTTTTTGAGGTACTCGCCAAGCGATACCCCCCCCAGATGTTCCATAACATAATAGACAGTGTTGTTCTCCTGGAAGTGATCAATAATACTGACAATATTGGGATGCTCGTTGAACTTCGCTGTATTTTTTGCCTCTTTTATAAACCTTTTCTCAGCTTCATTGAATTCTTTGGCATGGCTTTTGGAAAGAAGTTTGATTTCGCTTTTGCCCAGGATACGCATTACCAGCCCGCTTGGATAGTACTCCTTGATCGCTACGGTTTTATTTTTCGTTGTATCCCAGGCCTTGTAGATAATCCCGAAACCGCCAAAGCCCAACACCTTTCCCACTGCATAACGCTCACGCAAAATTGTGCCGGGTTTCAGGTAGAACAATTCCAAGGGCTCACCGCCATTGATAAATCCGCAATGGGGGCAAGTCTTAAAACCGCTGTCATATTCAAGAAAACAATTGTCACAACGTATTGACACAAGCCTAACCTTCCATATCAGGTTTTGACAATCACAGCAATTGCCGTGTAGTTGTCCATATCAATATTTCTTCCATTTTGTTCAACCTCGGAAATTATGCAATCAAGCCAGCCTGAGGCAGTTTCACTTTGATTTAGCAGCTCGCATAACTTTTTAGCGGTGACGAGTTCCCACACTCCATCTGTGCATAGCAGGAAAGCATCACCCCTTTTAAATCTAGCAACTTTTGATAGTTCGTACCGTGGTTCGTTCCATTTTTCCCCTATTACCCGAAACAAGCAGTTTCGATCCGGATGAGAGGCCAGATCTACATCGCCATCTCCCGAAGAAAGCAAAAGCATCTGGGCCACACTGTGGTCAAGTGAACGTTGTTTTAATTTACCTTTCCGGAAATAATAAATTCTAGAATCGCCGATGTGTCCCCATGCATATTTATTTCTCATCACTGCCAATGCAACAGCAGTTGTTTTCATCTCATCTGTTGTCTGCTGCATGGCCACTACATCTGTCTGTGCGGCTTCAAAAGCCCTTGACAGGAATTTCAGGCACCCCTCTGCACGTTTCCCGAATTCACGGGCGAAAACCTCCGTGACCTTCTGTGAAGCCACTTCCCCCCTGCCGTGACTGCTTACGCCATCTGCAACTACAAAGCAAAAATTGCCATCACGTTCCACACAAACATAGGCGTCCTCATTTGCAACCCGGTTACCGCGCGCGGTATAGGCCTTGTATTCCATCTATTTCCTCTGAACTATCCCAGGCATACGTTGGCACATACATGATGCACATTCCCGCTGTCAGCAATACCATGGCCGTGGCCCTGTTATCATTACCGGAGGCAGCAGTTAGCAGTACGGTAAAGATGATCGCAAATACGATCGAAACCGCGACCTTTGTATATAAATAGTGCTTGATCAATCTTTTGTTGTTCAGGAATACAACCACGAGAACACCAGTAAATATGCCCCAAATAGACAGGATCAGTATTTGTAGGATTATCCGAAGAAACGAAGTTCGTGATGAGCCGTAGTAAGATTGAAGCAAATGCGGCTTTGCAACCGCAAAAATGGACCTCGAATGGGAAAATACATCCCGCAAAGTTGTTTCATCACAATCAGTGCCCACATAAAAATATGTACCACCGGTTTTCTGTGCGATCATGCTCATTTGATACCCGCCAAAAGGCCCGCTGGCATAGTAAACCGTATTCACCGGTATACTTGTCCTGGGTTTATCCAGAGCACCAAGCGATTGCCTTTGCAACTGAACATAGTTCACGTAACTGAGTCCATCGGAAAATAGCAAGACCAACCCCGGCCAGTCCTCATCTCCAGTTGATCGCATTTGTTCAAATGCAACCATCAATGCAGACTGTATATCGGTGTTTCCCCCGTAGCCAACTTTTGAACCAATTAAGTCCGTCAACTCTGCACGCTCGGCCTCTGTTCCCAAAATTGCATATTCCCGGATTACATAAGGCACCTCGTTAAATACTATGACACCAAGATATTCGCCCAGGGGAACACTATTGATATATTGAATGATTGCTTTGACTGCATCTCGCTGGGGGTCGTTTTCTATCATTGAACCCGAGACATCGCAAACGATCATCGTTCCTTGAAAATCAGGTCTTTCGGCTTTTCGCGATCCGGTCAGCCCGTACAAAAACTGCGTGACAATACCCAATACCAATGCCAGTGGCAGCACGATCACAATGGCCTTAAAGGCTGTCTGTTTGAACTCCCGTTTATATTTGAGCAAATAACCCCCGGAACTAATAATTTCGGAAAAGAACATAACGACGCAGCATATAGCACTGACAAACAACAAGTATATCCCGCATTGCAGCCAATATGGAAGATACGATACATATAATAAAAGGGCCTCGCCCAGTATATAGGTCGCAATTGCCCCAAAGAAGCTTAAGATTAACATAACGGGATTCAATGATGATGATTTATACATAAATCATGACCTCGTTCTTTTCAAGACTATAATAATAAAGGCGTTCACGAAAAGTGAGAGTGCCGCAACGGCCGCAAGCAAAATTAGACCCAAATTCATATATGATTCATTGGAATCAAGGGATTCCCATTCGCCGTTGGCCTGAACACAAACCACTCTTTTTGAATCAATGGGTTCCCATTCCCCATCGGCTTTAATAAGAACCACCTTGTTCAATCCAAGGGTTTCCCAATCACCATTGCTTTTAATTAAAATAGCCTCACTTGAATTAAAGGGTTTCCAACCGCCATTGGTATCAAGATCCACCTTATTTGAATCAAAGGGTCTCCATTTTCCATCCTCCTGAATACAGATCGCCATTTCCTCCAAGATAGCAATTTCCTTTTCTTCATCTAGGGCTGCACCCGGTTCGGTGTTATCTTCGGATGTCCCTGCGTTTTCACCAGGTTCGGGGTCTCCATTGATTGTCTCTTCAATTTTACCTGATGTTTCAGCATTTTCACGGGTTGTTCCAACCTCTTCCTGGAGCTTTTCATTATCTTCATAATTTGGTTCCTCCGCAAAGCCTACCGGTGGACAGAACCACCCGATCAGTAACGCAGCAATCAGCACCGCTTTCAGCCCTTTCAATACCGCTTCCCCCCTTCTTTCAAAAGACTGACTGCCGAAATAAAAGAAACTACAATAATCAAGGCTGCCAGTACATACGGCGATATCAGCAGTACAGTGCTGCTACACAGATGAGGTATTACATTCTCTCCCTCCAAGAACAACAACACCATCAGGGACATAACCACTATAAATATCCCCAAAATGACCAGTATCACCGGATCAGCTACATCATCAAAACTTTTTAATTTTTTGGGCCGATATACCTCCCGTATTTTTTCATCCACCTGATTGCCAAGTAAGTTGTCAATAGCAACGCCGATTGCTTTTTTGATTGGTAAGTCGAGGTTTTTAAATTCTGCCCGCACATCAGTTTTTTCAAAATATCTGTTGCTTATTTTTTGCTTGATCTCCTTCGATCTGGTGATGGAGTTACGTATTAACTTATCAGTATCAAAATCAAATCGGTTTTTATAATGATCGGCGACAATTTCTGCAAACTGAAGCAGCAATTCCAGCACCCCGGCTTCTTCCGCCCCGGCATTTTTTTTGCTTCGTCGTAACGCCAGATAGAGATCAAGATCAATACTGCCGGAATCGCCTTCTGCCACTGCCAGTGCAAAGGACCACTTCACCGAAGCGTTGGCGGTTTCGTTGTGCCAGTAATGCATACGCCTGATGATGGGTAAGGGTGGCTTAGGGTAAGCTTTTTCACCCAACCCGTCAAAATATAGATATTCGTCTTTCTCTGCGGCACTTTGGTCAACCTTCTTTATGTCCTCAAGTATTTTATTGAGCGGATCAACATCCCTATATAGCTCTGCTGCCATCTGTATATATTCGGTTGACAGTCCCTCCGCCAAGCTAACAATATTCTCCTCATTCAATGCAATTTGCCTTCGTATATATTCCAACACTTCTTTTTCAACAGGTTTCACTTTGCTCAACCGTTCATGCCATTTTTCCAAGTATCCCCAGGTTTGATCTGAATCGAGCGGAAAAGCAGCAGTATTCCATTTCGAGATGAAATTATTTTTGTAATACTCAGCTACTTCTCTGTTAACATCTGCCGAGGACTCGGCCAATTCAGCAAGGACCTGGTTTTGTCTTTCAAGCTTATCCAGACATTTTTTCCTATCCGGTATTCTTCTGTAGTAAAGACGCCAAAGTTCCCTTCGATGTTCTGCTTCCAGGTTTATAACCCGGTTAACTGTTCTTAACCAGTGTTCTATGGTTGGAGTATACGATAATTCTTCTACATGAAATTTCTCCAGGTTATAAAAACGCTCCGCAACAATTGCATTGATTTCGGTTATATCGTTTATTTGGAAAAAGGTATCAGGAAATGCCGATACCCCTTTTATATTCTTTATATTTGAACTTAACAGCTTGTACTCCGATAAACATCCTTCTGCCGTCACCCGATCACTTTGCAGAACAACTTTACGCAAATTTTGGCAACGTCCTATAAATGATTCCAAGGCGATTTTCGCGCATTCTTTGTCTTTGTTGTCAAGGCACAACTCCAATTTTCTTAAAGCATTCTCCCCTTCTTCGCCCACATTTTCAACATCAGACCCCAAAACAACAGATCTGTAATATTTCAATACAATGGCCAATTTCCCCCAACACTTTTTCTGTTTAAACACACCAAACAATTCTTGAACCAATTTTCGGGCGTCCGTCGATCCATTCTTTGCTAAAAGGCATGCTGCCTGGACTATTTCATTTTCAAAATCTGCTGTTTCTATCCGCTCACGCAATCTATTGATTATGGTCTTGAGAGTACTGCTGATAAACGCATACTTTCCAAAGTTCCTGGGAAAGGATTCTGCTACCAGCAGCAAACATTCCTTCGCTAGATCATAATTGTCAATATCTCTATTTTGCCAAAGATAAAAGATATTTGCGACAACAATAAAAGGCATTTTGTCGAGTACGCCGGAAAACGACGATTCAAGGAAGTCCTCATAACTAATAAGCCTGCCGTGTTTGTCAATATTTTCCCAGATCCATCTGGCAAACATCGACTCCGTCGTTGAAAAAGACGGTGCAGCGATATTTGCGTGTCTTCCAGCTCCAGTAAAATCGATCACCGGAAATCCTGATTCAGATACCGGGGATTCATCGTAGTAACAGAGCAAATGGATGCCGTTCACGGCAGTGCTTCCACTGCCATCCATCATCCCGGTCCACCTGGAGGCAGCTGCAAACTTGCGCTTCATAAACAGAGGCAGGAGTGACAGTGTGGCCAGAATAAACTTTTCACCATCCCAATCCTTCCGAAGAATGACCGCTATTCGCGCATTACCTCTAAAACAGATCGCCCTACCCAAACTGATATAGTATTTTAGAAATAGCTCATCATCCAGACCGAACACGGTTTTCCACTTATTTTGGTCAAAAGGAAACGGGCTGTTGTATTCTTTGCTGTGGTCATAATATCTGGATGATTCCGTTGGCCCATCAACACCGGCACGTCTTCTGAAACTTTGGTAGGGCTCTGCAGACTTGATATCACACGCCCCGGCCGGGTTATAAAGGAAGTCCTCATTATCGTTACCCCGAAAAATCAAGCTGTATGTATATGGAACGGTGCCGCGTCCGGTGATCTCGTCAGTAACAAACCAGCTGCGGCTCACCACGGTTGAATCCGGCAAGATGTGGTATATACGCAGAAGAGACTGATCGGTATTTCTCGGCGCGAGCGATTCAGGAACAGACGCGCACATCTGGTTCAAATTAAATACGATCTCTTCGGTATTGCTACCGAAAAGACCCCCGGTCAGCTCAACCGTATATGTACCGGGATTTCTAATATTTGAGCCATATTTAAACCATGAACTGGTATAGATATGATGACCCCTCATTGATCTCGCCTTTCATTTGTTTTGCATTGTCCATCTACAGGGATGCAGCTCCATGAGGTGCAATATTTTTCACCCCATTCATTGAGCGCCTGGTTGTTCATATACCTGCGCGCTTGCCTTTCATCAGGTGTTTCCTCCGTTCTGGGGCGCATATTGGTTCGATCGTAAGGGGGGATTATATTCAATTTCATCAATAACCTCAACATGGGATCGGTGACCCTCCACGGGCTGATTGCATTTGGCGTGAGAACCTTTTCGTTGGCGTCATCTATTAGGGGGGCTCTCTTCCCCAATGCTGAAATCATTGTATAGAAAGCATCGCCAAATTGGGTATTGATAAAGCTGGGAACATTCCGTGACAATTTGTTTAGAAGTTGTAATACACCTGAATTAACATCCTCAAAATACGATCTGTCAAAACTCCCAACCCTTTGTTCTATTTCATCATTTAGCCCCGCTGCCAGAACGGGGTTCGCCGGGGGCACCCCCTTATTTCTCCAATTCTGAATGTTATCCCGCACAAAAAACTTATCTCCCTTTGTCAGGATAACGGCAGTAGGTTGTGATATGTTATTCCCGTTCATGTTGGGGATCACACTTCCCACAATCACTTCCCTCAGGCGATTTATATAATCCCTTTGATCTTCTTCCCCCATACCAAATATGCTTTCCTCAAAGGTCATCGGATCAAGCACCAGCACAAACCCATCAAATTTGGGAAATTGATAAGCAATACGTCTGATTTCTTTCGACGCAACATCTGTCAAATATTCCCCTGGAATATCCCTAAAATAAAGCAATGCCTTATTCCTGGCGTTTGTCTTAAACTGCAAAGTAACATCTATCACCAGCGGCTCGTTTGTCATATCAACGGTGGATCTGGGCAATGTCCCTTCAGTAAACAACTCGCGCTCCATTTGTGAAATCGACATCTGGGTGCTGCCGTCGGATAATGTTTCCAGATTCAAAGTCGCCGATGGCGGTAACCTGTATCCACCTTTCTCTCTTAGGGTGTGGAACAACGAAATTAGAAACATCGTTTTTCCGGATTGACGTGAACCCATCAACAAGATGACATAACTGGGCACGCTTCCGGAGCTAGGGCTGAGCTTCTTGGGTTGTCCCGCATCACAGTCACAGTACCTTTCGGTCATCAGTTTCTCTACCATATTCCCATCCTCGTAAGCTGTCACTGTGATCCGCATCAGCAAATCACCATCATAATCTGTACCGGTCAGTGCCGGTAGAGCATTAACCGATTTGTAGTCTGCTTTGACATCCTCCTCACCAAATATATCCTGTAACTCCTTAAGCGTATAGAAACCCTCGACAGGCAACCGGCCTCTTTTATCTATATCCGATGGTGAAATAGCTTGTCTCTCATTTTCGTCTTCATCCCAGTCACCACCGCCTGTGGCAAAACTATCAAAGGATTCATTTGGCTCAACATCCATTTTTTTTGTTTCGGCCATTTTCGATTTTCTGGTAGAAACAACCATGGCATCACGAAGGTTAAACAATATAGATTCATTTGTATGTGTCTTAAGGCAATAAGGACACTTGATCGGATAATAAGCCATTTTAGTACCTACCTTTATTAAACAACCGGACCAAGATACTCCGCCAGAATGATATCTTCCCCTGCCTGATCGAAACATCGGAGGTCGTTCCGGCAACCACTTTAACAAGCGGATCCGCCGTGTCGATCAAAACAATCGGTGGGTACCTGGTTATTCCACAATTGATTTTCCCCGGAAATTCAACGGTGATCTCGCTACCGTTGAAATTATAAGAATACCCCAGTATTCCGGGGTCAATGTCCGCTGATGACTGTAAAATAATACTGGTCACCATCAATCCCCCTCCACAGGGTTTGTTCTTTAACCGATAGACCACACTCGCTGTTCCAACTATAACGCTGACAAAGCATTCACTCACTTCACTTAAAAGATGAATGTCCGGTAGCGACTCGTTATGATCAGCAAGATAAACACAGAATACAACTTTTTTGACATCATTGCCGGATATGTCCCCATATTTAAAGGAATAACCGTAGCTGCATTCTCTCAGATATTTTGCAATATGCCTGTTTAAATCCAGTTCCATCGGTTTCGTATGGGACTTGACGGCATATATGTGCACCGTCTCGGGAGCCTCGGCGGGATACTTCCAGGTCATCTGAACATGTCCGTTTTGGCAAACAGCCTTCAAATCATGTAATGCAACGGGCTTCATCCCATCCTCCCGCCAATCCTCGAAATTTCCTGGCGACTGAATCCGTTCGAAATTCGCAACACTCCAAAGCGTTCATTTGACTCAAGAGGTAGCAACATGCTTTTTGTACTAATAAATTCGTGATGTTTCTCCCAAACATCATACAGTTTGTTCTCCTTGCTGCCCCACACATACGAATATGATTCATGCCCAATGCCCCGGTTAATGGGAAATTTCAGTGCCTTTCTGATTGTAGACAAGCACGCTTTGGCTTCATCGCTGTCTACAGCAGAACAGGTTTCCGACACCAGTTTCATATATGCGTTAGCGCCCAAGCCGCCCGATAGCTCCTTTGATATCTGATACAACCTTTCAAAGAGTTCGCTCAACTCGTGATTGAATTCTTCTTCATTCGAGGATAAGGCCAGAGCACAGACAGATTTTACATAACTGTTTACTATATCCGGATCTCTGGATCTCTTTTCGAGCCACACTTCATCCGGATCGTTCAACAAAGGCAATGTAACGTCCAATGCCAAATATTTTTGTTTTACCTGATGCATCTCGGAAACACTTTCATCAAGTCTGTCCCTTGCTTTTCCATATTGATCAGGGAGATCCGTAAATTCCGGACTGCGGAAAAAATCGATGAGCAGATTTTTCCCCAGGTTGATCAACTCATGCTTTAGCCTGAGGGCGCATTTCTCGTAATGTCCAATTGTTTCATCATTTCTTTTGGCCAGGGGTGGATAATTGGGTAAATCTAAAATACTGATCCCCGATACCTGAACTGGGCAATACTCCTTTATCCCCTCATCGTTGTAGATCAGGCTTTTAAGGTCATCCAATCCCTTGCCTGCTTTTATATATGAATGCAAGAACTGCGAGGCGATATCAGCAAATGTTTTCTTTTTTGTCGATCCCGAAAGGGTAACCGACAGGTAGTATTTATTTGCAAATTCCTTGAGCCGCTTATCAAAATCCTTGCCCGGCATCACGCTAAAAAGCGGCACAAGAGATATTGATTTACCCTCATGTGGCATTTTATGATAAAGGCCTTTCAGAATCTGCAGCATGAATTCCATATTCACATCTTCTGTCGATGGGACCACAGAACTAAAGCGTTCCATCAACCCGGTCATTCGTTCCAGGATACGGCTGACCACAGGATTTTCAATAAATGCTGTTTGTGCCGTATAAAACAATTTTTGGGGTGTTTCGTTCCGGTACGCAATGTGCATGCCGATGTCTTCCCGGGTAACCTGGACAACGTTCAAAAATGAAACAAACAGTAAAGTAGTAAGCAGCTTCTCTTCCGCCACACCCATATTATCTTCATCTTTATTGGTCAAAACACAGCAGCGGCAGCTGCTGTGGGTTCCCAGCTCCTGAATGGTTTCTGCAACCGCATCAAGCCAGGCGGAAGCGTTTGCGGATAATGTGTTCAAAAGCAGAAAAGGTTTCCATTCAACGCGGATTGTTCTTCCCTGCAGGTAACCGTTCACGCTTCGCACTATCTCCGAATAATGATCGACCATTGCGTTTTCTGATATGATCACGGGGCAGATGTGTATTTCATTCAAATCCTTTACTTTGATATGCCCGTTGGAAGCCCTCTCAACCTCGTTTTCCAGAGCTTTCAAAACATCATTTTTTTCTTCAACTTTGACCAGGGCATAGGCCTGACGATCAGAAATTACTTTGTTGGCCCGGGTTGACAGCAGATTTTTCTGCTCATCCTTACAGCCGAAAAGCAGGAAAATCACAAAATGAGTCGTTGCCAAATAGCTGTCGTCGTTGAATGTTCTAACATTCTCCAACTCGGCAATGATCTGGGCCAGTTTCAGGTTCATTTTTCGCACCCGGGGACCAGGTATTTATCCTTGTAAGTCGTAGCAATTGATGCAACCGATGAATAAAAGTAAATAATATCTTGCAGTGATTCGCGTTTATCCAATGGCGCCCTATTGTACCTTTCCCTTGCTTCTTCAAGGTAGGAGGAATATTGATCAATAATCGTTATGGTACGTTCAAGGGTTTCAGTCTTTTCCTGGCCGCCGGGGTTTCTTCCAATTCGTTTCAACAGCTCCGAGCGTATTTGCTCTATCTCATTTCTGCGCTGATCATCAAGATACACACCAAATTCCCTGTAGGCCTCGTACTCGGGAAACGGCCTGTCCAGCGTGGTATCAAATAACGCATTGATAATGGCGGAATCTGGTGCGCGTTTGATTACAATTTCGAACCCCTGTTTTGCAATCAGGCCGCAAAGAGCGGCATAAGCGAAGTACTTCGGATCCTCTATCTTTTTTACCAAATCCTCAATTTTTATAAGCAAGCCGGCCTGCTCACAAATCTTTGTACTGATTCGAGGCAATCTCAACACAGATTCTCTGACGTTTCTTACAAGATTTTTACCATCTGCATCTCTTTGGCCCATAGAGGGCAGATCTACCGGTTTACCGCTCCATAGTGTTTCACGAACTTCCTGAAGCTGTTCAAGGCGCTCATCGATTGATCCTTTCAGATCCGTACGAAGATCTTCCACCTTCTTTACATCGGCGATTCGCAGGGTATATTTCGTGGGAGCATCATAATTATCGGGAACAATAACGTGGCCGTTTACGCAATAATCAAATGCCTTTCTTACCTTTTGATTGAATGAAGCCACCCGCGTATTTTCGTATACCGCCGGTGTCCAGGCGCTTTCCGGCAACGGGGAAGGAAACCGATCAAACCACCCGGGAAACAAATGGGACCCTTTACGTGTCAGGGTATTATGCATCGAGCGTTCATACTCATTTTCAGCAGTTTCTATTTTCGAATAGGCGTAAAGGGGGATCCCCGAGACAACTTTGATATAATAAACTCTGGTCCGTTCTTTGCTGGCCTTGACAATTGCATTGCTACCCGCCAGGTAACTATTGGCGGCAGATTTAATGTTCAGGCAGTCATCGGGTACCGAAGCGATGGCAAATTCGTCAGTAGAAGTTCTACGATAGGCAGCCCGTATACTGAACATCGGAACGGAGCGGTCGCGTAACCGCAAAAGTTGCCGATGCAGGTAATCATCCAGGGTCTCCGCACCGCTCAGTTTTGAGCGCATAATCTCTTCCATATTGATGTTCAACATGCTACCAAACTGCTCACCGATAAACCTGGAGATAAAACCGGGAACATCCATATCTCCACTATCATTTTCATTGAGAGTTTCCAGGTCGTACCCAGTCCATTTGGGCAAATTCTCGGCCAGGTTTTCCAAAAAATTTGTACAGGCACCCGCCAGCAATCTTTCACATTGCACACTGTTTTCCAACTCAAATTTCAACGGCCAGATCAACTTGATGTCATCGATCAGTCCTGCCCTTGTCGCTTCCCTTTGGGCAATCATAATATAATCTAGGTTCTGCCTGAATATATCGGGCAACACATCAATAACGTCTGCAAGTTTCGAGAAAATTTTATCGTGATAAACCCTGAATTTTTGACATAATTCGCGAATTACACGTGCCCGTTCTGCATAAGCCAATACCCCATTCTCATTATCCATCCACTCTTGTAATGCGCTAATATAATCCTCAACAGCCCTTCTTCTCATGATAATTTTACCGTGACCAGCATTGTAGGACACTTGAAGGGCTTTCTCGAGTGTTGTTCGTCTACTGTCGCATTGGGCTGCCAGTTCACTACAATGGGCAGCAACACCCTCCAGGGTGGGGACGATACTCCATTTGCTTTCAGACTTTAACAACGCTGCCAGGTATATCGGACCACGGTCCATTTTTTTGATTTTATCCTTGATGAAGTCAAGGAAAAACCCGTTTTGGATATTGACGAAATTTGCTGCGCCGGTGGTAACCGCTGTTTGATATTCACGGGCCATCCATCGTTCCACGTCATGGAAGGCAGCATTTCGTTTGTAGCTATTATTGCCACCGCCCCAGATCTGTCCGTACTGATAATTTACTAGGCCATCAATCGGCGATGCTGTTACTTTCTGGGTAAGGCTATTGTGAATCAGATTTTTGGGGATCAGCCTTAATGAGTTCATATCCGTTTTGAAACTCTCTTCCGTTACACGCTGGGCGAATATTGGCGCCAGCCTTTCAAATAAGCGAACCGCAAACAAGGTGGATATCTCCTCATATGGTATTTCCAGTTTATGTGATCCGACTGCCAAATAACGATAACATGCTGGTATCGGTGCCTTTCCAGAAATTGATTGCAAGTAATTATCGATGTTATCGTACATTTGCGACATTGAGCTGTTACCGGTTGCCTGTTCTCCTATTTCCCCGGCAATATAGGCAAACACGTTCTCCGCCATACTGCTGACAACCTTGTCATAAGTGAGCGGTCTGCCGTCCATGTCCTGTGCAGACAGCAAATGGCAGTAATCAAACGCTCTGCTCATGATGTTGTTCACGATGATGCTGTGGCCATAGTTCTGTACAAACTTGTCATCCTGCTCATCTGAACCGGGGGCCATCCAGTAATCAAGCTCCTTTAAACAGGCAAACCCGTTCGCCCACAATCTGTCCGGTTGGCCGCCCTTAAGCAGGTTTACATCGGGTAAAACAATATACCCCAGTACACGCTTGTTCTTGACATCCAAATCTTCCAATACGCTTCGGAGAAGATAGGCCAGATCAATGAGAATACCGGATCCTGTACCCCCGGCAATGCCTGTAACAATGGCTATCATCACATTTTTAATACCATCATTAACCTGAACCAATTTTTTGATCTTTTCCAGTAAGGTCTGATACACTTGATCGATGTTTTCAAACAACATCAACCGCCCAATCTGACGCAGCCCACCAGCCCCGTCAATACCTGCAACCGGGTCAATTTTGTCATACCATTCCCACACCGGATCACCTTTTTCAGCGGAGTGCTTGCGACTGGCAATAACAGTTTGCATATTATCCACTGCTAGCGAACAAAACTCCGAACCAAAGGGGTCAAACGATGCCACACCCCAGGTTTTTAACTTCGTTTTGGAATCTGTATCAAGTGCCAGGAAACCAATATTTTGGGGAGAATCACCCGTAATTTTACCGTTGACCTGAGGCAGGACCATCCTCCGTTTGACTTCATTTTTGATACGAATCAGCATATCAGCACCTGTACCACCCAACCCGATAAAAAGGGTGGCGGTTTTTTCGTCAGCGTCCACCCGGGCAGCATCGTAATAGATACCCCCACCCTTTGATAGTAACAATTCACTTTTTAACCGTTCGGCTGCAATTGTACTGAGCGCCATTCACAAATCCTCCAATGGAATATTTAAAAATCAAAAGGGTCTCCCGGATCTGTATCAACCCTACCGGGACTATCGAGACTTTCGAGACTGAAAAAATCATCAAAGTTGTTGAAATCCATACCTGCTGTCTGGTTGCCAAGAATGATTTCATACATGCTATCTTCGCCGGAATACAGTCTGACAACAATGCTCAAATTTCGGGAGAGCCGACTCGTAGTTGGTTTTATAATTTTTCTCCCATTAACCGCAACTTCAAAGCGGCTGCTGACCGGAGTGGAAACCTCGATGGTATTGGCATTTCTTGCGATCAAGGTCATTCCAGTTGCAAACCATTTAATATTTTGGAAAGCCAGATCGTAGTCGCCCGCATGGTTATAATCAATTACCTGCTGTAAAGAACGTTTCCCTTTCCTGTGTTCCAACCGGAAGGTAGTGGCAGAGGGCTGGTTACCAATTTCATTCACGGGCAAATTAACCTCTATTTGAAAATCTCGCATCGGGGTATCGAGGTACGGTTTACGTATATGTATAATCAGAGCAACCAGACCCGCCGCAATTAATAAAGCGATCAGCACGCCGATTAAAAACAACCAACCCTTTATAATCCTGGCAATAATGAAAAAGGTTACTTTGCTGCCGTCACTGCCAGTTATGGTTACCTTGGTTTCCGATTTTCCGCTTTTTAAAGATGAAACCAGTACCGCTTCACTGGAAGCGTCGTAATCAAGCCTGATGAAATCCTCCCATTCACCACCGGTAAAATTTACATCCAGTTCCCGGTTGTAATCCGTATAATTAATGAGCTGGTTCATGTGTAGTGTTTTGTTTTTTTTAAATGATGTTACCAGCCCAACGTTTATCGTATCCACTGCCGAATTTTTCAACGTGATCGGATTGCCTGCGGGTACAGTGAAGATCACGACGTTGGATGTTCTGACGATGTCCTCGCTTTCCATGCTAAGGTACGCTCTGTAATCTCCCGCTTTCAGGGCAAATGAAGCCTCTGTTTGTCCCTTCGGAAATTGCTCAATTACAGTATCGTCATTGGCATGAAATGTCACCACCAAACCGGCAATCAGCGCATCATCCGTAATCTTTTGGCCAGCAGGATCCTCCAAATGCCAGGATATATCCGTTTTTGAAAATGTGGCGACCGGTGTGTTCATAACCAGTTTCAAATCATAAACACTGATCAGATCTATGGTCACCACATCATTCTTTGTCCCTGTAAACATCAGTATCCAGTCGCCCTTTTCAGGGTGATAAAGCGACAACAACGTATACCTGCCCCCTGGATCTTTATTGATGGTCAATTTCCCGCTCCTATCAGCATCTGTGTATATGTCCTTGCCGCCCGGAGATTTCAGGCTGATCCCATCTACCGGTTTCTTGGACATGATCGTAATCGTTGCCTTGTAAGTGCTGTCGTTGTCAATAGAGACAACAACTTGTTGTGGTTTGCCGGTAGCCTGAATTGCCGGGAAACTGATGCTTTTGGCACCGGTTAATTCACTATATATACGCCGCAAAATGGGCTGCAACTCACCGGCTGTTTTTGCTTTCTGGGCAGCTGCCCCCGTGGCATCCGCTATATCCTCCATGGCTTCAACATCCAGTGAACCATCGTGGTTGAAACCTATCGTATAAACAGGAATACCCGCTTCTGCCAGCTTGCCTTTGACCACATCCAGCGCCGCAAGCGATTGATTCGTTGTTCGGCCACCTGGACCCGGCAAATCAGTGTTACCATCACTGAGCAGGATGATCACGGGCTTACGATTACTTTTACCGTCAAGTGCATCCTGTTTAAACAATTCCAAAGCCTTTTCAAGACCGAGCGCTGTATCGGTGTGTCCCCCCTTTTGATAATGGGTGGAAGCAATCGATTTTTTCAATTCTGCACTAAAGCTAGATATATATGTTAACGGCTGAAAAGATGGTATCGTATGGGTGTACATAACATAACCGACGCGAGAGTCAGAGTCTTCGCACATATCGATGAATAGATTTGAAGCTGAAAGTGCAAGCCCGTCCGGGTCTGCAGAAAGCATCGACTCGCTGTTATCAATGACAAGGATTACATCCAAATCAAACTGTCCGGCATCGGTTGCATATGTATAAAAAGGAAACATCATCAATAGCCCCAAGGTTGCCATAATTGCTACCAAAAAACGACAAAACTGTTTGACTCTCATCATTACCCCTCGATATAGTTTTACTATGCTTATTTGTCTGTAATTTAACTTTTAAACGACAACCCGGTTATTCTATGGTTGGAAACATTATCGCGCTCATTTTTGAATACGGCTTCAAGTATTTGTTCCAAGCTCTCACCAAACGTGTCCTCAAGCGCTGCTTGAACATCTGCCGAAACTTTCAAGCTCCATTCTTTGACAATAACTTGCGCTCAGCTGCCGGGAAGTCAACCCTCAATTGCGAAAAAGCTGTAAAGGCTTTTCGTCTTTTTAACGGCGCCAAATTTTATGGTTTCGCGAAATTATAGAAGGTGCCACGCTTTAAAAATAGAGAATCAATACGAAGTCATACATTTGCTACCTTTTTAGCGGTTCTCGATTGCACATCAGAACCACAAGACGAACGTTTTGGATCAGAGTTGTCATCCGATTCTCCGCTTTTCACACCTTTCAATGTTCATTCAACATTCATACAACAAATCCTTCAAATACAGACAACGCTTTGGAAACAGGGGGAAAGGCCTGCAAGCATCCCCCAAGTTTGTTGTTAGATCACATGGCGGTTGATGGAAATAGAGCGCTTTCCGATCATGGAAATGCCCTAAAACCAATAACCATCGACATTTGCCGCCCTGTTTTGTTACTACCTTCTGTTCAACGCCAGTTTTGGAAACAGGATGAATTAAAAAAAGTTTTCCGAACCATGCTATCCAGAAGTTCCAATCACTAATGAGAAAAAGCACTCAGAAATTAAAAAGATAGCGCCCCTTTCTGCAATCCTGGGCCGCTACCTTTTCCAACTACACAGACCCAATAGTCTGGTGGATATCTCCAATGTATTAACCGGTTAGCTGGCACCTATAACCTCCATCACCACATTTATTCTAGCCTTTTAATTTACGTCGGCCTCTGTTATTAAATATATCGCTTGACCAAATCCAAATATATTGGGTTCGAAAATGAAATCCCATTTTGTTTGTCCTTTTTCCACGGTAAATGCTATTTCCCCTCTCATCGTTCTCTTAGCTCCAAGTTCTCCATCAAGGCTGCCCTTAGTGTTTGCAAACAATTCAACCTCACGCGAATAATGATCCTCATCGCTTAAAGAAAACATGAGCAGACTTGAAATAACAGCTGAGCTTTCTCCCTTATTTTCAATTGTACAATTTAATACAAGCCATCGCTCATCCGGTTCCGGCTTCATATACTCGCTTCCTTTATCCCAATGCGCACTGTTTACTGTAAACTCGAGCTCTCCCATTTTAACCGTTTCACTCATATAAAATGTTCCATCTAATTCCTCAAGTTTTCCTTCAGCCTCGGGAGATACGTTTTCAACGGGGGCCTCCTTTTCAACCTTTGTAGGTTCTGTCGTGCTGCCACTTCCCAAAGCAAGGGCAATGAAAAGTATCAATACCAAAAGCGAAATAATAGATAAAGTGCAGTTCTTTTTCATTTCTCAACAAGAGCCTCCTTGTTTTTAACTTCCTTTGGCACCCCAAACAAAACCATTATCCCTTCTATTAAAACTAAAACCATAAATATCCTACAAAGGTTTCCCCCACAATTGTAGTTATAATTAACAGAACGATGGTACATATGGCTGGTATTCTTGATTTAGCAACCATCGATGCAATCGCAAAAGCTTCCTACCCCGCCTATTCCACAAGTAAATAATGCTGCCAACATACCCAACAGGTTTGCTATCAAAACAACAATCCATCCCGCCACCAAGCTTCATTTCCCAAGACATCCTTGTAACTTATTTATTATCACACCCAAAATTATTCCAATTGTACACAACAGTAAATCTTGAAAACAAAAAGTGCCTGATATTACCTTTAGATACTGTAGAAATTCATAACCCAAGCCGACAGCAATGATAGAACCTAACCAGAAAACCTTGAGAATTGAACCCCTCTCCCCCCCCCATATGTAAGATATTATTAGCGCGTAAGAAAACGCCCAAAGTCCGTTCGGTAGAGAATAAACTATCCATTCTGGAATAATATGGTGAACGTATTTAGTGTAACTCCTAATTGACTCTAGAAAACCTTTTAACCCTGCCGATTCAAGTAAAATTAAAACTTTAATTGTATCCGGGCGCCATGAAACATATATTACTGCCCCAGAAAGAATTGCTACAAAAGCTAAAAGAATAATCATTCTGACTGGATTTGAATTACGCAGAAGGGGTTTTACTTTATCCAATTCATGCTCTTTTTCTGCCGACATCAATTCAACCCCAGCGTTCCTTTGCTTTTTTTTAAATCCGCGTTTTCCCAGGCATCCCTTTACATTTTTTACATTTTGTTAGGATATAAAACAGTATCCCCATCTTACTTATAGGCCCTTACAAGCAAAGCAACTTCATTTATCATAAATGATTGCGAAAATGTTAACTAGAAAAATATGAATGTGTTTTTCAAGTGCGGCATACATAAGTAAATCATTGCTGTATGATAGTAATTATATACAGTCTTCTAACAGTTCTAAAATGTGCTCGGTTTTCCTGCCATGGTTTGCACTTTCCATACCAAAATTACGATCCCCGAATCGTAATAAATAGTATCTGGTACAATATAACAACAGGCCAGCTTCGCCATTAAATGGATTAATGAACCGGGCACTAGAACACATTGGAAAGGTTGGAACGGATGCAAGACAGATATGCCAGAGATGTGAGGGATTAAGGGATTTTGGTCAAACTCAGTATGCTGCGGCAAATAGCCGCTGCCGGATTGACAACCGGCATTAATTGGTACCACACCGTCAAACCGGAGGAGCACGATCGCGGTGACGGGAAATATACCGGTTATCTTTTTGACCCTTCGTTTGAGGGGTGTGACGACGCATTACTGGCCGCCCTGCGCTTGATCGTGAAGGGGAACCGGAGCATCGCCGCCCTGGAGAGGGCCGGGCTTATCCCCGCTGCCCGGCTGGTGTTGAACAGTTAACCATACAAATATACTTTGTACCAAATACTTACTTTGCCCTTCTTAAAGATCAGAATTATTTTGAGTACATGCTTGAGGATGATACCCCTCCATCAACAGGAAAAACACCTCCCGTTATATATCCCGCGTTTTCGCTTACGAGAAAAGCCACCATATTTGCAATATCTTCCGGTTCTCCAATACGTTTTAGAGGTGTGCGTTCTGCACAGCGGGCAGCCGACTCTTCATCCAAAAAACTTTTTTGTAAAAGAGGTGTGTTAACTGGTCCCGGCAATACACAATTGACTCGTATTGCATACTCTGCATACTGCTGTGCGAGACACTTCGTCAACATAACAAGACCCGCCTTTGTTGTGCAGTACAATGGTGATGTTAGTTCTGGTACAAGTCCCAGACAAGAAGCAATTATAACAATCGAGCCTTTTGCATCTTTAATTTTTGAAAACACATTTCGTGTCATCATATAAGTGCCTTTAATGTTAATGTCCACCATTCTGTCAATCTCTTCATTTGTGGTATCTTCCAGATACTTTTCAAAATAGACACCTGCATTATTCACTAAAATATCCAATTTCGGAATATCAATTAGTGCTGCTTTGATTTGTCTGTCATCACGAATATCTACATGGTAAAGTTCAAAATCTTCCGG
>CAYXKD010000006.1:0-69862 GCA_964464625.1 uncultured Syntrophomonadaceae bacterium
GCCGCTCCTGTTGGCCTGTTTTATTTCTTTATGCCTTTCTATGCGATTGCCCTGAACAACCCTTGATGTTCCTTGCCTCCCGCAGGGGGACATGTTAAAATACGCCTGAGCTGATTGCCAGTAATTATCATGATGGGAGTGGATCTATGCTTCTGCCTCTGTACGATTCACCCGATTCCTACTTGAAGGAAGGGAAATCTTTTAACCTTGACGATTACGCTGCAGAGAGAGAAAGGGTCTGTCAGATCATCGCTGCGGTGCGCCGGCGGGGAGATTGCGCTGTTAAAGAGTATACTGCGCTCTACGACGGTGTCGATATAAGTGATCTGCGGGTCAGTGAAGCCGAATTTGAAAGAGCCGGAAAGGCTGTGGAGCCTTCCATTCTGGAGGCGCTGCGGGAGGCGAAAAAAAATATTGAGGCTTTTCACCGCCGCCAGCTGCAATCATCCTGGTGGGAGAGCGGCCCTGGTTGCATCACCGGGCAGCGCATCCGGCCGCTGCGCTCAGTGGGCGCCTATGTTCCGGGGGGTACGGCGGCTTATCCCTCATCTGTTCTGATGACGGTGCTGCCGGCGCAGGTGGCGGGGGTTAAGGAAATTTATCTATGTACACCGCCGGGGTCGCAGGGGGTGGTGCATCCCCTGACACTGCTGGCTGCCCGCGAGGCCGGTGCTGCCGCTGTCTTCAAGGCCGGCGGTGCCCAGGCGATTGCCGCCCTGGCCTGCGGTACCGAAACCGTTCCCGCAGTATCGAAAATTGTCGGACCGGGGAACATCTATGTCACTCTGGCGAAGCGTGAGCTTTACGGCTGCGTGGGAATCGATCTGCTTGCCGGTCCCAGCGAGATTGTGGTGGTGGCCGATGGAGGGGCTAACGCAGTCTATGTTGCCGCCGATCTGATCTCCCAGGCGGAGCACGACATACTGGCCCGTCCTGTTTTGATCACCACCTCGGAGGAGCTGATCCGGCAAGTGAGGCGGGAGTTGCAGGAACAACTCCGGGAGCTTCCGCGGCGCGAAATTGCCCGCCGTTCGCTGGAGGAACAGGGAGCTGTTTTGCTTGTGGACACCCTGGAGGCAGCCTGGCAGGCGGTTAATGCGCTGGCTCCGGAGCACCTTGAGCTGCAGATCGACCATCCCTGGTCCCACCTCGATGCCATCGAGAACGCCGGGGCTGTTTTCATCGGGCCCTGCAGCCCCGAAGCGCTGGGCGATTACTGGGCAGGTTCAAACCATGTGCTCCCCACGGGGGGGACGGCGCGTTATGCTTCTCCCCTGGGTGTGGGAGATTTTATGAAAAGCACTCATTTTGTTTACTACAGCGCGGCGGCGCTCGCCGGGGCGGCGCCGCAGATCGAGAGGCTGGCGCGGGCAGAGGGGCTGGAAGGTCACGCCCGGGCTGTTGCCTTGAGGAGGCATGATGATGAAGCGTGAAGCAACTGTACAGCGCACCACCCTGGAGACGGCGGTGGAGCTCGGGCTGCACCTTGACGGCGGCGGCAAGGCTGATCTGAAAACAGGGCTGCCTTTTCTTGAGCATATGCTGACGCTCTGGTGCCGCCACGGTTTTTTTGACCTGCGTATCCGGGCCGAAGGGGATATTGAGGTGGAACCTCATCACCTGGTGGAGGATATCGGACTTTGCCTGGGAAGAACTTTTTACCAGGCCCTGGGAGAAAAGCGGGGGATCAGGCGTTACGGATTCAGTGCGGTGCCCATGGATGATGCCCTTGTCTTTGCCGTTGCCGATCTTTCCGGCCGTCCCTACCTGCATTACGGGATAGAGCTGCCTGCCGGGCTGGTGGGGACCATGGATGGAGAGCTTTTTGAAGAATTTTGGCGTGCTTTTGTCAACGAAGGCCGCCTGAACCTGCATCTGAAGATGAGCCACGGGCGCAACAAACACCATATTATCGAAGCCTCTTACAAGGCGGCGGGGCGGGCCCTGGGCGAAGCCTCTTCAAAGGTGGAGGGCTTTGACGGTGTTCTCTCCACCAAGGGACGGCTGGAGTGAGGTGCCGGTGATGACAGTGACGGTGATTCCGGCAATCGATCTGAAAGGGGGACGCTGCGTCCGCCTGGTACAGGGCGATCCCGGCCGCGAGACCGTGTACAGCGACGATCCTGTGGCGATGGCCCGGCAGTGGGAGCGGCTCGGCGCCAAACTGCTACACCTGGTTGATCTGGAGGGAGCCTTTACCGGGGATTCAGTTCACGGCAGCGTCATTAAAGAGATAGTTGACTCCATTGCGATTCCCCTTCAACTGGGCGGTGGGATTCGCTCCCGCGAGGCGGTGCAGCAGGCGCTGGATGCAGGTATTGCCCGGGTAATTCTGGGGACCCTTATCGTGGAGCAGCCGGAGCTCGGGGCCAGGCTGGCTGCGGAATTCAGTGGCAGGCTTCTTGGCGGAATAGATGCCCGTGATGGAAGAGTGGCGGTGCGGGGCTGGAGAGGGCAGACTGAAATAAAGGCGGTGGAGCTGGCGCGCCGGGTGGAGCAGTGGGGGATTGGCGAAATTGTGTACACCGATACACAGAAGGACGGCACCCTTGGCGGGCCAAATTTGCAGGGGCTGGAGGAAATACTCGAGGCCAGCCAGCTTAAAGTTATCGCTGCGGGGGGGATCGCTACGCTGGAGGACCTGCTGGCGCTGAAATCCTACGCCCCGCGGGTGAGCGGCGTGATTATGGGACAGGCGCTTTATACCGGGCGCATTGCCCTGCCGGAGGCGATTGCCGCACTGGCCTGATTATTATACGGCAGATAAAGATTTCCCCTTTCAACTGTCTGGATCAGGGGGCGGCCCTTTCACGGCACTGGATTAACAATGGAGGTTACATTTCAATGCCAAATAACAATATTACTCATGGGGAAGAGGGCAACACACTATCCATAGATGAGCTAAAATATGATACCGCCGGTCTTATCCCCGCGGTGATCCAGGACAGCAGCGACGGCGCCGTGCTCATGCTGGGGTATATGAACAGGGAATCGCTGCGGAGGACCATTAAGAGCGGACGCGTCTGCTTCTGGAGCCGCAGCCGCAGCCAGTTTTGGCTGAAAGGGGAGAGCTCGGGCAATTATTTTACCCTTCGCTCCATTTGCACCGATTGCGACGCCGATGCGCTGCTGGTCAGGGTAACCGTCGAGGGGTCGGGAGTTGCCTGCCATACGGGGCGCCGCTCCTGCTTTTTCAATTTGCTGCCCCAGGCGGAAAAAGGTTTTGCTGAGGGCGGGGGCTGTGCCGATGATTGATTACCATATGCATACGCCGCTCTGCCATCATGCCACCGGTTCTCCTGCAGAGTATCTTGAGGTTGCCCGGCAGAAGGGAATCGGGGAGATCGGCTTTGCCGACCACTATCCGCTAGGCCTCTTAGGGGTGCAGCAGCACTCCCCTGTAACCATGTCTCCCGGTGAACTTTCCGGATATATCAACGAGATCAGGGCGCTGGCAGCGGATGAGAAGGAGATCACCGTCAGGCTGGGCATCGAGGTGGATTACATTCCCGGCAAAGAGGAAACCCTGGCGGAACTTCTGCCCCGCGAGCCCTTTGATTATATCATCGGCTCTATTCACTTCATGGGAGACTGGGATTTTACACATCCCCGGCACGCTGCGCTGTACAACAGTTCCGATCTGGGACAAATTTATAGTCGTTACTTTGAGCTTTTGTGGCAGGCCTGTAGCAGCGGCCTTTTTGATATTATGGGCCATATAGATGTGGTCAAAAAATTTGGCCACAGGCTCCCTGATGAGGCAATGGAGTTCTACTGGCAGCGTACAGCCTCTATTTTGAAAAAGAATGATCTATGTTTTGAGCTGAACACCGCGGGCCGGGCGGCGCCGGCTGCCGAATTCTACCCGGGGAGGCGCTTGCTGGAGCTTTGCAGCCGCAAGGAAGTGCCGGTGACCCTGGGCTCGGACGCCCACGGGCCGGAGCAGGTGGGACGCTACTTTGATGACGCCCTGGCGCTGTTGCATGATGTGGGTTACCGCGAGCTGGCCGTTTTTTCCCGGCGGCAGCGAAACTTCATCCCCCTTGAAAGAGAGAAGTGAGTTTTAGTCCGGGCGGGGGAGCTGAAACTCACGTATTGATTCAGGAATTTATCTGCAATTATTATTTTGCTTTGCTATAATAGAGCAGGCTTATATTTTAGAAATCTGCGGGAAGGTGGTCAACTTTGAGGCCAAAACAGAAGATCAAGCCGGGCCGGCTGCTCTTATTTATGGGGATTTGTTTATTTCTTGCGGCCTCGGCATTTTTTGTTTCACAGATTGCATTGAGAACGGAAACAGGCAAGAAGATGACAGCATGGACCGGCAGGGAGGATCTGGGGATTAAGCGCGGTCTTGATATCGCCGGGGGGCTTTATGTGCTCCTCGAGGCGGTGGAGACGGGCGATGCCGAGGTCGATGCCGATGCTATTGAGAGGACAGCAGCAGTGATCCGCATGCGGGTCGATGATCTCGGTGTGGCTGAACCGGTGATTGTGCCGCAGGGCGATAAACGGATCCGCATAGAACTGCCCGATATTAAAAACCCCGAGGAGGCGCGCGAGATCATCGGGCGCACCGCCAGGCTATCCTTTGTGGGGCCAGATGGCCAGGAGATCCTCACCGGTGCCAACCTGCGCCAGGCCCAGGCGATGCGCGATCCCAGCGGACATGAGCCCAACCCCTTTGTCTCCCTGGAATTTGATGATGAGGGCTCTCGCCTTTTTGCCGAAGCCACGGGCAAGTTTCTCAGGCAGCCCATAGCTATTGTCCTGGACGGTGAGTCTATCTCCATGCCCACAGTGGAGAGTGTGATCACCGACGGCAAGGCCAGGATTACCAGCCCCCGGTTTGATTTTGAAGAGGCGGCCAGACTGGCATTGCTGCTGCGCAGCGGCTCTCTGCCGGTGGAGCTGCGCGAACTGGAATCCCGGCTTGTGGGGCCCACCCTGGGCGAGCAGACCATGAAGATCAGCGTCTATGCTGCCGCTGCCGGCCTGGCTGCGGTGCTTCTCTTCATGCTGTTCTATTACCGGTTCGCCGGTTTTGTTGCTGATGTTGCTCTGCTCTTCTACCTGATGCTTGTCCTGGGGGTGCTCATGCTGCTGCCGACAACGCTAACTTTGCCGGGCATGGCCGGTCTGATCCTCTCCATAGGCATGGCTGTTGACGCCAATGTGATCATCTTTGAGCGGATCAAGGAGGAGCTCCTCTCCGGGCGCACCGTCCGCAGCGCTATGGAAAGCGGTTTTAAACGGGCGTACCAGACTATTCTCGACTCAAATGTGACTACAATCATCGCCACCATTGTTCTCTTTGCCCTGGCCAGCGGTCCGGTGCGCGGTTTTGCAGTAACGCTGTTTATTGGTGTTCTCAGCAGCATGTTTACTGCAATCACCTTGACGCGCGCCCTGATGCGCCTTGCATTTAAGGCCGGGTTGATGCAAAGCGGCAGCTACGTGGGGGTGAAATCAGTATGATTGCCTTTGTCCGCAACCGGCGCATTCCTTATACTTTGTCGATAATTCTGATTCTGGCAGGTGTGCTCTCCCTGATATTTTCAGGGCTGAACCTGGGCATCGATTTTGCCGGGGGAACGGTTTTGCATCTCAGCCTGGATACCTCCTTCACTCTTGACGAGGTGGAGGAGGTGGCCGGCAGATTTCCTGATCTGAAAGGTGCGGCGCTGCAGGTTGTCCAGGGGCGCGATCTGCAGGGGCAGGTAACCGCCGAAGGGGTGGTGATCAAGAGTTCCTTTATTGAAGAGGGGCGTCGCAACGCCATCCTGGCAGCTTTCAGGGAGCGCTGGCCCTCGCTGGGGCCGGAAGATCTGCGCGTGGAGAGCGTGGGCGGGGTGATCAGCGGTGAGCTGGCCCGCCAGGCCCTCATCGCCCTGGCTGTAGCCATTGGCGGAATGATCGCCTATATTACGATTCGCTTTGAATTCAAGTTCGCCCTGACTGCAATTGCAGCGCTGCTGCATGATATATTTATTATTGTGGCTATTTTTTCCCTGTTTAAGATCGAGGTGAACAGTCCTTTTGTCGCCGCATTGCTCACAGTGTTCGGTTATTCTGTAAATGATACCATCGTTATCTTCGATCGGATCCGGGAAAATATGAAGATGAAAAAGAAAAAGGATTATAGCGAAGTGGTCGATCAGAGCATCAACCAAAGTCTTAGAAGGACCATTAATACATCGCTGACCACGCTCATTGTTCTGGCGGCACTGTTTGTAGGTTTCTACTATTTTATTGGCAGCTTTGATCTCATTGCTTTTGTCATCGCTCTTATTATCGGTGTGATGGTGGGGACCTATTCTTCCATATTTATCGCTGCTCCCCTCTGGCTGGATCTGAAGAATCTTGAATTCAGGCGGGCCCGGCGCCGCCTGGCATGAGCGGCATTTGCCTCAGAGGCGGGATATATTTGGCGTCAGCTCCGCAATAGGGCGCCTCCTGCTGGAGCATTAGGATTAAAGGAGTGAAGAACATGAGTTCATTGTTTATCATTCTCGCGCTTCTTTTTAGCCTGATCATTGCAATAATCGCTGCAGCCAATCATCAGCCTGTTAATGTAAATTATATTTTTGGCCAGGCAGAGCTCTCGCTCATCGTCCTGATTATCGGAGCCGCCGCAACCGGCGCCCTTGTGATGGGCATGATTAGCCTTTACCGGGGTATCCGCAACGCAATGGTAATGCGCGGCGGGAAAAAGCACCAGGAGGAGCTTCAGCAGCGTCTGGACAAACTGGAGCAGGAGAAGATCTCCCTTAAGGAGGAGCTGAAGCGGTTGCAGGAGCCGGCAGGAGCTGTTGAAGAAAGAGGAGGAGAAGCCTCCTGAAGTTAAGCCTTACTCAGAAACGCTGGAATGAACCATCTCTCGCACAATGGGAAGAAGCCGCGGCACTGGCCGATGAACTGGGCATTTTGCCCGCAGTAGCCAGGGTATTGTTTAAACGCGGAATTAAAAGCGCCGGTGCTGCCCGCGCTTTTCTTTATCCATCGGTGGAGCAGCTGTATTCACCCTGGCTAATGAAGGGGATGGAGAAGGCGGTGGCGCGCATCTGCACCGCTCTGGATAAAGGTGAGAAAATTGTAGTACATGGGGACTACGATGCCGACGGTATAACCGCGGCGGCGCTCATGATGGAGGCACTGCGGCTGCTTGGCGCTGCGAAGATTGACTTTTATCTGCCCAGCCGTTTCCGGGAAGGCTATGGGCTGCACCGGGGTGCGCTGGAGCAGATTGCCGCCACCGGCACCGGGCTTGTCATCACCGTGGATTGTGGGATCAACGCTGCTGATGAGGTAAATTATGCCCGCAGCCTCGGCCTGGATCTTATCGTTACCGATCATCACCAGCCTTTTGGCCCCCTTGAGGAGGCTGAGGCGGTGTTAAACCCCCTTCAGGAAGGCTGCTCCTACCCTTTCAAAGAACTTTCAGGGGCGGGAATAGCCTTTAAACTGGCCTCGGCGCTGATGGAGAGGGCGGGCGCTGCTTTTCCTGCGGGACTGCTTGATCTGACCGCCCTGGGAACCGTTGCCGACGTGGTGCCCCTTATGGGCGAGAACCGGATTCTTGTTGCCTGCGGGCTGGAGCAGATGAGAGATTCGCCCCGGTTGGGATTGAAAGCGCTGGCAGATGCTGCCGGTTTGAAGCAGGAGCGTATGGACAGCTATGCACTCGCCTTTGTCCTGGCGCCGCCGCTCAATGCCGCCGGGCGCCTTGGAGAGGCTGATCCTGCTCTTGAGCTGCTTCTGGAGCGGGATGAAGGAATGGCGGGAGAACTGGCTTTACTGCTGCACCGGGCCAACCGGGAGCGCCGCGAAAAGGAGATGGAGATCCTCCAGGAGGCCGAAGCTGTGATTGCAGAAGATCGCCGCTCGGCAGGAGAAAGAGTGATCACCCTGGCTGGTGAAGGCTGGCCGCAGGGAATTATCGGAATAGTCGCATCGCGTCTGGCGGAGCGCCATTACCGCCCGGCTGTGCTTATCAGCATGGAGGGCAGTGAGGGGCGCGGCTCTGCGCGCAGCATTCCCGGATTTGATATTACCGCCGCTCTGGGCAGCTGTGCCCCTTTGCTGGAGCGCTTTGGCGGTCATGCCGGTGCAGCCGGTTTTACCATAGATCCCTTTAGAGTGGATGATCTGAGAGAAGGGTTGAACCGTTATGCTGCGCCGCACCTTCAGGGAGATAAACTGCGCCCTCTCGTGGAGCTGGACGCCGTGCTGGAGGCGCCGGAAATAGATCTCAAACTGGCCCGCCAGCTGAAGGAGCTGGAGCCCTTTGGAACAGGCAATACCAGGCCCATGTTTTACAGCTCCGGATGGGAGCTTAAGGCCTGGCGTCTCGTGGGAAGTGGCAGAAAGCACCTCAAGTTGAACCTGGTCCGCGGTGAACAGAGGGCAGCACCAATTTTCTTCTCCGCTGCAGAGCTGGAGCCCTCTCTGGGACGCAGCAGGCGCTTTGATCTTGCTTTTAGCCTGAGGGAGGGGAGCTACCTCGACCGCCCATCCCTGGATATGGTGCTCAGGGATTTGCGCAGCAGCGACAGCGGCACCAGCGGCGCTGTGACAGTGTTTGACCGCCGCTTCACATCTGACCGCCTTGCTGAGCTGCGGCACATTCTTGGCGCCGGGGGAGGCGGGCCTGCTGTCATATTTGCCGGCACGGGCCGCCGCATAGCGGCGCTGCAGCGGAGCCTGCCGGCGGAACAGGAGCTTGCTTTTCTGAGCAGCGGGAGAGATAATGGAAACAAAGGAGCGGCGCTGCCTGCAGGGTGCCGGCTGTTTGTGCTTTACGACCTGCCCCTGTCGGAAAGGCTGCTTGAGCCTTTTTTTAAAAATTGCTCCGGTGAAGACGCCGTACAAATCTGGCTGCTTTTCGGAGATGTCGATGTGAAGCGCAACAAGCTGCTCCTCGACATGAGCCTTCCCCGGGGCAGCTCTCTGGATGAAATATACTGTGCCTGGTCCGAGGCGGCATCGGGGAGCAGCGGTGAAACTACTTTTCCCCTCCTGCTTAAAGGTCGATCTGCGCAGGGGCGGGGTGAAAAATTTTGGAATCGCTGTTTAAAGATCTACGAAGAAGCGGGGTTTTGCCGGGGTGGGAAGCCTTATCCGCCGGAGGATCTTTCCATGCTGGAGAGCGGTTATGATTCATCGCCCACCTTTCGAAAAGCCCGGGAGCTGCGTGAGAGCTGCCAGCGCTACCAGGAGATGCTTTTAAGAGCTTCGCCGGAGGAGCTGGCGGCTTACTGGAGTACTTTGCTGAAAGGTTAACGCCGGGAGCAAATCCGGCAGTGCGGGCGCTTCCGCCGAGTTTGTCATAGAGCGGCAAAGTGGCGCTGATCCGGAGTGAAAGGCCCGGCGATGGGGATCAATGTGACGAAAGCTGGTTGTTAAAGAGATGGCGGTAAAGGAGCGAAAACTGGGCGAGCTGAGAAAGCTGTTGGCGCGCCACTATCCTACAGAGGATGACTGGGCTCTGGTAGAGAAGGCTTATACCTTTGCTTTCCAGGCGCATGCGGGGCAACGCCGTGAATCGGGGGAGTCCTTTATTACCCATCCCCTTGGGGTAGCCATGATCCTGGCGGAGCTGGGGCTTGATCTTACCACAATCATAGCGGGACTGCTGCATGATGTAGTTGAGGATACACCGGTAACCCTGGAGGAGATCGAAGAAACTTTTGGTGAAGAGATTGCTGTCCTTGTGGACGGTGTAACTAAGTTGAGCCGTCTTGATTTTGCTTCCCGTGAGGAGCAGCAGGCGGAGACCCTGCGGAAAATGTTTATTGCCATGGCGAAGGATATTCGCGTGGTTCTGATCAAGCTGGCAGACCGGGCCCACAATCTGCGCACACTGCGTTTCCTTAATACCAGGAAACAGCAGGAGATCGCCAGGGAGACCATGGAGATCTATGCTCCGCTGGCGCACCGCCTGGGCATCTACAAGATCAAAGGGGAACTTGAAGATAATGCCTTCCGCTATATGCAGCCCGGCGAATATTACCGCCTGGCCGACAGGCTGGCCAAGAAAAAGCGGGAGCGGGAGCAGTTTATCAACATGATCATGGGCATCCTTAAAAAAAGGCTTGAAGCGGTTGCTCTGGTGGCGGAGATCAGGGGCCGGCCCAAACATCTTTACAGTATCTACTATAAAATGAAAGAGCAGGACAAGGATCTCAACGAGATTTACGATCTTACCGCTATCCGCGTGATCGTAGATTCAGTGAAGGATTGCTACGGCGCCTTAGGAACAGTCCATGCGCTCTGGAAACCCATACCTGGGCGGTTCAAAGATTATATTGCCATGCCCAAGCCGAATATGTATCAATCGCTGCACACAACGGTGGTTGTTGCCGAAAATGAACTGGTGGAGGTGCAGATCCGGACCTGGGAGATGCACCGCACTGCAGAATACGGCATTGCCGCGCACTGGCGTTACAAAGAGAAGCTCACCGATGAGGGAGAATTTGATAAGAAGCTGGCCTGGTTGCGCCAGCTGCTGGAATGGCAGCAGGATTATCGCGATGCCCGCGAATTTATCGAAAACCTGAAGATGGATCTTTTCACCGATGAGGTATTTGTTTTTACACCTCGCGGTGATGTCATCGATCTTCCCGCCGGTTCCATTCCCATTGACTTTGCCTACAAGATCCATACCGATATTGGGAATCGCTGCAACGGCTCCCGGGTAAATGGCAGGCTGGTGCCGCTCGACTATGTCTTAAAAACAGGAGACATGGTCGAGATTATTACAGCCAAGCACAGCTCTCCCAGCCGCGACTGGCTCAATATAGTAAAGAGCGCCCAGGCCAAGAACAAGATCCGCAGCTGGTTCAAGCGGGAGCGGCGCGATGAGAATATTGAAAAAGGGCGCGAGGCGCTGGAGCGCGAGAATCGCCGTCTTGATTTTGATCTGCGTCTGCTGCTTAAAAACGATATTGTCGAAGAGGTTGCCAAGAAATTCAATATACTTTCGCCCGACGATCTCTACGCCGCCATCGGTTACGGGGGGATCACTCCGCAGCAGGTCATCGGAAGGCTGCGCGAGGAATACCGCCGCAGGTACGGCGTCAAGGAGGAACCGCTCCCTGAGATAAAGACGGTGCGGAAACCTGCCGGCTCTGCGCCGGGGATAATCATCGAGGGGATAGACAACATTCTGGTGCGTATTGCCCGCTGCTGCAATCCGGTGCCCGGTGATCCCATTACCGGCCTGGTGACGCGGGGGAGGGGTGTTTCCATACACCGACGTGATTGTCCCAATTTGACTGAATTTCAGTCCTCTACCGGCCGTTTTCTGGAGGTTGCCTGGGAGGGGCAGGCCGATCAATCTTACCAGGTAGCAATAGAGGTACAGGCTAATGACAGGACCAACCTGCTTGCCGATATCATCGCTGCGATCAGTGAAAGCAAGGTGCAGATCTCCGCGGTTAACGGCCGCACTGAATCCGATCATACAGCCACAATCCACCTGACGATAATTGTTAAAGATCGTCTCCAGTTGGAGAAGATCATGAACCAGATCAAAAAAGTGAAGGATATATATAGCGTACACCGCCATATTTATGGTAAAAGTTAGTTTACAGGAGTGTGGTAGAGTGCGAGCGGTTGTCCAACGGGTAGAAGAGGCCTGCGTAACGGTGAATGGAGAGAGTATAGGCAGTATCGGCGCCGGACTGGTTGTTTATCTGGGCGTTGGCCGGGATGACAGCGCCGCCGATTGTGCCTACCTTGCGGAGAAGATAGCCGGGCTGCGTATCTTTGAAGATGAAAAGGGCCTGATGAACCTTTCCATCAAAGAAAAGGGAGGGGGAGTGCTCTCCATCTCCCAGTTTACTCTTTACGGCGATTGCAGGAAAGGACGGAGGCCCAGCTTTACTTCTGCCGCCCCCCCGGAAAAGGCAGCCCTGCTCTTTGAAGAATTCTGTGCGCAGCTGGAGCAAAGGGGTCTCGCCGTTTCAACGGGCAGCTTCGGCGCGATGATGCGCATCGATCAGGTCAACGACGGCCCCGTAACCATCCTCCTGGACAGCCGTAAAACCTTCTAATTAGTAAACTTGG
Organism: uncultured Syntrophomonadaceae bacterium; assembly: GCA_964464625.1. GTDB lineage: Bacteria > Bacillota > Dethiobacteria > DTU022 > DTU022 > JAAZIN01. The sequence continues at coordinate 12,070 of CAYXKD010000006.1, forward strand.
TGCCTGGCACCAAGTTTACTAATGTTGACAGGTATTGCCAGGTGCTGAATTGACAGCCGCTGATACCCGGTTTAAAATGAGAATAATTTTTGGGGAAGGATGAAGGGAATTGCAGTATAAAGCTCCCCGGGGAACGAGGGATATATTTACAGAAGAGGTGGAGAGGTGGCAATTCCTGGAGGAAACATTCAGGAAGCTATGTTCACTTTACGGATACAGTGAGATTCGCACGCCGCTCTTTGAAGAGACAGGGCTTTTTACCCGCAGCGTTGGTGAAGAGAGCGATATTGTATCCAAAGAGATGTATACATTCGAGGACCGGGGCGGGCGTAGTTTAACTTTGCGCCCCGAGGGGACTGCGCCGGTGACAAGAGCCTATATGGAACATAATTTGAAAGAGGGTCCGCAGCCGGTGAAGATGTACTATGTGGGGCCCATGTTTCGCTATGACCGGCCGCAGGCGGGGCGTTACCGCCAGTTTCACCAGGTGGGCCTGGAGCTTTTCGGAGCGCCCGGTGCAGCCGCCGATGCCGAAATAGTCCTTATATCCCTTAATTTTTTACAGGCGCTGCACATCGGGGATTTTGATCTTGAGCTGAACAGCGTGGGCTGTCCCCTGTGCCGGCCTGCCTACCGCGAGGAGCTCCTTGCCTTCCTGCAGCCGCTGGAGGGGGAACTCTGCCCGGATTGCCGGCGCAGGTTTGCAGATAACCCGCTGCGCGTTCTTGATTGTAAAGAGGAGCGCTGCCGGGAATCTGTCCGGCAGGCGCCGCAGATAATAGACCGTTTGTGCCCCGGATGCGATTCCCACTTTAGAGAGCTCCGCGAGATGCTGGATGATCTGCAAGTTCAATACCTGCTCAATCCCCGCCTTGTCCGGGGCCTCGATTACTACAGCCGTACCGCTTTTGAGCTTGTCCCCCGCAACGGCGGGGCGCAGGGCTCTCTGGGCGGCGGCGGGCGCTATGATTATCTTGTGGAATACTGCGGAGGTCCGCCTCTACCCGGTGTGGGAGCGGCCCTGGGGGTGGAGCGCCTGCTAGCAGCGGCGGAGAGCGCCGCCGCACCGCCATTTACCCCGGTCAAAACACCGCTCTATATTGCCTCCGCCGGGGAGGTGCCGGCCGCCGGGACGCTCGTCCTTGCCGAAGAGCTGCGCCGCCGGGGCATAGCAGTGGAGACGGAGCTGATGGAGCGCAGCCTGAAAGGGCAGATGAAATATGCCGGACGGAGAGGTTTTCAAACCGTGCTCATAGTGGGCTCCCGTGAACTGGCTGCAGGGACCGTTACCCTGCGCCACATGGACACCGGGGAGCAGGAAGAGGTGAGCCGGGAAAAGATCCCGGAGAAGGTGCTGCCGGCGGGCAATCAGATCGATTCCGCTACTGTCTTTACGCCGGAAGAAGAGCCGCCGGGCTGTGGAGAGCTCCGGGCAGCCCATGCCGGCAATGAGGTTTTCCTACAGGGCTGGGTGCAGCGGCGCCGCGACCACGGAGGGCTTCTTTTTGTCGACCTTCGCGATCGCACCGGCCTGGTCCAGCTTCTTTTCAACAGCGACGGAGACAAAGAGCTTTTTTCCGCTGCTGAAAGCCTGCGCAGCGAATATGTCATCGCAGTCCGGGGAAAGGTGGTGATGCGGGATCCCTCCAATGTCAACCCCGCCCTGAAAACGGGGGAGATTGAGATCGGGATAGACTCGCTGGAAATACTCAATGAGGCTAAAACACCGCCTTTCTATATTGAAGACGGGCTTCATGCCGACGAGAACCTGCGCCTGCGCTACCGCTATCTAGACTTGCGCCGCCCCGAAAACTACCGGCGCCTGGCGCTGCGCCACCGTGCGGTGAAGTTTATCCGCGACTACCTTGACAGCTGCGGTTTCCTGGAGATCGAGACGCCGGCGCTTACGCGCAGTACCCCTGAAGGGGCCCGCGACTATCTTGTGCCCAGCCGCACAAACCCCGGCTCTTTTTATGCGCTGCCACAATCGCCCCAGCTTTTTAAGCAGCTGCTCATGGCCGGTGGGGTTGAACGCTACTTCCAGATTGCCCGCTGTTTCCGCGATGAAGATCTGCGTGCCGACCGCCAGCCGGAATTCACCCAGATCGATATTGAGGCTTCATTTCTGGGCCGCGAACGCCTGTTTGGCATTATGGAAGGGATGATGGCCTGTCTGTACAGGGATCTTCTGGGATGGGAGCTATCCCTCCCATTCCCCAGGCTGCCCTACAGTGAGGCCATAGCCCGTTTTGGCACGGACAAGCCTGATCTGCGCTTCGGGATGGAGCTTGTTGACTGCAGTGCACCGGCAGGGGAAAGCGATTTCAAAATTTTCCGCGCCGCCCTGGAGGCAGGCGGGGCAGTCAAGGCGCTTCGGGTGCCCGGTAAAGGGGGCGTCAGCCGCAAAGAGCTGGACGATCTGGTAGCCCTGGCCATTGAATTCGGCGCCCGGGGGCTGGCCTGGCTCATCCGTGATGAAAAGGGCTGGCGTTCGCCCATCACCAAATTTTTCGGCCCCGGTCTTCTGGATAAGATAGGAGAGCTGACAGGGGCTCTTCCCGGTGACCTGCTCCTTTTTGGCGCCGGCGATGCCGCGGTATCTTCGGAAATCCTTGGCCGGCTGCGGCTTCACCTCGCCCCGGAAGGGCTTACAAAGGATCCGCATTTTCTCTGGGTGGTCGACTTTCCTCTCTTTGAATATGATCCTGCGGAGAAGCGCCTTAATCCGGCACACCATCCTTTTACCGCTCCTCTTGAAGAGGACCTTGGCCTTCTGGAAGAAAAACCGCTGGCGGTGCGCTCGCAGGCCTATGACCTTGTCCTGAACGGTGTGGAGTTGGGATCGGGAAGCAACCGGATTCACCGCCGCGAAACGCAAATGCGCATTTTCAAGATGCTCGGCCTTTCGGAAAGTGAGGTGATGGAGAAATTTTCCTTCCTGCTGGAGGCTTTTGAGTATGGGACACCGCCTCATGGCGGCATTGCTCTGGGGCTGGACCGGATGGTGGCTCTTTTTACGGGGGACGATTCCATTCGCCAGGTCATCGCTTTTCCCAAGACTGCCTCGGGAAGCTGCCTCCTTACGGGTGCTCCTGCCCCGGTGGCGCCGCAGCAGTTGCAGGAGCTGGGCCTTGTCGTCAGATCCGCTTCAAAAGACGGCTCCCCAAATTGCTAAAAGCATTGATGAGATCGTGCATCATCCCCGAGCCGCGGGATATGAGCAGTCCGGTAAGGATGTAATCGGCAGGGGGGCAGCGGATAAAACCTTCCCCGGCCGGGGCCAGCAGGCCCCTGTTTGTAAGATAGCAGAGCAGAATTCCCATGGGGAGGGTAATCCAGTGGGCGGGAAGGCGCTGCAGCAGGGGGATGCTCTCTCTAAGAGCTTCGGTGATGAATTCCACCGCCACCGCCAGGTAAAGCAGGGTTATCAGAGCATTTGTCACCTTCTGCATTCTCCTTTACCCGCATTTCGTCAGGGAATCAAGACATTCCATTTATCATATGCCCATTGCGAATCGGATGTCAGGGGATGAAAATCAAAATAAGGAAAAAGCAAGGCGGGCAGACAAAGTAAAGGAAAAGCCACGAAAAACAAGGAAGGTTTTCTTCTTTTTTGTTTCTTGCTTCTTATTTCTAGTTATGTTATGATTCTAGTGCGCAAAGGCCCTGCTGTGTTCGTGTTTACCGATAAAGTTTTGAGCTAACACATGATTCCAGGGAGCCCGGGCTTTAGCTTGTGGCGTAGCAGCCTCCTCTGAGAGGACCTATAAAGCGGCTAAGAGGGCACCCACCTTTAGGGGGAACAGTTCAAAACCCACGGTCCACGGCATAGCGGGGTTTTTTACGCAGCAAAAAGGGAGGTGAAAATATGCTGTTCAAAGCAACAGAAATTTTTGATCAGATCCGACGGGGTCTTGGGGAGGGGACTCACCCGGGAGATCTGCTCGAACTGCTCGATCCGCTTGATGATGAAGAGAAAGGTAAACTGCTGAAACTTTTATCCGACAGGGAAGCCGCCTTGCTTATCCAGGAGATGGAGCAGTTCGACCAGGTATCCCTTTTCCGGCTTCTGGGCAGTGACCGCGCCTCGACAATTCTCAGGGAGATGGCTTCCGACGATGCTGTGGACCTTTTGGGAGAACTCCTACCCCATGAGACGGCGGAGCTGCTCGAGCTAGTTGATGAGGACGGCGATGAATTTAGCGGGCTGCTCAAGTATCCCGAGGAGAGCGCCGGGGGGATCATGACTACTGAATTTATCTCTCTCCCCGCGGAACTTCCTGTTGAGGAAGCCATTGCCCGTCTGCGTGAGATCGCCCCCGAGGCAGAGACGATCTACTATGTCTTTGTAGTTGATTCTGAGAATAGATTAACGGGTGTTCTTTCGCTGCGCGATCTCATTGCCGCTCCCGACGGCACCCCGCTGAGAGCGATCATGCGGCGCAATGTGATCAGCGTTAACGCTGCGCTGGATCAGGAGGAGGTGGCCCGGATTGTATCCAGGTATGATCTCCTTGCCGTCCCGGTGGTTGACGATGAGGATTACCTGTTGGGGATCATCACCGTTGACGATGTCATCGATGTCCTGGAGCAAGAAGCCACTGAGGATATTTACCGCATGGCCGGGGCCGGTGAAGTAACAGGGATGGATTTCATGGAGGCTCCGGTGCACAGGATTGCCTGGCACCGCACTCCCTGGCTGGTGATCTGCCTGCTGGGGGGCCTCTTCTCCGGCAGTATTATCGGTGTTTTCGAGAATACTCTTCAATCGATTCTGGTCCTCGCAGTTTTTATCCCGGTGATTATGGATATGGGGGGAAATGTAAGTACCCAGTCTTCGACGATTTTTGTCCGGGGAATTGCCACAGGCGAAATCGGGGCCGACGATCTCTGGCGCTATTTTACCCGTGAAGTGAGGGTTGGCCTGCTCATGGGGCTGATCTTCGGACTGTTCATAGCTCTTGCCGCCTTTATCTGGCAGGGAAGCCCGGTGCTCGGTTTTGTAGTGGGGATTTCCATGTTTGCCACAGTGGCCCTGGCCACCCTCATCGGATCGCTGGTGCCCGTAATCTTTCACAAATTAAACATCGATCCCGCCATCACATCGGGTCCCCTGGTGACGACAATTAAGGATATCACCGGCTTGCTCATCTATTTTGGGATGGCCACTCTTTTTCTCGATTATCTGCGCTGAAATGGCAGCTGGTGACAGGTTGCCGCAGCAAAAGGGGATTGCCATTACAATAGTGCCGCGAAATTTTATAAGCTGTTTTAACAGGAAGAAGCTTTGCTAAAAATAGCGATTAATGGAGAAATAAAGAAGCCCTTTTAGGGGAGAAAGAACAAGATACGGCAGCATTCCTGAAGATAAAATGTTATTATATGTCAACACTGTCATTTAGTAGTGAAGAGAGGAAAAACTTTTCCTCTCTTTTTTTATTTTAAGCCATTTTTAAGAAGGAGTTTTTTAAAGTGGAGCGAATTGATAATTGAGTGGGGGATAGTGGAGTAAAGTGGATGGAGGCGCCCATGTTTACCGGAGAGTACCAGCATACTCTTGATGACAAGGGAAGGGTGATCATCCCGGCCAGACTGCGGGAAGGCCTGGGCGATTCTTTCATGATCACCCGGGGGCTTGACCGCTGCCTTTTTATATATCACTTTGATGCCTGGAGAAAGATCGAGCAGAAGGTGAAGGAGTTGCCGCTGACCCGCCGCGATGCCCGGGCTTTTACCCGCTACTTTTTTTCGGGCGCTGCCGAGGCGGAAATCGACCGGCAGGGACGGATATTGATTCCTCAGAATCTGCGTGAATATGCAAGCATTGGGAAAGAGGTCATGATTATCGGTGTCTCTGACCGGGTAGAAGTATGGAGCGAGGAGGCCTGGAGAGAATATACCAGCGCCGATAATCTCGATTTCGAAGCGGCTGCTGAAACACTGGCAGATTTTGTTTTCTAACGGAGGGTCTGCATGGTGGAAAAGCATATTCCCGTCATGGTCGATGAGATGCTTCACTATCTAGACTGCCGGGAAAAAGGGATCTATGTTGATGCCACGCTGGGTGACGGCGGACATGCCGCCGCCATCTGCAGCAGACTGGAGCATCCGGGGTTGCTTATCGGGCTCGATTGGGACGGTACAGCCCTGGAGCGGGCGGCACGGCGCCTGGCTGCTTTTACCGGTAAATTTCGGCTGCTGCAGAGAAGCTATACCGAACTGGGGGCTGTCCTGGATGAGCTTGGATGTCAGCGGGTAGATGGTATTTTGGCAGACCTCGGTGTTTCCACTCTTCAGTTGATGGACCCTTCGCGCGGTTTTTCTTACCGCCAGGAGGAGCATCTGGATATGCGCATGGATCGTCGTATGGATACCGATGCCGCCCATCTGGTCAACGGCCTTCCGGAGCATTCACTGGCCAGGCTCATCTTCCGCTACGGCGAAGAGAGATGGGCCCGTAGGATCGCCGCCCGGGTGGTATCTTACCGTGAAAGAAGTGGGCCTATCGAAAGCGGCGCAGAGCTGGCTGAAATTGTTAAGAAGGCCATTCCTGCAGCTGCACGGCGAAAAGGAGGCCATCCGGCGAGGCGTACATTCCAGGCGCTGCGCATTGCTGTGAACAGCGAGCTTGAAAATATCGAAGGTTTTCTCCCCCAGGCTGTATCGCATCTGAATCCGGGGGGGAGGATCTGCGTCATCGCTTATCATTCCCTGGAGGATCGTATTGTAAAGCGTTTTTTTCGGGAGCGCTCCCATCGCTGCAGCTGTCCTCCCGATTTGCCCTGCAGCTGCAAGGGAGAGGGAGAACTGCTTCTGCTTACCCGGAAAGCGGTCCGCCCCCGGGAGGAGGAAGTGTCGCTTAACCCCCGCGCCCGCAGCGCTCTGCTGCGCGCAGCGGAGAGGCGCGTTCTAAAAGAAGAAGAAGGTGCATAAAGTGTTACAGGCCAGAAATACTGCAATCGCCCACAGGCATGCTCCGGAAAGAGTATACAGACCTGCCGTTAAAGAGGTCCCGGTTAAAGAGCGCAGCCGCTTAGGGGTAAAAAAATTGATTTTTCTTCTGCTGACAGGCTGTTTTCTTTTAGCCCTGATAATCATTGCCCAGTACTCATCCATGGTCACTTTGCAGTACAGACTGGGCGGGGTTGAAAAGAGGATGGATACCTTGCAGGAGGAATTCCGGCAACTGGAACAGGAGGCAGCCCGGCTGAGCTCCCTGGCTCGTATAGAGACGATTGCCCGTTCCGAACTGGGCATGCAGGAACCGGAAAATGGCCAAATCAGGGTTCTGACAGCCGTCCGGGAAGACGGTTCCACCCGGGGAGAGTGAGTGCTGCTTGATAGAGGTTCCGGTAACACTGTCAACGGTGCGGCGCAGGGTTGCATACATGTTGTTCATCATTGTCCTGACAGTTTCCATCCTTATCGGCCGGCTGGCCTGGCTGCAAATCTTTCGATCTGAAGAACTCTACGGCGCAGCCTGGGAACAATGGAACCGCAGCATTCCCGCGCGTTCACCCCGGGGCGCCATCTATGATCGCCAGGGGAGGATGTTTGCCGGCAGCACCACCGTGGATACGGTTGTGGCCATTCCGGCGCAGGTTGAAAATCCCGGGGAGACGGCCAAAGAGCTGGCACCCCTTCTCGGTCTGTCAGAAAGCGATCTTCACGAAAAGCTGACGATGAATTGCAGCTCCATCTACTTAAAGCGTAAGGTGCCGCCGGAGATTTCGCAGGCGGTGCGGGAACTGAAGCTGCCGGGAATTATCTTTACGACAGAGGGGCAGCGTTATTATCCCAATGGAACTCTTGCCTCACAGCTGCTTGGTTTTGTGGGTATGGATGAGGGGCTTGCCGGGCTGGAGCTCTATTACGAGGACTACCTTAAGGGGAAAGAGGGCTATCTTCTTTTCCCTTGCGATAACCTGAACAGGCCCATACCTCACGAGATTAAGCGCTTTGTGCCGCCCAAGGAGGGGATGGATCTTTACCTGACCATCGATGAGACTATCCAGTATATCGTCGAGCGGGAACTGGCCCGGGCAATGATAGAGTTCGGGCCTAAAGGGGTCATGGCCATCGCCGCTGATCCCCACAGCGGCGCCATTCTGGCGGCAGCCTCAAAACCCGATTATGATCCGCTGCATTATGACCGTGTTGATTCAAAATACTGGGCTTTGCCGCCGGTGACCGCTTCATTTGAGCCGGGATCAACTTTTAAGCTTGTCACCCTCTGTGCCGCCATTGAAGAGGGGTTATATAATGAAAATGAATATTTTTTCTGCCGGGGATTCGCCAGCGTGGGCGGGCATAATCTGCGCTGCTGGACCGGCAGCGGCCACGGCAGCATTACCTATCTCCAGGCTGTGGAGAGTTCCTGCAACCCGGCTTTTATAAATCTGGGGCAGCGCCTGGGGGAGGAAAAACTTTTCAGCTATATCCATGCTTTTGGATACGGCGGGCTAAGCGGCATCGACTATCCCGGGGAGAGTGGCGGCCTTATCTTTGAGCCGGAGCAGGTGGGCCCGGTAGAGCTGGCCACGAGTGCTTTTGGCCAGGGGGTTTCGGTGACACCGCTACAGCAGCTGATGGCTGTTTCAGCCATTGCCAACGGGGGTTATCTGATGAAACCCTACCTGGTGAAGGAGATCTGCAATATGGAAGGGGAGATCGTCTATGAGCGGCAGCCCGAAGTTGTCCGCCAGGTAATCTCCAAAGCCACTGCCGATAAGGCCGCCTGGATCATGGAGAATGTAACCATCCGCGGCAGCGGCATGAATGCGGCCATTGAAGGATACCGCATCGCTTCAAAAACAGGGACGGCGGAAAAAGTGGGCCCCGACGGCAGATATATATCGGGAAGCTATATTGTCTCCTTTATCGGTTTTGTTCCGGTTGAAGATCCCCGGATTGTGATCTATGTGGCTGTGGATGGGGCTACCCGGGGTCCCCAGTGGGGTTCCCAGATCGGCGCCCCCGTGTTTAAATGGATCGCCACCGATGTGCTTACCTATATGCAGGTGCCGCCCTCGGAGATTGATGCTCCCCTTGCCGTGCCGGTGCAGGTGCCCGACCTGCAGGGGCTTAGTGTGCATGATGCGGCGGCGCAGCTTGATACGGCGGGGTTGATGTTAAGACTCGTGGGAGAAGGGCAATATATTGTTAATCAGACGCCTAAAGCGGGGGCTTCTGTCTCCCCGCAGACGGAGATAATTGTCTATCTGGGTGAAGACGATGCTTTTTCCGGAGGCACTATCAGTGTGCCCGACCTGAGCGGTTTTACCGTAAAGGATGTGGGCCAGGTGCTGAGCTGGCTGGGCCTGTACCTGGAGGCGGAAGGTTCGGGAATCGCACTGCGCCAGGAGCCTGCTCCGGGGACAGCAGTAGAGCAGGGAGAGGTGATTAAAGTGTTTTTCGGGACTCCCCTGGAGCAGTGAGGTGAGGAAGGCTCTGGCACAGCCTTTTTAATCCCGGAATATGATACAATACCGGGTTGAAGGAAGGACCCGGAAAGAAACTCCGGGAGAGAGGCTGTATGCGAAAAGTGCCGCTGGGTGAACTGTTAGAAGCGCTGTTATTGAAAAGCGTGGAAGGAGAGATTGCAGGTGAGGTGAGCGGATTGGCCTGCCATACCGAAAAAGTTGAGCCCGGGTCGCTCTTTTTTTCATTGGAGGGGCGCTGCGGGGAGGGGTGGCAATATGCTGAAGAGGCCTTCCGGAGGGGTGCCCTGGCCGCAGTGGTGGCGCGGGATTGCCCTCTGAAGGGCTTTCCTTTGGTGCGGGTGCCGGAGGTGAGACCGGCCATGGCGCTGCTGGCCGATCGTTTCTACGATCATCCCTCTCGCAATTTCCGCCTTATTGGAGTAACGGGCACCAACGGGAAGACAACAACGGCTCATCTCATTGACAGGCTTTTCCAGGCCAGGGGGGAGGTCACAGGGCTGCTGGGGACAACAGGCTATCGCCTGGGAAATGATACCTTATCCGCCAGGGCGACTACTCCGGAGGCGCCGGAGCTGCAGGAGCTTTTTGCCCGGCTCTCCACCGGGGGCGCCGCTCATGTGACCATGGAGGTGTCGTCGCATGCTCTGGCCCAGGACCGCATCCTGGGCTGCCGATTTGATATTGCTGTGCTGACGAACATTACCGGTGAGCATCTTGATTTCCACAAAACCTTTGCCTCCTATCTCAGGGCAAAAACAATGTTTTTTGCCCATATGGGGTGGAGCGGCGGCGAAAGTGAAAAGGGTCCGCGGGCGGTGGTGCTAAATGCCGATTCGCGTTGTTACCGCTATATCAGGCGCTGGACAAAAGGGCAATATATCACTTATGGGATAGAGGCCCCGGCAGATGTGCGGGCTGAAGAAATACATTGTGGGACTGCAGGAATTGCTTTCCTGATCCGCTCTTTCGCAGGGAGCGAGTATTTCCGGCTCCCCCTGAAAGGGAGGTTCAACATTTACAATACCCTGGCCGCGATTTCGGCGGGCCTGGTGGAGGGGTTTAAACTTTCGGAGATGGCGGCCATCTTCGCTTCTTTTCCAGGTGTGCCCGGCCGCCTGGAGGCTGTGGAGGCGGGACAGGATTATATGGTCCTTGTTGATTTTGCCCATACTCCCGACGGCCTGGCCAGTGCGCTGCAGGCGGCCCGGGAATTTACTCCGGGCCGGGTAATTACGGTCTTCGGATGCGGTGGCGAGCGGGATCGCAGTAAGCGTCCACTCATGGGCGAGGCTGCCGGCGGCAACAGCGATCTGGTGATCCTTACTGACGACAACCCGCGGGGCGAGGTACCGGCTCAGATTTACAGCGAGGTGCTGCCGGGACTGGAGCGGTGCTTGCCCGGTGAGGGATACCGGGTGATACCGGATCGCAGGGAGGCCATCGCCGCGGCACTTGCTGCTGCAGGCAGAGGCGATCTTGTTCTTATAGCCGGCAAAGGACATGAAACAGAGCAGATCTACAATGACGACAGTTTTCCTTTTAGCGACGGGGCGGTGGCTCGGGCTCTCATCCGTTCGAGCCTGGAGAGGAGAGATGGAGGCTGTGTCAATTAAAGGAGCAGAGCTGATAAAGGCCTGCCGGGGTGAGCTGCTTCAGGGTGATCCGGAGCGGAACCTCACCGGCTTCTCCATTGATTCCCGGTGTATCCGCCAGGGTGACTTCTTTGTGCCGCTGCGTGGTGAAAAAGATGACGGGCATCTTTATGTACCCGGCGCCATTGCCGCGGGGGCAGCGGGATCTTTTTATGCCCTCCGCCCGTTACCCCATTTGCCGCCGCAAGCCCTGCTTATCGGGGTTCCCCATGTACTGGCTGCGCTGCAGCAGGCGGGCGCTTTTCACCGGCGCCGTTTCACCCTGCCGGTAATCGGGGTTACCGGAAGCAGCGGGAAAACCACAACGAAGGATTTAATTGCAAGCGTCCTCTCCGGCGGAATGAAGGTTTTAAAGACTGAGGGGAATTTGAATAACGAAATTGGCCTTCCCCTGACCCTGCTGCGCCTTGATGAAAGCTGCCGGGCAGCGGTGTTGGAGATGGCGATGAGTGCGCCGGGGGAGATCGCAGAACTGGCGCAGTGGGCTCTTCCCGATATCGGGGTGATCACCAATGTGGGCGAAGCCCACATTGGAATGCTGGGCAGCATATCTGCCATCGCTGCAGCAAAGGAGGAGCTGCTCCACGCCATCGGCCCCGGAGGCACGGCTGTTCTCAATGGAGAGGACCCGCACCTCAGGGAGATGGCCGCGCATTTTGACGGAAAAGTATTTACATATGGATTTAAACAGGGTGATATCAGGGCAACATCCCTGCTGATGCAGGGGGAGGGCAGCGTATTTGAGGTGACTTTTCCCAATGGTGAGGTGGGGAGTTTTAGCCTTCCCTTTCCCGGGCGTCACTTTGTAAGCAATGCCCTGGCTGCTCTTGCTGTGGGCTATATTCTGGGGTTAACGGTGCTGCAAATGCAGGAAGGCCTGAGTAAAAGCGAGCTCACTGCAGGACGGATGGAGCTACTTACGAATCGTGCCGGGCTAAAGATAATTGATGATAGCTACAATGCCAATCCAGATTCAATGCGGGCGGCGCTGGAGGCGCTCCGGGATCTGGGCGGGGTCAATTCCATTGCTGTTCTGGGGGACATGTTTGAGCTTGGCTCTGTGGCACTGCAGGTGCACCGCGAAATAGGGGACTATGCGGGGCACTGCCGTATTGGAGCGCTTGTTACTGTGGGTGAATTGGCAGCGGAGTTCGCCGCCGGTGCCCGGGGGAAGGGTCTTCCCGCTGAGGCCTGCCGCAGCCACGCCGGAGCAGTCGCCGCGATAAAAAAATTTTTACCGGCAAATTGTGCGGGATGGTATATCCTGGTAAAAGGGTCGCGGGGTATGCGCATGGAAACAATTGTCGATGAATTGATGGAGATGCCCGGGGGGGATTGAGCAGTGCAAAAAGAGATTTTGCAGACAGTGCTGATAGCTTTTGCAATCAGCGTTATAGTCTGTCCTCTCTACATCAGGATGCAGCGGCGTCGCCGGCTGGGCCAGCAGATCCGCATTGATGGCCCCAGCCGCCACCTGAAGAAGGCGGGGACACCAACCTCGGGCGGTGTGGTTTTCCTTATTTCCGCTCTGTGCGCCCTCCTTATTGCGGGCAAGTTCAACATCCGCCTTTGGCTTGCCCTAGTGCTAACCCTGGGCAGTGCTTTCATAGGGTGGCTCGACGATTACATGAAGATGGTGCACGGCTCATCGCTGGGCTTAAAAGCGCGTGACAAGATTTCCGGACAGGCTCTGCTTACCATATTTTTTACTGCTTTGCTCTATCTTTTCGGAGAGTACAATTCTGCGGTAGAGCTGCCTTTTAGCAATATAACCATTGAGATGGGCTGGTTTTATCCCGTCTTTATCTTTGTAATTATTATTTCAACTGTAAATGCCGTCAACCTTACTGACGGCATCGATGGATTGGCTACCGGAACAGCGATTATCGCACTGCTGGCCTTTCTCTATATTGCCCTGGAGAGCGCTCTTCCCAGCCTGGTTCTCTTCTGCGGGGCACTTATCGGAGCTTCTTTTGGCTTTCTTTTGTACAACCTCCACCCGGCCCGTATATTTATGGGCGACGCCGGTTCACTGGGCCTGGGCGGTGCCCTCGCCGCGGTGGCCATCCTGACGAAAGCGGAATTTCTGCTGGTGGTGATCGGGGGGATCTATGTAATCGAGGCAATCTCCGTAATCCTACAGGTTTTAAGTTTTCAACTGGCAGGGCGGCGTATCCTCTTGATGGCTCCATTGCACCATCATTTTGAACTTAAGGGATGGAGCGAGTGGCGGGTGGTAATCGCTTTCTGGGGGGTAACTTTTATTTTTGCCCTGATCGGGCTTCTCGAATGGCGGTTGTAATGTGAAGAGAGGGGCTGTGATGGTTGATCGATCTCATTCGTGAGGGAACTGTCATCGTGGTGGGGCTTGCCCGCAGCGGGATAGCTGCGGCAAAGCTGCTGGCAGGGCTGGGAGCCTCCAGGATGATCCTTAATGACAGCCGGCCCGCCGCCGAACTGGAGCAGGAGCTGAACCTGTTGAAAAACTACGGTTGCCTGGAGGTGGTGACAGGGGGCAACCCGCCGGAACTGGTTGCTCCCGGAGTAACCCTGGTGATCAAAAGCCCGGGAATTCCGCCGGGACTGGAGCTGTTTAAAAGATCGGCAGCGTTGCAAATACCGGTTTTATCCGAGATCGAGCTGGCATATGCTTTTATAAAAGCCCCCATCGTCGGGATTACAGGGAGCAATGGGAAGACCACAACCACTGCGCTGGTGGCGGAGATGCTTGCCGAAGCCCGCTTCAACAATACCATGGCTGCCGGCAATATCGGGGTTCCGCTCTGCGAGGCTGTGGGCCGTACAGATGGGGCGGGAGCAGTGGTGGCGGAGTTGAGCAGTTTTCAGCTTGCCGACATCCTGAATTTTCGGCCGGCGGTAGCTCTGTTTTTGAATTTTTCGGAGGATCATATTGATTATCACGGCAGCGTGGAAGGATACTACCGTGCCAAGGTGCGTCTGTTCGAGAATCAGGGGGCGGGTGATTTTGCGGTGCTCAATGCTTCCGATCCTGCCGTTGCCCGGCTGGAGGAGGATGTGCGGGCAGAGCTGCTCTGGTTTGCCCGCGGTCCGGTGAAGCGCGGGGCAGGTATCGCTGAGGGGCAGGTGGCTCTCTTTAATGATGGCCGGACCGTTGCATTTATCTGTCCTGCAGGCGAGGTGGCCTTGCCGGGTGAGCATAACCTGGAGAATGCCCTTGCTGCTGCTGCTGCGGCCTGGGCGGCCGGTGCGGCGCCGGAGGCGATCGGCAGGGTGCTCCGCCGGTTTAAAGCCATTGCCCACCGCCTTGAATTTGTGGCTGAGATAGGCGGTGTAGAGTTCATCAACGATTCAAAAGGGACTAATCCGGGGGCTGTGATCAGGGCGCTGCGATCATTTCCCGGGAAAAAGAAAATCCTCATCGCCGGGGGCAGGGATAAGGGGAGCGATTTTTCGGAACTGGCTCAGGTAATTAGGAAGGAGGTAAAGGCGCTGATTCTCTTTGGGGAATCCAGGGCTAAACTGGCCCGGGCAGCTGCCGAAGCGGGATTTACTGCCTTTTATGAGGCAGTTACGCTGGGGGAAGCAGTGGTAGAAGCCTGGTCCCGTGCCCGGCCCGGGGAGATGGTTCTGCTCTCACCTGCCTGCACCAGTTGGGATCAGTTTACCGATTACGAGGCCCGGGGGGAGCATTTCAAGGAGCTGGTTTATCAATTGTGCGAGAAAGAAGGCAAAGCATGAAAAAGAAAGAGCGCCGCGATCCCGATTATGCGCTGGTCCTGGTAACATTTCTGCTGCTGGGGATCGGTCTTGTGATGATCTTCAGCGCCAGCTATATCATCGCCGAAGAGGAGCAGGGTGATCCTTATTATTTTCTGCGGCGCCAGGCGATCTGGATAGCTCTGGGCCTGGTTACGATGTATTTCGTCTCCCGGGTAGATTACTGGAAGCTGCGCCGCCTTTCACCTATACTCATTCTGTTCAGTTTTGTTATCCTTGTTTTTATCTTTACGGGACTGGGCACCGATATGGGGACGGGTGCAAAACGCTGGCTCATCCTGGGCGCTTTTACCTTTCAACCTGCCGAATTCTGCAAGCTTTCTTTTGTTCTTTTTACCGCTGCCTTCATGAGCAGCCGCAACCTGAGGATAAAGAAATTCTGGTCGAGCAGTTTCATCCCTCTGATGCTGGCGGGGGCTGCTTTCCTCCTGATTATCAAACAACCCGACCTGGGCAGTGCCCTGATTCTATTGGTAGGTACTGTTGTAATCATCCTGCTTGCAGGGATGCCTTTCAAGCATGCCCTTATGCTGGGGCTCGTCTCACTGCCAGCCCTGGTGCTTATTACCATAAGCAAGCCTTACCGGCTCGAGCGTCTTTTTGCTTTCAGGGATCCCTGGGCTGATCCCAGCGATACAGGATATCATATTATTCAATCTCTTTATGCCCTGGGGCCGGGCTATTTATTTGGGGTGGGGCTGGGGCGGAGCCGTCAGAAGCTCTACTACCTGCCTTTTCCGTATAATGATTTTATCTTCGCCGTTATCGGCGAAGAACTTGGTTTTGTCGGCGCTACAGTGGTTCTGCTGCTATTTTTTGTGCTCATGTGGCGCGGTTTGAAAATCTCGTTAACGGCGCCCGATACCTTCGGGAGCCTGCTGGCCGCTGGAATTACGGCCATGCTGGCTTTGCAGGTGCTAATCAATATCGGCATGGTTACAGGCTCGCTGCCTGTGACGGGCATCAACCTGCCGCTTATCAGCGCCGGAGGAAGTTCGGTATTCTTTAACCTTGTAAGCCTGGGAATTCTGCTGAATGTTTCGCGGCACTGCCAGCAGTAAGCCAGGCAAGAAGGGAGGGCAAAAGCCGGTGCGGATGATCATTACCGGGGGTGGGACAGGCGGTCATATCTACCCCGCTCTTGCTGTGGCGCGCTATGTCAGGGAGCAGAATCCTTCGGCGAAGCTTCTTTACGTGGGCAGCGCAAAGGGGCTGGAAATGAAAATTGTCCCTGCAGCGGGTTTTGATCTGGAGACGGTCCCGGCAAGCGGTTTCGGGCGAAGCCTGCGTCATCTCGGGCCTTTCACCCGCGATCTGATGCGAGGCCTTTCCAGAGCCCGCCGGATTATGGCCTCCTTTCAGCCCGATGTTGTCTTCGGCACAGGCGGCTATGTTTCGGCTCCGGTGATGCTGGCGGCGCTGCTGGCAGGGCGCCCGGCAGCGTTGCATGAACAGAATGCGCAGCCCGGTCTGGCAAATCGCATGCTTGCGCCGCTGGTGCAGCGGGTCTGCCTCTCTTTTGAGGAGTCGCGCAGTGCTTTCCCGCGCCGCAGCAGGATTGTCTTTACGGGCAACCCCCGTGCCAGTGAAGTGACTGCGGTGGATCGCGCTGCAGCACAGGATAAGCTAAAAATAGATCCATCTTTGAAGACGATTCTTATTTACGGTGGCAGCCGGGGGGCTTTAAAAATCAACAAGGTGGTTGTTGATTTGCTTAAGGATGGCCGGCTTCCGCCGGCAACGCAGCTTATTTACATAACTGGCGAGATCTACTACGAGCAGGTCAGAGAGCAGCTGGGATTTTTGCCGCAAAGGGGCCGCCTTTATCCCTATTTAGATGAAATGCCCGCCGCACTGGCTGCTGCGGACCTGGTGGTTACCCGCGCCGGTGCCACCACCATGGCTGAAATTACCGCCCTGGGGCTTCCGGCAATACTCATACCCTCGCCCAATGTGGTGAACAACCACCAGTACCACAATGCCCGCCTTCTGGAGAAAGCGGGAGCGGCGCTGCTCATTGAAGAGAAAGATTTCAATTCCTACCGTCTGCAGCGCGAACTGGGCAGGCTCAGTGCAGATGAGGCTTTGCTGGAGCGAATGGCCCGGGCCGGGGCGAAGCTGGCTGTCCCCGATGCTTCTTCGCGACTCTACCGCTGCTTATGTGAAATAGCGGGGGCGGCAGGGGAAAACTAACATAAAGAGCTGCTTGCGCATAGAATAAATTACCCTGATGGAGGGCTGAACTTTGAATGTGGAGCAAGAGCTGGGTCCGCGTCTCAGTGCCGGGATAAAAAAAGATGAACCCATGTCGCTACATACATCATGGCGGGCCGGGGGGTGTGCAGATTACTACGCCGTCCCCGCAAACAGGGATGAACTGCTCGAGATTGTCCGCTTTGCAGATCGAAGGGGACTGCCGCTTTTTGTGCTGGGTAAGGGAACGAACCTGCTGGTGCGCGACGGTGGTATCAGAGGGCTGGTGGTTCAGATTGGTGAGCCTTTCAGCTATATTCACCGGGAAGGGGAATCTCTGCGGGCAGGTTCGGGAACGCTGCTGACCTCCCTGGCTCATGCAGCGGTCAAAGAGAGATTGCGCGGTCTCAGCTTTGCCGCCGGTATTCCCGGCTCACTGGGAGGTGCCCTGGTGATGAATGCAGGCGCTTTCGGCAACTATATGGGAGCCCTGGTACAGGAGGTTACCATGATCCGCCCCGGGGGTGATCTGTTCTGCCTGAGACGGGAGAATATTGTTTTCAGTTACCGTGAAAGCAATCTGTCCGGCCAGGGAATCATCGTGGAGGCACTGCTCAAGCTGGAGGAGGGGGATGGAGAGAGCCTGCAGAGAGAAGTAGATCACTTCTTTGCCGAAAGGCGGCGCCGCCACCCCTCACTGCCCAATGCCGGCAGCGTTTTTCGCAATCCTCCCGGTAATCCTGCGGGGGGACTCATAGAGGCTGCAGGCTGCAAGGGACTTTCCGCAGGAACCGCCCGGGTTTCCGAGAAGCATGCCAACTTTATTGTCAATGAAGGCGGGGCTTCTGCCGGGGACATTGAAACTCTTATCGAGGCGGTGCGGAGGAAGGTGAAAGAGAGGTTCGGCATAGAGCTGCAGACGGAAGTCAGGGTTATAGGTGAGAGATAAACATATGGGAGTGGAATTGTGTGAGCAGCTATTTTGTACGGGGAGGCCCCCCCCTTGAAGGAAAAATTGCGGTGCACGGCGCGAAAAATTCCATACTGCCAGTTCTGGCAGCTTCATTGCTCAATGGAACCAGGGAGAAAATCAGGCTAAAAAAGGTTCCGGCGCTCTATGATGTCAAGGCCATGGTCTCCATTCTTACCGGTTTGGGGGCGGAGGTTGAACACGACGGAGAGGATCTGCTTCTGCAAACGGCCGGTGTGGATAGTTTCCATGTTCCCGGAGAGCTGATGCGGGAGATGCGCTCAAGCATATTCCTGATGGGCCCGCTGTTGGCCAGGATGGGTCGTGCGCAGCTCTGCTATCCAGGCGGCTGTGCCATTGGAATGCGTCCCATAAATCTGCATATCGAAGGTTTGCGGAAACTGGGTGCGGTGATCGAGGAAAAAGATGAATATATTGAAGCCCGGGGGAGGCTCCGCGGCGGAGAGATTAATCTGGATTATCCCAGCGTAGGGGCTACGGAGAATATAATACTGGCTGCTGTCACCGCACGCGGCGAAACGGTCATTCGCAATGCCGCCTGCGAACCGGAAATTGTCGATTTGCAGAATTTCTTAAATACGCTGGGAGCCAGGGTGAAAGGCGCGGGCAGCCCTGTGGTCAGGATCAGGGGAGTGGGCTCTCTGCACGGCGGCAGTTACCATGTTTACCCTGATCGCATAGTTGCCGGGACATTTTTGCTGGCCGGAGCGATCACCCGCGGCACTGTGACTGTGGAGGGTGTCAACCCCGATCACCTGGGTTCCCTTCTTAGACTGCTCGATCAGGGCGGCGCTGCGGTAACGGTTTTGGGAGAGGCAGTTACGGTTTCCGCAGAGCGGCTGAAGGCGATTCCTCGCGTTGAGACCAAACCTTACCCGGGGTTTCCCACCGATTTGCAGCCGCCTCTTGTAGCCTGCCTGACCCTGGCACGGGGCAGCAGCACCATGATCGAGCATGTTTTTAAAGGGCGCTTCCATCATGTTGCTGAATTGCGTAAAATGGGGGCACAGATCAATGTTCGCGGCCACAGGGCGGTGATCAACGGAGTGGGCGCTTTAAAGGGCGCTACTGTTACAGCTGCCGATTTACGGGCCGGCGCCGCTTTGGTTCTGGCGGCACTGGCGGCAAGGGGGGAAAGCAGGATCCTGGGAATTCATCATATTGAACGGGGCTACGAAAGGATGCCCGAGGCGTTGCGCTCACTGGGAGCCAGAATATTCAGGGAAAAAGATGTGAAAAGGGAGGCGGTATTTTGAAAGGCCGGCTCAGGCTGGCGCAACCAGCCCCCAGAAAAAAAGGCCGCCTCTCTTTGAAGAGGATTTTAATGATTTTCCTCTTTTTAGGCGCCGCTTTACTGATCTTCTGGGCCGGAGAAAATTTTTTCCAGGTGGAGGAGATCACCGTTACCGGTGCTGTGCGCCTCAGTGAAGCGGAGGTGATCTCCTTAAGCGGGATTAAAAAGGGGACAGGCCTCCTGCTGCTGTCTGGCGGAAGAGTGGAAAAAAAAGTGGCTTCTCATCCTGCGGTCCGCTCAGTGACAGTTAAAAAGCATCTTCCGGAAACTGTACGGATCGCTCTGCAGGAGCGGGAAGAGGCAGGCTCCCTTCTTGATCAGCAACGCTTCTGGCTTATCGATGGGGAAGGAGTCCTTTTTGCGGAACAGACCCTTCCAGCAGAGGGGCTGCCGGTGATTACCGGGGCCACGGCGGCGGAGATCAGCATGGGGGAACCTTTGGACCATGCGGAAAAAAGCGCAGCTTTACGAATTTTTTTAAAAGCGCTGTTCCAGGTTCCGATGTTGAAGCCGGCGGAATTGAATTTAACCGATCCGCAGGATCTCGTTCTTTATACAGCAGAGGGATGCATGGTGTTCCTTGGAGACAGTGAAAAAATGACTGAGAAGCTCATTTTGCTCCAGGCTTTTCTGCAGGAGGGCCGGAGAGGCAATTGTCTTGATCTGCGTGCGGGAGATCGGCTTGTTGTGGTCTCCGGTAAGAATGGCGAGTAAAAATTTGTCGTTGTTAGCGGAAATATGAAGGGGAATAATTATGCAATGTGGAATTGAAAGCAGGAAGGGTAAGGGGGTGTAGAAATGGTTCGAAAAAACTATCTTATTGGTATCGATGTTGGCACAACCCAGGTTCGGGTGATTGTTGGGGAACCCCGCCCTGATGGCACAGTGAGCATAATCGGCCTGGGGTTGGCACCTTCCGAAGGCCTGAAAAAAGGAATTATTGTGGATCTGGAGTTGACTGTGGAGGCCATAGTTTCTGCCGCAGCTGAGGCCGAAAGAATGTGCGGTTTCAAAATTGAATCTGCCTGTGTTGGCCTTCCAGGATTGAATACAGAACTTATTGGCAACCGCGGCGTGGTGGCGGTGCAATCTACTGATCGGGAGATCAGGGAGGAAGACCTGGAAAGGGTTTTGCAGGCTGCCCGGGTGATTGCTCTTTCTATCGATCGGGAAATTGTGGAGGTGATTCCCCGGGAATTCATAGTTGACGGCTATGACGGGATCCGTGATCCTGTTGGCATGCTGGGGGTTCGCCTGGAGGTTGATGCAATGGTCTTGACAAACCCCATCACCGCACTGCGCAACCTGACCCGGTGCGTTACACGGGCCGGAATCGGTGTGGCGGGTATGGTGTTGCAGCCCCTGGCCGCTGCTGAGGTCTCGCTGTCCGCTGATGAAAAGGAGCTCGGTGTCTTCCTTATTGACATAGGCGGTGGGACTACGGATATTGCTCTGTTTCAGCAGGGTAAACTGCAGCAGATTGCTGCATTGCCTGTTGGGGGCGATCACATTACCAGCGACCTTGCTATGGGCTTGCGAACAAGCTTTTTCACAGCAGAAAGTATAAAGATCGAGCATGGCAGCGCTCTTGCTTCTATGGCATCCGATGATGCTCATATTGAAATCAGCAGTGTTGGCAGCAGGGAGCGCCGGCATGTATCGCCCAAAGAGATCAGTCGCTATATTGAACCGCGGGTTCAGGAGCTCTTCCAGATTGTTCGTGAAGAGATGATTAAAATGGGTCAGCCCGGGCTTCCTCCTGCAGGAGCGGTGTTTACCGGCGGTGTTTCCCAGATGAGCGGGCTCATCGACCTGGCTTCTCTCTACTTTGAAAGCAATCAGGTGCGGCAGGCGGAATATGATTACGTGGGTATTCAGAATCCCATCTATACCAATGCCGCGGGTTTGCTCTACTACGCATACCGGCATCAACCCAGGTTGTACCAGGAGAGGGCAGGGGGCGGGCATAAAGCGAAACCGGGTTTATGGAAAAGAGCCAAAGACTGGCTGAACGAATTTATAGAATAAAAGGTGCGATCCTCTGAAGGAGGTGCTCAGGAAAGATGATTGAATTTGACAATGAAAAGTCCCAGTTCACCTCTATTAAGGTTGTCGGCATCGGCGGCGGCGGCAACAATGCCGTCAACCGGATGATCGGCGCCGGCTTAAAAGGTGTTGAGTTTATTACAGTAAACACAGATGCCCAGGCACTGCACCTGGTGAATTCGGGCGTTAAGTTGCAGATTGGCGAAAAATTGACCAAGGGGCTGGGCGCCGGAGCCAACCCGGAGATCGGCCGGCAGGCTGCCGAAGAGAGCCGTGAGCTTATCGAGGACAACCTGCGCGGAGCAGATATGATATTCCTGACCGCCGGTATGGGCGGCGGCACCGGAACGGGAGCTACGCCGGTAATTGCCGAGGTGGCCCGGGAGCTCGACGCTTCTCCCCTGAAACGACCCCTTGTAGTCGGTGTTGTCACGAAGCCCTTCAGCTTTGAAGGGCGCAAACGGCAGCGGCAGGCTGAAGAGGGGATTGCTATACTTCAGGAGAAAGTCGATACACTGATTACCATTCCCAATGATCGCCTTTTTCAGGTTATCGAGAAACGGACACCAATCCTGGAGGCATTTCGTGTTGTTGATGATGTACTCCGCCAGGCGGTACAAAGCATTTCCGATCTCATTGCAGTTCCCGGATTGATCAACCTTGATTTTGCAGATATCCGCACGATCATGTCTGAAACGGGTCCGGCCCTCATGGGTGTGGGTGAAGGCAGCGGTGACAATCGCACTGCCGAGGCGGCAAAAGCGGCTACAAACAGCCCCCTGCTGGAAACATCCATTGAAGGAGCCACAGGCTTGCTCATCAATGTGAGCGGCGGACCCGACCTGGGACTATTTGAGGTACAGGAAGCGGCCGATATTGCAGGCAACTCCATAGACCCCAATGCTGTAATTATATTCGGAGCGACTATTGATGAGGAGTTGCAGGAGAGAGTCCGGGTGACCGTCATCGCTACAGGTTTCAAAAGGAAGCGCCAGGTTCACCAGCAGGCTTTCCAGGAGCTGGGCTATAGCGATTATGCCCGCGGCAGGGATATCGACCGCCCCGCCTGGTCTCGCTTCCGGGAGCAGGAAGACGAAACA
The DNA here is from genome assembly GCA_964464625.1 of uncultured Syntrophomonadaceae bacterium. Taxonomy (GTDB): domain Bacteria; phylum Bacillota; class Dethiobacteria; order DTU022; family DTU022; genus JAAZIN01. Next base: position 34,548 of record CAYXKD010000006.1, read on the forward strand.
GGTGACAATTGAAATATTAAGCAGCAAACAACTTTATCAAAAAACTTCCCTGAGTGAACGGGGAAGTTTTTTTGTCAGAATCTTTGCCCTTGATGATGCCAAAGAGCGACAGACTTCTGTGCTCCCTTCCCTTATAGTAGGGCATATCCAGGGTGGTCTGTTCATATATTTATAAGAACAAGCCCCTCATGCAGGGGGTGTGAAATGTATCTTGACCTTCTTTTTTTCCTCAATCTGCTGGTGCATTATTTCCTTCTTCTTTTTACGGCAAAGCTTTTCCACCGTGAAACAGCTTTCGGGAGGCTGCTGGCAGGTGCGGCAATTGGGGCTCTGGCAATCCTGGTCCTGCCTTTTCCACATTCTCCGGTGCTGGCTGCCGCATTAATACTGGCGGCGCCGCTGCTCATGGTGCTCACTGCATTCTGGCCGCTGCGACCGCTGGAGATATTCTATTTTTGGGGCGCTTTTTTTGTTGCTTCTTTTGTTGTTGCCGGAGCCCTTGGCGCTTTGCTGAACTTTAATGGGCCCCGTCAAATATTTTCTTCGCCAATGGGTATATTTATAATTTTTGGCGTCTCCATCCTGCTTTACCTGCTCCTTGGCCTGCTGAGGCCCTTTCGTGAGGATAAGAAATGGCAGAAGATCTTGCGGGTGGATCTCCAGGTGGTCTGGCAGGGAAAAGAGAAAAGCTTTCCGGCTTTTTTGGATACCGGCAACCGGCTGCGTGATCCCTTCTCCAGTCTTCCCGTGATTTTAGTTGACTACCGCAGTCTGGAGGGAATGCTGCCATCGCAGGTCTTTCACTGCCTTGCCGAGGAGGGGTCAGAGTCGTGGAGCGCACTGGAGAGGCTCTCTGATCCGGCGCTGGCACGGTGTTTTACTCTTATTCCCTGCCGGGGGGTGGGCCGCAAGGGTGAAATCCTGCTTGGCTTCAAGCCGGACAGGGTTGAATATTTTAAAAACGGACAGATCAGGCCTCTTGGATCCCAGGTTTTTATCGCATTAAGCCGCCGCGGATTTGGTCCGACAGCAGAATATAGAGCACTGCTGCCGCCGGAGCTGCTCCGCGCGGGCTAGTTTTATTAAAAATGGAGGTGACTTGATGAAAAAGAAAAAATTTCGCCCGCTTATCTTAAAGCTCGCTCTTTTGCGGCTGAGGCGCTTTCTGGGTCTTGATTATCTGGATTATATCTATTATGTCACCAGCAGTGAAGCGCTGCCCCCGCCGCTCAGCCTTGAAGAGGAGGGCTTTCTGCTGGATAAGCTGAAGAAGGGGGATGGAGCTGTCCGCACCGTTCTCATCGAGCGCAATCTACGGCTTGTTGTCTATATCGCCAGGAAATTTGAAAACACGGGTGTCACCATCGATGATCTCGTCTCCATCGGGACAATCGGCCTTATAAAGGCGGTGAACACCTTTGATCCGCATAAGAACATCAAGCTGGCTACCTATGCCTCAAAATGTATTGAGAATGAGATTCTCATGTTTCTAAGGCGTAACAACCGGGTGCGCAGCGAGATCTCCTTTGACGAACCGCTGAATGTGGATTGGGACGGTAATGAGCTGCTTCTCTCCGACGTCCTCGGCACTGAAGGGGACCTTGTTTTAAAGAATATTGAAGCTGAGGTTGAGCGAAAACTGCTTTACCTGGCCATGGAGAAGCTGAGCTACCGGGAGCGGCGGATCATGGAGCTTCGTTTCGGTCTTGTGAGCGGTGTGGAGAAAACACAGAAGGAGGTTGCCGAACTGCTGGGGATTTCGCAATCCTATATATCCAGGCTGGAAAAACGAATTATCAAAAGATTACAGCGAGAAATTCGGAAGATGGAATAGACAGGCAACTACCGCTTCAGTATAAAAGGAGCCGCCAGGGAGATACTCTAGTTATCTCTTAAACAGCTGCAAGGGGCGAAAAAATGAACAAGGTGGAAATTTGTGGCGTAAATACGTCCAAGCTTCCAGTTCTAAAGAACAAGATCATGAGGCAGCTTTTTGAGGCGATGCAGAAAGGAGATGGGTCGGCAAGAGAAAAACTGATCAGCGGTAACCTGCGACTGGTTCTTAGCGTAATCCAGCGATTCAACAACCGTGGTGAATATGTGGATGATCTCTTCCAGGTGGGCTGCATCGGTCTGATCAAAGCCATCGATAATTTTGATCTGACGCAGAATGTCAAGTTTTCCACCTATGCAGTTCCCATGATTATTGGGGAAATCCGGCGCTACCTCAGGGATAACAACCTTATCCGGGTAAGCCGCTCCCTGCGCGACATTGCTTATAAGGTTTTGCAGGTAAGGGATGTGTTGGCTAACAGGTTCTCCCGGGAGCCATCCATCAATGAAATTGCATCAGAACTGGATCTGGGATCTGAAGAGATTGTCAGCGCTCTGGATGCCATACAGGAGCCTCTCTCTCTATTTGAACCGATTTACCATGACGGTGGGGATCCTATCTTTGTCATGGATCAGATCAGCGATGAGAAAAACAATGATGAGCGCTGGCTGGAGATCCTGGCAATCAAAGAAGCCATGACCAGGCTTAATGAACGGGAAAAAATGATTTTGACGATGCGTTTTTACAGGGGAAAAACGCAGATGGAGGTAGCCGATGAAATCGGCATCTCGCAGGCCCAGGTCTCGCGCCTGGAAAAAGCCGCCCTAGGCCATTTGCGAAAACACGTTCAGTAAAAACAGCTTCAGACCGATGATAATACGGTTTAAAATACTTACTCCGGTGCCTGTCTGACACCGGAGTAAGTATTTGTGCCGCAAAAGTTGTTTGAATTGCGCTGAAAGAGCTGGGGGATTATAATGAACTAAAGAAAAGCCGGGAGGAGGACCCTTTTGATTAGAATAAGCGAATTGCGGGAACGCGATGTGGTCAATGTAAATGACGGTCGCAGGTTGGGGATGATCAAAGATCTGGAGCTTGATCTGGAGAAGGGTACCGTTAAAGCGATCATTGTTCCCGCTGCAGGTGGCGTATGGGGGAAATTCTCCCGGGCTAAAGATTATCTTATACCCTGGGAGAAAATAGTCAAAATTGGCGTTGATACCATTCTTGTGGATCACCCTGTGGATTAGGGGCATAAAGCCGGAAGGGAGAATCCGAAAACCTGCTATTGTTTTTGCTGAAGAAACACCGCATTGTCATTTCCATGAACGCATTTCGCCTTGTATCTTGACAGGTAAAATGGATTTGATTATCTGTAAAAACTAGCTTTTCAAGACCTGACCCCGGTTGGTTGTTATCAGCTGGGGTCCTTTAAATTGCTCGAATTGTCCGGGATGGGTAAATTTCGGGAATTAGAGGATTTCGCGCTTTACATTACTAGATGTTGTGCTATATAATACTGGCAACACAACATGTAGGGTGTCGGAGCGATGAAATGTCCTTACTGCGGCACGCAGGATAGCCGGGTTCTCGATTCCCGGGTCACCCGGGAGGGCGCCTCAATCAGGCGGCGGCGGGAATGCAACGGCTGTGCAAACCGCTTTTCTACAATGGAAAGAATTGAAGAGGAGCCGCTCGTTGTGATAAAGCGCGACGGGCGGCGGGAACTCTTTGACGGCAACAAGGTTCTGCGGGGGCTGCTCCTGGCAGGGAGGAAACGCAATATTCCCCTTGCAAGATGGCAGCAACTGGTGGAGCAGCTGGAACAGGAGCTGCACAGCAGTTACTCCAGGGAGATTGACACCGGCGAGATCGGTGAGTTCGTGTTGGAGAGGCTGCGGCAGATCGACGAAGTGGCATATGTCCGCTTCGCTTCTGTTTATCGCCAGTTCCCTGATGTGGAAACTTTTAAAATCGAACTGGAGAGAATGCTTCGGCTAAAAGAGGGTAAAAAGCCGCCGGAAGCGGGCAAAAGGGAGGAGTAGGGCAATGTCTGGTTCAGCTGTTTTAAAGAATCACGATTATGGAAAGACCCCATTCACAGAGATACGGAAACGTGATGGACGGGTCGTTCTCTTTGAGCCTGAGAAGATCACTGATGCAATCTTCAAGGCAGTCCAGGCTGTAGGGGGAAGCAACAGGGATATTGCTGAGAACCTGACAGGGCAGGTGGTTCGTCATCTTCAGGAGGCAGGCTACAATGGCATTGTTCCTGCGGTAGAAGAGGTCCAGGATGCCGTGGAGAAGGTGCTCATAGAGAATGGACATGCCCGCACTGCCAAGGCTTACATCCTGTACCGCGACCGGCGCACGCGGATCCGCGAAGCTAAATCGGAGCTTATGGATGTGGTCAAGGAGATCCTGGTGGAGACAAGCCGGGAGAATGCCAATATAAGCAATTCGCCCTCGGCGAAGATGCTGCAGATTGCCATGGCTGCGAGCAAGAAATATTATCTGAGCAATTTGCTGCCCGAGGAATTCGCCCTGGCGCATATTAACGGCTCTTTTCATATCCATGATCTGGACTACTACAGCAAGACCCTGAACTGCCTGCAGATTGACCTGGGCAGGCTTTTCAGTGAAGGTTTTAATACCGGGTACGGCTATATCAGACCGCCAAAAAGGGTCGCTTCGGCTGCGGCTCAGGCGGCGATTATCCTGCAGAGCAACCAAAATGAAATGTTCGGCGGACAGAGTTTCCCCCATTTTGATCGCAGTATGGGCGAGCTGATCCGCACTCTTAAGGAGCAGCCCGGCGAAGAGGAGATCTACCAGGCCATGGAGGGGCTGATCTACAACCTGAATTCCATGCATTCCCGGGCAGGTGCGCAGGTTCCCTTTTCTTCCATCAACCTGGGGACTGACACCACGACCGAGGGAAGGGCTGTCACCGGTGCCATCCTGGAGGCCTTCTACCGCGGCCTGGGCCGCGGCGAGAGCCCCATCTTTCCCAATCTTGTCTTTCGCATTCAGAAGGGAACGAATTTCAATCCCGGAGATCCCAATTACGACCTCTACTGCCTTGCCCTGAAAGTAGCAGCACGGCGGATGAATCCCACCTTCAGCTTTATGGACAGCACCTTTAATGGGAAATACGGCGATGAGGTCGCTTACATGGGCTGCCGAAGCCGGGTCATTGGCAACCGCCACGGTCCCGAGGTCTCGGCGGGGCGCGGCAACTTTGCCTTTACCACTTTGAATTTGCCCCGCCTTGCCCTGGAGAGCCGCGGGAGCCAGGATCTCTTTTTTGTCGAGCTGGACCGGTGCCTCCTTCTTGCCGCCAGGCAGCTGCTGCACCGCTTTGAAGTGATCTCCAGACTGCGGGTAAGAGATCTGCCTTTTTTGATGGGTGAAAGGCTTTATCTCGGCTCGGAAAATCTGGATCAGGAGGATCGGATCGGTGAAGCTATCAAGCACAGCACTCTGGCTATCGGTTTTATCGGGTTGGCCGAGACACTGCAACTGCTCGCCGGTAAGCATCACGGGGAGGATGAAGAGGCGCTGCAGCTGGGGCTGCAGATTGCCCATCACATGTTCCGGCGCTGTGAGCAGTTTTGCGAAGAATATGATCTCAATTTTGTCCTGCTGGCGACGCCGGCGGAGGGTCTTTCCGGACGTTTCCTGGAAATAGACAGAGAGCGTTTCGGCGTGCTCCCGGGGATCACAGATAAGGAGTATTACACCAACTCCTTTCACCTGCCGGTGAACTTTGCCACATCCATGACTGATAAAATTGAGAAAGAAGGTTGTTTTCACCGTTTCTGCAATGCCGGGCACATCAGCTATGTGGAGCTGGAGGCGCCGCCACTGCATAATATTGAGGCTGTCGACAGGATTGTCCGTCTCATGGCCGCCTCTGATGTGGGTTACGGTGGGATCAACTATCCTGTGGATGAATGCTGCGCCTGTGCTTTTAGCGGGGTTTTTGGCGACTGCTGTCCGCAATGCGGCAGCAACGCCATCAGGCGGATTCGCCGCATTACCGGCTACCTTTCCACCGAGGACTGTTTCAACGAAGCGAAGCGCCATGAACTGAAAGAGAGGCGGTCACATTTTGGGCCGCGTGAAACAAAGTGAAACTGCGCCTGGCAGGGATAGTTCCGGAATCAGTTGTCGACGGTCCGGGGATCCGCCTGTCGATATTTTTCCAGGGTTGTCCCCACCGCTGCCCCGGCTGTCATAACCCTGAAACGCATGATCCAGGCGGCGGGAGGGAGATGGATGCCCGGGAATTGCTGTCGAGAATCAGGAGTAGCAGGGGTATCGATGGGGTGACTTTTTCTGGTGGTGAGCCTTTTGAGCAGGCAGCGGGCCTGGCCGGACTGGCGGAGGAGATTGGCCTTCTGGGGCTGAACCTGGTGATCTACAGCGGTTTCACCTTTGAGGTTCTTTTTAAAAAAAGTAAAAGCGATCATCATATCCGGCAGCTGCTCGGGGCGGGAATGCTGCTCATAGACGGGCCCTACATCCGGGAGGAGCGCGATTTGACGCTGCCCTTCCGGGGATCGCACAATCAGCGCCTCATTGACCTGCCCCGCTCTTTTGGAAAGGGCGCTGCAGTGGAGTGGAAAGTATGAAAGCAGAAGGGGAAAAAGGTTTTAAGCTTTATCGGCACGGTAAAATTCAATACCTGCAATCACCGCTTCTGGCAGGCTGTCCCGGTGTTGTTCATGCCTTTTCTACACGAGTGGGCGGCTGCAGCGAGGGGGCGATGGCCTCGTTGAATACCGCTTTTCATACCGGCGATGAGTACAGCTGCGTTTGCGAAAACCGGCGCCGTTTTTTGGAGCCCTGGGGTTTTCGTCCCGATGAAGTTGTCGCCGCCATCCAGGTGCATGGAGTCAATATCTGCGAAGCTCTCCCGGGTGATCGGGGGCGCGGCGCCGTGCCCCGCAGTTTTCTGGGAGAGGGTGACGCCCTGGTGACAGCGGTGCCTCACCTGCCGCTAACGGGATATGCCGCCGACTGCCCCCTGCTCTTTATCGCCGCCCCCGATGTGGCTGCAGTGGCGCTGGCCCATGCCGGCTGGCGCGGTACGCTGCAGAACATGGCGGAGCGGGTTATTGGACGGCTTTATGATCGCTTTGGGGCTGATCCCGCCTCCATGCTGGTGGCTATCAGTCCGGGGATCTGCGGCCGCTGTTACACCGTTGAAAGGAGCGTTGCCGCCAGTTTTATCGAGGCCGGCTGGAGCGGCCCCCCCTATCTCTGGGAGTCTTCCTGCGGCGGTTTTCACCTGGACCTGGCAGCTATCAATGCGGTCCAGCTTCGCTCCGCCGGGATTGAAAAAGAAAACATGGCCCCCGGCGTTGACTGGTGCACCTCCTGCAAGCCCGGGCTTTTTTATTCCTACCGGCGGGAAAAGGGTAAGACCGGCAGGATGATGGGCCTTATTGCTTTGCAGAAGCAGTCTTCCACCGGGAAGGCGGTAAAAATTTGAGCCGGCGCCGCCGCACTGCATCGGGAGGCCCCTCTCATGAGCGTCTGGAGGTGCTGCCGGGAGGGGGGCGCCGCTTTGCCCACTTCAAGCGGGCGGCAGTGTTCTACATAATCATCGCCCTGACTGCCCTGCTGGTTTTGCAGGCAGGTTACCACTGGATGGGGCCTCTTATTCTGGCCAGGAGGCTGCAGATAGTATCTGCGGTGGAGGGCTTCATGGAGCAGAGGACGGAAGTGGAGGGGATGTTTGCCAGCCGGGAACTGCTACTCAGGGCGCCCTGCTCCGGGATTATTGTGGAGCTGGCCCCGGCCGGGGAGAGAGCCGCCGCCGGGACCAGAGCTGCCGTTCTGGCGCCGCTTACAGCTGTGGAGCAGCAGAAACTTCTGGAAGAAGAAGAGGTAATTCGGGAAAAAATTTGGGACAGGATCAAAGCCTGGCTATTTCGCATGATAGGCGGTAAGGAGGAGAAGGAGCGGGAAGAAGAGCAGTTGATCATAGCGGGGGAGCTGCCTTCCTGGCTTCAGGAGAGGATGGAGCTGGTTTTACCCGAAGCGGGGCTGCTGCTGCATCAGCTGGACGGTTGGGAGAATACCGGGGAGGATCTTTACCTGACCTCCGAACAGTATTCTGCTGCCGCGAAAGAACCCTGTGAAGCGGTTGTGGGCCTTTACGTGGAACAGGATCAGCCCTTCCTCAAACTTGTCGATAACTGGCAGTTGTCTTATCATGTTTTGCTGCCCCTCGAACCAGGCAGGATTGCTGCTGCCAGGGATGAGGTCTACCTTGAATTCAACTTTGCACCGGGGCAACCTGTCCTTGCCCGACTTTTGTCCGTTGAAATCGATGGCGAAAAAGAGGAGGTTCGCCTGGACTACCGGATAAGCAGGCAGCTCTTCGGGTTTGAGAACCTTCGCCGGGCAGAGGCAGATCTGATTTTAGGGCGGCAGGAAGGGTTGATTATACCGGCCACAGCCCTGGTGGATAGGGAAGGGGCCCAGGGAGTTTTTCTAAACCAGGGGGGAAGGGTCAAGTTTAATGAAATTGTGGTGATCATGATCCAGGAGGGAGAGGCTCTTGTTGATGGACTGGAGCCGGGCAGTCTTGTTATCGCGCGGCCCGAACTTGTTGAGGAGGGCCAGCGCCTGAATTGATGCCGCTTCAGAACGGTTGAGCTATGAGGTATAATGTAGGAAGTTAAGAGGATTCCGGAAAAAGGGTGGAACATTGATGCTGGCGAATAATTTGAAGGAGATTCAAAAAAAGATTGACGCCGCTGCGCTTCGTGCCGGCCGTTCTCCATCGGAGATCCGCCTGGTGGCGGTGACAAAGACTGTGGGCCCTGATGAGATCCGCCGGGCAGCGGCGCTGGGTTTGCGTGACTTCGGGGAGAACCGCCTTCAGGAGGCGAAACCGAAGCTGCAACTTTTTCCAGAGCTGCGCTGGCACTTTATCGGCCACCTGCAGACGAACAAGGTCAAAGATGTGCTGAAGGCTTTTAGCCTGATACACTCGCTGGATCGCTTATCCCTGGCCAGGGAGCTGGAGCGGCGGGCCGGGCGCCTCGATAGTGAGGTCCGCTGCCTGGTGCAGATAAATATTTCCGGTGAAAAAAGCAAGTTTGGCCTTGAAGAGGCTGAACTTGGAGATTTCCTGGAGGCAATGCGCGATTATTCCAGGATCAAGATAGAAGGCCTTATGACCATGGCCCCTTACCATGCAGAGCCCGCCGAGGCGAGGCTGCTGTTCCGCCGCCTGCGCCGGCTGCAAAAGATTCATGCCCGCCCGGAAATGAAGTTGAAGGAGCTCTCCATGGGAATGACCAATGACTATACTGTTGCTGTGGAGGAAGGAGCTACCATGCTGCGCATAGGCACTGCTCTTTTCGGAGAACGAAGAGGATGACAGGCAGGTGAAATAGAATCGAAATAATTGGCAATGGCCTTTTGATCTTTCTCCAGATTTATGTGTATGTGATCCTTGGCCGGATCATCCTTTCCTGGTTTCAGGGCTCATTCTATAACAGTCCTTTTCTTTACCAGATTTTTCGGTTCTGTTATGTCCTTACGGAGCCGCTGATGGCGCCGCTGCGCCGGATCATTCCCCCCATGCGAATGGGCGCAGGCTACATGGACCTGTCGCCAATTATATTATGGATGCTTCTACTGGTAGCCCGGCAGCTTATAGTGCGTTTCTTATTTTGAATTCTCCCAGGGAGGTATCAGGCAGATGAAGGGCAAAAAAACCGGCCTTTCCGCTGTTGAAGGGGAAGAGGAGAGGGCAATCAGGCCTGCCGGTGATCACGGTTTTGCGGCGGTTTCGGAGGGAAAAGAGATAAAGGGAACGGTGGCTGCCCTGCGTCTCGACGCAGTGCTGGCGCTCGGCTTCGGCCTCTCCAGGTCCCGGGCGGTAGCATTGATAAAGGGTGGCCTTGTCCAGGTGAAGGGGCGCCCTGTAGAGACGCCTTCCCGACGGCTGAATGAGGGTGATCTTATCTCACTAAGCGGGCGGGGCGGCCTGGAGATAACCGCCCTGACAGGAGAAAGCCGTAAAGGAAGGCAGTGCCTAATACTTAAAAAATTTAACAAATAGGCAGGAACAGGCTGAACATTGTCGAAAGTTTAAAACGATTACATGTATATAATAAAAATGTTTTGAAACAGGGGAGGAAAAAGGATGGCTTTAACACCGATGGATATTCACAATAAAGAGTTTGCGCACTCTTTTCGCGGTTATGTTGTTGAAGAAGTCAACGAATTCCTGGATCGTGTAGCCAAGGATTTTGAGCAGGTCCTCCGGGAAAACATCGAGCTTAGGGACCAGCAGAACCAGTTGACTGACAAGATGAAAAGCTATCAAAAGCTTGAAGAGACCATGCATAATGCCATTGTCATTGCTCAGGAAGCTGCCGAAGAGGTGAAGCAGACAGCCAAGCGCGAAGCCGATCTTATTCGCCGGGAGGCTGACCGCGAGGCGCAGCAGATTCTGGAGGATGCCCGATACCGGGCCAGCAAAATTTTAACGGAACATGATGAGATCATCAAACAGGCTCAGGTTTTTAAAATGCGTTTTCGTGCCTTTGTCGAGGCGCAGCTTGCGTCGCTGGAAATGGAGGAATGGATCCCGCCTACACAACAGTAGTTCGAAAAGCTTCGATTGCATTTCCCTTGTCAGCGATCCTGATTAAAAGGTTAATACAGAGTGTCTGTAAAACCCGGCGCATAAGGATTGATCGTTCAGGGTAAGATTGTTATAATTTAAATTAAGTTTTACAATAAAGCGGCGATGAACGGGCCAGTAAGCTGCAGAATATTTCTTTAAGAGAGCCGGGAACAGGTGCGAGCCCGGTGAAATGCTGCTGCTGAAAATCCCCCGGGAGTTCCCCTGAGAAATCCTTAGGGATAGTAGACAGGGGCGGGCCCACCGTTAGAGGGCAACCGTAGAGAGGCCGCCGGGGGTGCCGGACCGGCGGCTATAAGGGTGGTACCGCGGGAGCAATCTCGTCCCTAAATCGAAAAGGGAGGAGATTTTTTTATAGCACAGTCAGGCAGGAGGCTTCTGAAATGAAGGATCAGGATTACCGCGAGACATTGAATCTACCCCGCACAGATTTCCCCATGCGGGCGCAACTACCACGGCGGGAGCCGGAAATATTAAGCTACTGGAACAGGATGGAGATTTACGACAGGGTGCAGCGTTTGCGGCGGGGAGGACCGCAGTATATTCTGCATGACGGCCCTCCCTATGCCAACAACGACATTCACATGGGCACTGCCCTGAACAAGGTGCTCAAAGATTTCATAGTAAAATACAAGACCATGCGCGGTTTTGACAGCCCCTATGTGCCCGGTTGGGATACGCACGGGCTGCCCATTGAACACCAGATTATTAAAACCAGGGGGGTTAACCGTAAGGAGATTTCACCCCTGGAGTTCCGGCGGATGTGTCGTGACTATGCACTGGAATATGTGGCTATCCAGCGGGATCAATTTCGTCGTCTGGGGGTGCGGGGCTGCTGGGAAGACCCCTACCTGACCCTGGCGCACGCTTACGAGGCCCGTCAGATCGCCGTTTTCGGGGAAATGGTCTCGCGCGGTTATATATATAAGGGCCTCCGGCCTGTTTACTGGTGTCCCCGATGTGAAACCGCCCTGGCCGAGGCCGAGGTGGAATATGGCGATCACCGCACTGATTCCATCTATGTGAAGTTTCCGGTGGTGGAGGATCGCGGTCTGCTGGAGGGGGCGGAGGGATGTTACTGTCTCATCTGGACGACAACAGCATGGACGATCCCCGCCAACCTGGCTATCTGTATTCATCCTCATCTTGATTATGTGCTTGCCGGCGCAGGTGATGAAAGATATCTTCTCGCTGAAGAGCTGCTCGAAAACGTCAGCAGTGAAACTGGAGGCGGCTCCTGGAAGGTACTGCGCCGCTTTAAAGGGCAGGAACTGGAGGGGGTTGTCTGCCGTCATCCCCTTTATGACAGGGAATCACCGCTGATTTTAGGCGATCATGTTACACTGGAGCAGGGGACCGGCTGCGTGCACACCGCTCCCGGGCACGGCCTGGAGGACTATGATGTGGGTCGTCTCTACCGTCTGCCCGTGCTCAGCCCCATTGATGACAAGGGGGTATTTACCGGTGAGGCGGGCGAGTTTGCCGGAATGTCCTATGCCGCCGGCGGTGAAGCGGTGGTCCGGGCGCTGGAGCGTGAAGGGGTATTGATGAAAGCTTCTCCCTATGAACACCAGTACCCCCACTGCTGGCGCTGCAAGGAACCTGTTCTTTTCCGGGCTACGGAGCAGTGGTTTGCCTCCATCGATGGATTTCGCAGGGAGGCCCTGGAGGCTGTTCGAAAAGTCAGGTGGACTCCTGCCTGGGGTGAAGAGCGGATCTACAATATGATATCCGAACGGCAGGACTGGTGCATTTCGCGTCAGCGGATCTGGGGCGTACCCATTCCAATTTTCTATTGCCAGGCCTGCAATGAAGCGATTATCGATCCCCGGGTCATTGCTGCGGTATCCGCCCTTTTCAGCAGGGAGGGTTCCGACGCCTGGTATGCCCGGGAGGCGGAGGAGATCTTGCCGCCGGGTTACAGCTGCCCTGCCTGCGGTGGCGGCACCTTCCGCAAGGAACATGACACCATGGATGTATGGTTCGATTCGGGGACAAGCCATTTTGCCGTCCTTGAGGGGCGTCCTGAGCTGCGCTGGCCGGCTGATCTCTACCTTGAGGGGAGCGATCAATACCGGGGCTGGTTTCACTCATCGCTGCTTACTGCGGTGGCGGTGCGCGGGGAGCCCCCCTACCGTGCTGTGCTCAGCCACGGCTGGGTGGTTGACGGTGATGGCAGGAAGATGTCCAAGTCGCTGGGCAATGTCATCGCTCCCTCGGAAATCATTGAAGATTACGGCGCCGACATCCTGCGACTCTGGGTAGCATCCTCGGATTACACCAATGATATTCACCTCTCCACGGAGATCCTGAAGCAACTTTCCGAGGTTTACCGGAAAATCCGCAATACCTGCCGTTTTCTGCTGGGAAACTGTTTTGATTTCGATCCCTCATCGGAGGCTGTTGAATACCGATCCCTGGCAGAATTTGACCGCTGGGTACTGCAGAGGCTGGGCCTGCTCATCAAGCGGGTTACGCAGTCTTATGAAGATAATGCTTACCATATGGTCTATCAGGCGCTGCACAATTTTTGCACCGTGGACCTGAGCAACTTTTATCTTGATGTGCAGAAAGATCGCCTCTATTGTTCAGCGGCGGATGATCAGGCGCGCCGCGCTGTTCAGACGGTGATGATGACCGTTCTGGAAAGCCTCACCAGGCTCATGGCCCCTGTGCTCACCTTTACCGCCGAGGAGCTCTGGCAGCAGCTGCCTGGCGAGCGGGAGCCCAGCGTGCAGCTTGCCTCTTGGCCCGAGGTAGATCCCCATTGGGATGATGCGGAGCTGGGGCGGTGTTGGGATGAACTGCTGGCGGTGCGGGATGAAGTCACCCGTATTCTTGAGGAGGCACGCCGTGAAAAGCTCATCGGCGGCTCCCTGGAGGCCGCCCTGATCCTTTGGGCTGATGGTGAAACCTACAGGCTTCTCCATCGTTACCGGGAGCAGCTGGCGGAGATCTTCATTGTCTCCACTGTGGAGCTTCGCGAAGGGCTGGATCAGGCTCCGCAGGGAACGGGCAGCGCCCAGGAGATGCCGCTAAAACTTCACGTAGCCAGGGCGCCGGCGGCAAAATGCCCCCGCTGCTGGATCTATGCTGCGCCGGCCGAGAACGCCCTTTGTCCCCGCTGCAGTTCCCTTTTGGAGTAAAGGTGCAGGCTGGAGCTTAGAGGCATGGGGAAAGGATCATCAAGCAATGCATCTGTTATCCAGGGGCAAAAGGATCCCCGGGATATCAGCATCATGACTGTTCTGCGGAGCAAAGTGATGTAGCCGGGTTAGCTCCCGGTGTTTCGGGATTAACAGGTTGCACTGTAAAAGCACCGGGGTGTCCCTCTTTTGGGACAGCCCCGGATCACTGTTTTTAAGCCGCAAAATGCTCCAGGCAGCAACAATAATGAGTCAGTCTTGAAAAAACACTGAATCCGGTTCTGCCCGAGGTCGCCATTGCGTTACTATCGGGATCGAGCAAAGCCCCTTCCAGGATCAATCCGCCTACATTAAGAGGTAATATTTCCAAAATATCGAACAGAAGGTATTAATATAGAGCAGGTCGAATAGAGAAGGCTATCCATAAAAGATAAGGAGGTTCTGAATCATGACGGAGCGGCCCTGGCTGAAAAACTATCCTGTCCGCTGGAACCTGGATTATCCAAGGATCTCTCTTTACGAACATATCAGGCGGAGTACGGCGGAAAATAGTGATCTTATCGCACTTGTTTTTTTCAGCAAGGAAATTAGCTTTCGCCAGATGCAGGAGAATATTGACCGGATGGCGGCGGCGTTTACAGATCTGGGTCTGTTGAAAGGGGATCGCGTCGCCCTCATGCTTCCCAACTGTCCTGAATATGTGTACAGCTACTATGCCGCTATGAAGATCGGCGCCATTGTTGTTCAGTTGAACCCTCTGTATAAGCGGGAGGAGATAGAGTTTATCCTCAAGGATTCAGGAGCAAAAATTTTTATCGGCATTGATGCGGCGGTAGAATCTTTTCAGGAGGCGCGGAGGGGGGCGAAGCTGGATCATGTGATCATTGTCCGCTTCACCGGAGCTGAGGTAGCCGGTGAAAATCTCTGGTACGATGAATTGCTGGAGAAATACCCTCCCCAATCGGAGGAAGCAAAAATCGATCCCGAAGAGGATGTGGCGGTATTCCAATACACAGGCGGGACCACGGGACTGCCGAAAGCGGCAATGCTAACTCATTTTAACCTTGTGGCAAATGTTACCCAGATAAAAGAGTGGCTTAAAGAGTGGATTGAAATCAAATTAGCCGAAAAGATGAAGCAGCATTTTGGTATTGGGATCCTGCCCTTTTTTCACTCCTACGGGATGACCTGTGTGATGAATACAGGCCTGGCACTTCCCATGGGGCAGGTGCTTCTACACCGTTTTGATATGGAAGCCCTGCTGGAATCTGTTGTGAAATACAGGCCGGCCCTCTTTCCCGCTGTGCCTACAATCTATGCTGCCGTGGCAAATCATCCGCAGCTGGCCAGTTACGGAATCCACGGCGTGATTGAGATCTGCAACAGCGGTGCTGCGCCCATGCCTCTGGATGTGATGATGCGTTTTGAAAAGGAGACCGGTTCAAAAATTCTTGAGGGTTACGGTCTTACCGAGGCCTCGCCGGTAACTCACTGCAATCCATTGGGCAGCCTCCGCAAACCGGGCAGTGTGGGAATGCCCTACCCCGATACTGATTGCCGGATCGTGGATCTGGCGGACGGAGTTACCGGTATGGCGGTGGGCGAAGAGGGCGAGCTGATTATTAAGGGGCCGCAGGTGATGAAAGGTTACTGGAACCGCCCCGATGAGACGGCGGAGATTCTTCGTGACGGGTGGCTTTACACCGGTGATATAGCAAAAATGGATGAGCAGGGATATTTCTATATCGTTGATCGAAAAAAAGATCTGGTTATCACCGGCGGTTACAATGTTTATCCACGCGAGGTCGATGAGGTTCTTTTCGATCATCCAAAGATTGCCGAGGCAGTAACTATTGGCATTTCTGACGACTATTTTGGCGAGGTGCTCAAGGCTTTTGTCGTGCTCAAAGAGGGTGAAAGCGCCAGGGCGGAAGAGATTATAGAATTCTGTTCCGGGAAGCTTGCCCGCTACAAGGTGCCGCGCCAGGTTGAATTCCGGGCTGAACTGCCCAAAAGCGCCATTGGCAAGATCCTGCGCCGCGAATTGATTAAAGAGGAGGAGCAAAAAAAGGGTTAGATCCGCTGCCAGTCTGCGGCTCTGATCTTTTAGCAGTGAATTTTATGACCTGATTATGCCTCGCTGCGGCGGGGCTATTTTTTTGTTACTGGGAAAACATATGATTGATCAAGGAGGCAGCTCCGTTGGGCGATGGACAGAGGTCAGGGACGAATGAGCATAACCGGCAAAGAGAGCTGCAGCGGCGCCTGATTATCCGGATGGCCCGCCTGTCACAGGAGCTGGAGAAATTTAATCTGGCTGAATATATGAACCTGCTGAACAATCCCCGGCGCTATATATTAATTAATTTCACCGGCGGACTTTTCCGCGGCCTCGGTTTCGGACTGGGAGCGACACTGCTGGCGGCCCTGCTCATTTAT
This sequence comes from uncultured Syntrophomonadaceae bacterium, assembly GCA_964464625.1. Classification (GTDB taxonomy): domain Bacteria; phylum Bacillota; class Dethiobacteria; order DTU022; family DTU022; genus JAAZIN01. The sequence goes on from CAYXKD010000006.1 coordinate 50,644, forward strand.
ATCATGCAGCGACTAGTGGTCCTTAACTTGCCGCTCATCGGGGACTTCATTGCTGAACTGATCAAAATTGTTAATGAACAATTGAGAGGATGAGGTGAAGAGAAGATGGATCTCCATCTGGAAAAACATGAAGCTGCCTTGAAAGAGGCGCGGCAAAAGCTGCTGGAGCAGCTTGGGGAATGCCCTTACCGGGGGTCGGGCATCGGTATGCGCGAAAGTGTTACCGACCTCTCCTTTGCCGACAATCACCCTGCCGATCTGGGCACAGAAAATTTTGAACGGAGCAAGGATCTCTCCCTTCGTGAGTCGCGTCTCACCCGGTTGCGCTACATTGAAGAGGCACTTGCACGCATTGATGGCGGCACTTACGGGACTTGCCGGCGCTGCGGCGAGACAATCTCACCGGAGAGGCTTGAAGCGGTCCCGGAGGCGCCCCTCTGCCTGCTCTGCCGCGAATACGAAGAGAAGGCTGCTGGAAAAGAGGGGCGCCGCCCTGTGGAAGAGGAACTCCTTTCACCGCCTTTTGCACGCAGCACTGGCCGGGATGATCTCTTTTTTGACAGCGAAGATTGCTGGCAGGCCGTCGCCGGGCATAATAAACGGCCCTTTATCTACGAAGATATCCTTGATGATAAGGAAAAGGGGCTTGTTGAGGATACCGATGCCCTGAGCAATGAGGATCTTCGCAAGCAGCTTCCTGATTAGCTTGTTTTTCGCAGCTCTGCTGTGATAGAATAGCTCCCAGCAGGTACGAAGCGCCGGGAGGGAAAGGATTGCGCCTTTTTTTAGTTGTTGCCGCGGTTGTAGCCGCTGATCAGTTTTCCAAGTACCTCGTTGCTTCAAGGATGGATGTGGGCCAGTCAATCCCAGTAATCAAAGGGTTCCTGGCTATTACCTATGTCCGGAACCCCGGAGCAGCTTTTGGTATGTTCCCTTACCGGACAGTTATCTTCATCATTGTTACACTTATTGTCATAGGCATGATCATCTATTACTACCGCGTTCTTCCCGAAGGACATACCCTGCTGCGGCTGGGACTGGCGCTGCAACTGGGCGGAGCATTGGGAAATTTGATTGATAGGGTGCGAAGTGTTTATGTCATCGATTTTATCGACATCAAATTCTTTCCGCCCGTTTTTAACCTGGCTGATACATCAATTGTCTTCGGGGTGATTATTTTTCTCTTTGTTTTTTGGCGGATATTTCCCCCGGTGGAGAGCAGTCCGCAGTAGTGTAATCAATATTATGGGGAGATGAGTAGATGCACCGGATTCTCTTTCATATCGGCAGTTTGCCGGTTTATTCTTATGGGGCCATGATTTCACTGGCTGTACTGATCATTGCAATTTTAATGTCCAGGGAATCCTCCCGCGTGGGGATCAGCCCCGATCACACCCTGGAGGCCATCATTTTTGCCGTCATCGGGGGCCTGCTGGGCTCGAGGATTCTTTATGTGCTACTGAACTGGGAATATTACCGGGGGCGCTGGCAAGATATCTTCTTCGCCCGGTTTGAAGGCCTTACATTTTACGGCGCCTTTCTGGGCGGTGTCATTGCTGTTATACTGTGGTGCCGCTGGCGCAAAATTGACTTTTTCAAATTTACTGATCTTGCCGCGCCTTATTTTATCCTTGGCTATGCCTTTGGGCGGACGGGCTGTTTCCTTAACGGCTGCTGTTACGGCAGGGTGAGTGCTGTCCCCTGGGCAGTGGTAATTCCCGCGGTGGACAACCTGCCCCGGCACCCTGTTCAGCTTTACGCTGCCGCAGGAGCCTTGATCATCTTTATTGTGTTGAAGCTATTTCAGCGCTATCGCCCCTATGTGGGCTTTAACATCATTGCCCTCTGCGCTTTCTATGGGACCCTGCGCTTTATTACAGAATTTTTCCGTGAAGAGGCGATCTTATGGATGGGATTGACCCTGGCACAGCTGTTCAGCCTGGGGCTGACGATCCTCTCACTTGCGCTCATGCTGTACCTTTTTTCCTTACAGCCGCAGAAGGGCAGGAAGGCTTTGGGCAAAAAGTAAAGGTACGGAGTCGTTGGGGCGTCCGATTTCACCAGTGATCAGAGGTGGGCTCTGTTGTCGAAAAGATTGGAGTTTACCGCCGGTAGTGAGGATGCGGGGCGGCGCCTTGATCTATTTCTGGTGGGTAAAGAATCCTCTCTTTCACGCAACAAGGCTCAGAAATTGATCTCCCTTGGGTCCGTCTACGTTAATGAGCACTGCTGCTCTGATAAAAATTATCGCCTCCAGGCGGAAGATAGCGTTGTGCTGAATCTCCCCGCAAAGCGCCCTTTGCAGCTCCTGGCGGAACAGATCCCTCTGGATATTGTCTATGAGGATGATGATCTTCTGGTAATCAACAAGCCCCGGGGAATGGTTGTTCATCCCGCACCGGGCCATGACAGTGGCACCCTGGTGAATGCCCTGCTCAGTCATTGTGCAGCCCTCTCCAGAGCCGGCGGGGCTGATCGCCCGGGGATCGTACACCGCCTGGACAGGGATACAACGGGGCTTATTATTGCCGCCAAAAACGATTCCTGCCATGCCTTTCTGGCGGCGCAGCTGCGTGCGCGCACCATGCGGCGCGAATATATCGCCCTGGTCTACGGAAAGGTCAGCCCCGCTGCAGGAAGGATCGAGGCGCCGGTGGGCCGCCATCCCCGCCACCGCCGGCTCATGGCGGTGGTCCCCGGAGGGAGGGAGGCTGTAACCCGTTACCGTGCCATTGCCATGCTCGGCGCCTTTACCCTGCTTCAGGTAAGCCTGGAAACGGGCCGCACCCATCAGGTAAGGGTTCATCTGAACTTTATAAAGCATCCTGTGGCCGGTGATCCGCTGTACGGGCCCGGCTGCACTCCCGATCTGCCGCCCCCGCTCTGCCGTGGGCAGGCGCTCCATGCCCGCCGCATCTCTTTTCTCCATCCCCGCAGCGGGCGGAGATTCGAATTCACCGCCCCCCTGCCTCCTGACTTTCGCGAAGGGCTGCGCCTGCTGCGGGAGCGCTTCCGCAACTGATTAATTTACAGACACGGCTGGTTTTCAAATATGTGGGGATTGCGGAAGGCGGCCGGGATTATTGCAAAAAATGGGCCGTTGAATGCCCGGTTAAATGGAGCAGCGGTAATGGTAAAGGGGTGCAGGCAAATGTCGGATCGTAGAGGGGGAGGTAAGGGGAAAACCCTAAAAACAGTTTCGGTCTTTTCAGTCCTGATATTTATTCTGATGATTATCTTTTTTCTTCCTGCACTCAAATCGTTGATCTGTCAAAAGGTGCATAGAGGGTTTATTGAGCAGGTTGATAGATACGCGCTTCCGGCAAATATAAAAATAGTCCAATTAGAATACAGGGACGATGGTGACATTGTGTCTACAGCGGTTTCTGCGGGCGCCAGCGGGGTGGTTTTCCACAGGGAAGGCAATAGATATTACGCGCTTACAGCCCGGCATGTGGTGGCAGGTATTGACGGCGCCAATCAAATCCGGTTTATAGCAATGGGATATGATGACCTTGATTATGCAGATGCCCTGGATAGGGGAGAAAAATACCGGGGCATAGCCGGCTATTATCAGCAGTTCCCTGAAGCTGCAGTAGAATTTTCAAGTGATCAATATGACCTGGCCATTATCAGTTTTGTTTCCGAAAAAGATCTCGCGGCTCTGCCTGTCTCAGATAAAATGCCCGCCTATGGAGATAAGGTTGCCGCTATGAGCAATCCCCATGGTAAAAGAAATACGATCACTGTCGGGAGAATCAGCAGCCGGAAAGAGGCGCCCTTCGGCGATGAGGCCGGTAAAATGCAGCACGGCGTGATCAGGCACACATGTGTCCTCTCTGAAGGAAGCAGCGGGAGCGCTTTGCTTGGCGAAAACCTGGAGATTGTGGGGATAAATCTGGGCGGCGGTGGAAATTTATTTCGCCGACATCTCTACGGGATGGCCATGCCCGCTAACCGTATTCTGGATTTTTTGGAGGAGTGGAGCTGCGCTGCTCCAGAAGGTGTCTTAATTCCTCTTCCTGCGGGTTTACGATGATGGTTTTGAAAGGTTCGTACAGCACAAATCCCGGCCTGCCGCCCGGGGCTCGCTTCACGTGGCGCACCTCGGTGTAGTCCACCGCCACGGCGGGCAGATCCCGGCCCCGGCTGTAATGTGCAGCAAGCAGCGCCGCCTCCTGAAGATCGCTCTCTGCAGGCGGGCCGGTACCGGCCCCTTTAATGATCACATGGCTGCCCGGCAGCCTCTGTGCATGCAGCCAGATATCATACCTGGTAGCCAGCTTGAATGTAAGATGATCGTTCTGGCGATTGTTCTGCCCCACCAGAATCTTTTTCCCCGAAGAGGCAAGAAAAGAAAGTGGCTGGGGCTTCTCCCGGCGGCGCTTTTTTTTACGCTGCGGCTTTTTTCTTGAGTCGGGCTTCATATAGCCTGACTCCACGAGCTCTTCACGGATCTCCAATAGAGAGGCGGCGCTTCCTTCTTCTATGGTGTATAGAAGCTCCCGGCAGTATGCCAGCTCCCCTTGCAATCTGGATATATGTTTTTTCAGGTGTTTTCGGCTGTTGCTTATTTTCCGGTAGATCCGGAAATATTTCTGTGCATTGCCAAGGGCATCCAGGGATGGATTCATGGGGATGGTGATCTTCTCATCCGGCTGATAAAGGCTGGGTAAAATGATCTCTTCCGCCCTGCTGTTGATCCCGGTGCCGTATGTGAGAAGTGTCTCCCCGTAAATGCGGTAGCGATCCGCCTCCCCTGCCTGCAGCAGATCCCTTTTCAGCTGTTCCAGCTTCATTTCCAGGCTTCTCTTGCGGCGGTTTACCCTGGAGCGCAGCCGGTCTTGCAGAAGTTTTCTTTCTTCCGCTTCCTCCAGCCGGCTGTAATAATGATCCAGCAACTCACTCATCTTCGTAAATTTTTGCAGGGTGCTGTCCTGAAGGTGGGTCAGCGGGTAGGAGGCATAAATATTTAATTGGGGAGCCATGCAGGCTTCCAGCGCGCCGCTTTTGCCAAAGAGAGCCTTCATTTCCCGGGTGAGCCGCTCCAAAGAGCCCAGGGGCGCCTCTTTATCCCATTTGCTGCGATAAATCAGCTCCCGGGCGGCCAGGGGGCTGATGGCGCGCACTGTTTTAAGCAGTGCCTGATCCGGACTGCTACCTTTCGCCAGCAGGGGCAGCAGCGTTGCGGCGAGCCTCTCCCCCTCTGTCTCAGAGGGGTCAAGCCTGGATTGCGGAGGCACCTCCTCATAGGGCAGCCCCGGCAAAACTGCGCGCCGCGGGTTTTGTTCCCGGGTGGCGGTTTTGATTGCACCCAGGATTATTTCCTCCTCATCGACCAGGATCACATTGCTCCGCCGTCCCATGATCTCGGCGATTATTTTTACCGGAGGCAGAACTTCATGGGCTTCAAAGTGCAGCATCAAAATTCGCTCCAGGTGAGGCTGAACAACAGCGGAAATCCGCGCACCTGTGAGATATTTCCGCAGGAGCATGCAGAAAGGAGGTGGCTGTTGGGGAAGGCGATAGCTCCGCCCGGTGAGGTGGACCCGGGCATGGTGGGGATGCGTTGAAAGCAGCAGGCCGTATTCTTCTCCGGCATGATAGAGGGAGAGGACAATCACCTGGCGTGAGGGCTGGGTAACCCGCTGTACTCGCGCCCCTATTGCCATCTCCCGCAGCTCCGCCGCCACCGCTGTCATCGCCAGAACATCAAAGGTCATCTGAGCAGGCCTCCCCGCTATCTTTGTATACAGTATACACTTCTCCTTGATTACCACAAGTTATTGGAAAGCCGGGGCAGTTACCGGATGTTGGGATATGGCGGATGTTTAGCTTTGGATGCTGGAGAGGGGATAGCGGGAGTTCTCTGTACGATGATATAATGGAAATGCCAGTAAAAAATTCTGGGAGGTTTTTTAAATGGCAGCTGAAGTAAAAAAGATCGCTGTTGTCGGTGCCGGAAATATGGGTCACCAGATCTCCATCTGCTGCGCTCTGGCGGGTTTGCAAACGAGCTGTATTGATGTCAGTGCGGAGCAGCTCCGTAAGGCGGAGTCCTTTCTCAGGAATTACCTGCCCGACCGTATAGCCAGGGGAAAGATCTCCGAAAAGGATGCCGGCGGGGTGGAGTCGCGGCTCAGCTTTACCGGGGAGCTCGAAGAAGGTGTCAGAGAGGCTGATTTTGTTATCGAGGCTGTCACGGAGAAGCTTGATCTGAAAAAAGAGCTCTTTCGCAATCTGGACCGCATTTGCGCTCCGCAGACCATTCTGGCTACAAACAGCTCTTTTTTCGTCAGCTCCCTCCTGGCATCGGAAACAGCCCGTCCCGCCCTGGTTTGCAACATGCATTTTTTCAATCCGGCACTGGTCATGAAGTGTGTTGAAATAGTTAAAGGGCCGCACACTTCTGAAGAGACCGCCGGGGTGGCAATGGAGCTGGCTTCGAAAATGGGGAAGAAACCTGTTCTGCTCCATAAAGAGATCTACGGCTTCCTGGTCAACAGAATCCTGCGCCGGATCATGGATGAAGCGCTATTTTTGCTGGATACCGGTGTGGCCTCCGCCGCAGACATTGACAGCGCCGTGGTGAACGCTTTGGGACATCCCATGGGTCCCTTTACCCTGATGGATCTGACGGGGATTGATCTGAGCTACCATATTGCCATGGAGCGATACCGCGAAACAGGCGACTCCGCCGAAAAGCCTTCGCCAACGGTAGTCGAAAAATATGTAAGGGGCGAATGGGGGCGGAGGAAAGGGCGCGGTTTTTACGAATATAAAAACAAGGGTTAGACAGCCCTGAACAAGTCATCAGCAGAACCCCCCGGGCATAACAATTAAGAGAAATTAAATGCCAAAGGGGGGTTTTTGTGTTTTCCCAGTGGACTACCCTGGAAACCGGAGAGCTTTTTCGCCTGCTGGGGACACTTCCGGAAAGGGGTTTGGCAAAGGAAGACGTAGAAAAAAGGCGCCGCCGCTGGGGTAAAAACCTTCTGGTCACTGCCGCTCCCCTGTCCCTGCCTCTCCTCTTTTTAAACCAGTTCAAGGATTTTATGGTTCTCATCCTGCTGGGAGCCACGCTGCTGGCGGCACTGTTGGGTGAAATCTCCGATGCTCTTACCATCCTGGTAATTGTGCTGCTTAATGCTTTTCTCGGGTTTATCCAGGAATACCGCGCAGAGCGCTCCCTGGAGGCTTTGCAAAAAATGGCGGCGCCACGGGCGCGGGTGCTGCGGGAGGGGAGCTTAAGTATTATTCCCGCTGCAGAGGTGGTGCCGGGAGATCTGGTTTATCTCGAGCCTGGAGACCGGGTCTGCTCCGATTTGCGCCTTTACGACAGCCAGGGGCTTATGCTGAATGAGGCGGCTCTCACAGGGGAGTCAGCGGCTGTCTACAAGAAAGCAGGTAAGCTTCTTTTTACCCCGGCCTCGCCGGGTGACGCCGCGAACATGGCCTTCAGCGGCACCGGGGTGCTTGCAGGGCGGGGAAAGGGCCTGGTAGTGGCTACAGGGATGGAAACAGAGATCGGGCGCATTGCTCATATGATCAGGGAGGCGGAGCGCGGCGTCACTCCCCTGCAGGCGCGTCTGGCCCGCCTGGGCAAGATCCTGGTCTGGGTTTGCCTTGCGGTCTGCCTGGGGATGACCCTGCTGGGTGTGATCCGCGGCAAGGAGCCTTATGCCATGTTCATGGCCGGTGTGAGCCTGGCTGTCGCCGCCATTCCCGAAGGACTACCTGCTATTGTAACCGTCTCCCTGGCCCTGGGGGTGCAGCGGATGATTAGACGCCGGGCTATTGTCCGGCGCCTTCCTGCAGTGGAAACACTGGGCTCGGCAACAGTGATCTGCTCTGATAAAACGGGGACACTTACAGAAAACAAGATGAAGGTGAACCGCATTTTTACAGGCGGACGTCTTTACAGCTTTGAAGCAGGAACCTTTATGGTTAAAAAAGTGGAGGGGGAGGGCTGGGAAAAAGCGCTGCTCCATCCTGACGGCCTCCTCGGTTTTTCACTTTTAATTGCTGCACAGTGCAACAATGCCTATCGCGAAGGCGATCTTTTTAAAGGCGATCCCACCGAGACTGCTCTTCTGGAAAGCGCTGTTGCAGCAGGAATCAAGCCTCATTCGGGCCGGCGGGAGAGGGAGTACCCTTTCTCTTCCGAGCGTAAGATGATGAGCGTTATTCAGCGCGGCCGCAGGCGCCGCCTTCTACTAAAAGGGGCGCCAGAAATCGTTTTGGAGCGCTGCAGTTATTACCTTTCTGAAAATAAGAGGGTTGTGCCGTTGAACGCGGTGAAACGGCGGGAACTGCTGGCTCAGCTGGAGATTATGGCCGGGTTGGCGCTGCGTCCCCTGGCAGTGGCTTACCGGGAGCTCTCTCCGGAAAGGGGAGCGTTGAACCATAGCGCAGCATCGGGAAGATTTGCAGACAGTGCAGAGGAATTGGAAAGAGAGCTGGTCTGGGCAGGCCTCTTCGGACTGGAAGACCCACCCCGCCCTGAAGCGCTGCCGGCAATTCGTCTTTGCCATCGGGCCGGAATAAGGGTGGTCATGATCACCGGAGACCATCGCTCCACCGCCGAGGCGGTAGCCCGCCGCCTGGAGATTCTTCAACGAGGCGGCAAAGTGATGCTGGGAGAGGAGCTCAACGCTCTTGATGACCGCGAGCTGCTGCGGATCATCGGGGGGGTGCAGGTCTTTGCCCGGGTCAGCCCCATGCATAAGCTGCGTATCGTCCGGGCTCTTAAGCGGCGCGGTGAAGTTGTGGCCATGACGGGCGATGGGATTAACGATGCTCCTGCAGTAAAAGAGGCTGATATCGGTATTGCCATGGGGCTCACCGGAACGGATGTGACCCGGGAAGCCGCTTCCCTCATCCTGGCCGATGATAATTTTAAAACCATTGTTGCGGCGGTGGAAGAGGGGCGCAGCATCTACGGGAATATCCGCAAGTTTATCCGCTTCCTGCTAGGCTGCAATACGGGGGAAGTGCTGACCATGCTACTGGCGATTCTCAGCGGACTGCCGCTGCCGCTGCGTCCCCTTCAGATCTTGTGGATAAATCTCGTAACCGACGGCCTTCCCGCCCTGGCTCTGGGCGTGGATCCTCCTGAAGAAACATTGATGGAGCTACCGCCCCGCCGCCGCAAGGAAGGCCTTTTCAGCCGCGGCTTATGGGGTAAACTGCTGTTTCGCGGTATCATGATCGGGGCGGTGACTGTGTCGCTTTTCGGGCTGGCACTGGCCTCCGGAGCGGACATTGCAAAGGCGCAGACATTGGCCTTCGCCGCACTGATCCTGGCTCAACTGGTCTATGTTTACGACTGCCGCAGCGAAGAAGCCTCTTTTTCAAGAAACCGCCGGCGCAACTTTCTCCTTGATGGAGCGGTGCTTTCATCCTGCCTTCTCATGGCCGTTGTTATTCACCATCCCCTGTTATCTGCCATTTTCGGCACTGTCCCCCTTTCCGCCCTGGAGTGGGCCGCTGCTTTTGGCGCTGCTTTTCTGCCCGCCTTGCCCGAACTTTTCGCCTCACTGATTAAAAGCGTTTTTCCTGGAAAAAAGAGAGCGGTAACAGGGAAATACTCTTGAGTTCAACTTTCCCAGGTGTTAAGATAAATAGAAATAGGATTCTGGAACGATTAACATTATTTTTCCAGACCGGGGATTGCCGCTTTTCAGGGCGGGAGGCTCAGGCCTTCGCCGGCGGGCGGCAGCCCAGGGGGCGAAAGAGAGGTCTTGTTGCCTTGCTCAGAAGCATGACCGGATATGGCCGGGGGAGTTGCTCCGGAGAAAACAGCGGTGTTACCGTGGAGCTGCGCTCGGTAAACCACCGGTATGCCGATTTGTTTTTACGGGTTCCCCGGGAAATATACTTCTTTGAGGACCGTATTCGTCGCTTGCTAAAGAAGGAGGTCCGGAGAGGCCGCGTTGAGGTGAATATAACTTTGAGCGGTTCGCCTGCCGGTGAAGAGGCTGTTATGTTGAACAAAGAGCTTGCCTCCGCCTATTATCGTGTTCTGGAGGGCCTGGCAGATCATCTCCGTATTCCCATGACATTGGGTGTGGGAGAGCTCATTCAGATGCCGGGGGTTTTGCAGGAACGGTGTGATGCGCCAGGAGAAGAACAAATTTGGCCTTTTTTGGAGAGAGCGCTGCAGGAGGCGCTGGAAAGCCTGGTAAAATCACGGAATGAAGAGGGAAACAATCTTTCACGGGATCTGAAGCTGCGGCTGGAACGGATTGATGCAATGGTGGAGGAGCTGACCGATCTTGCTCCTGCTGTGCTGGAAGAGCAGCAGCTTCGCCTGAAGAACAGGCTTACGGAGATGTTGGGAGATCATTTTGAACAGAACAGGATCCTTATGGAATGTGCCGTCCTGGCTGAGCGAATGGATATTCATGAAGAGGTGATCAGGTTAAAAAGCCACCTGGATTCTTTTGGCGGGATTCTCTGCGGCGATGGTGCCGCCGGCCGCCGTCTCGACTTTCTTGCCCAGGAGCTCTTTCGCGAAATCAATACAGTAGGGGCTAAATCACAGGATTACCGGATAGCAACCCTGGTGGTGGAAATGAAAACCGAACTTGAAAAGATGCGGGAGCAGATACAGAATATCGAATGAGCAATAAGGAGAAAAGGGGTTAAAAAAGGTGTCAACAAAATTGATCAACATTGGATTCGGGAATATTGTTTCGGCGGGGCGGATTGTAGCCATTGTCAGCCCCGAATCTGCGCCGATCAAAAGGCTTATCAGCGAGGCCAGGGACCGGGGGAATTTGATTGACGCTACTTACGGGCGCCGCACCCGGGCGGTAATCATCGCTGACAGCAACCATGTAATCCTTTCAGCAGTGCAGCCGGAGACGGTGCGGCACCGTCTGCAAGCCCGGGCTGAATCGAATGACGAGGGCAGTTAAACAATTTTGACCCGGGAGGATGAATGATGGCCTCAGGGCTTCTCTTTGTACTCTCCGGCCCTTCGGGAGTAGGCAAGGGGACTGTCTGCGAGCGGCTTCTTTGTTACAGGCCTTCGCTGCAAATTTCCCGATCGCTGACGACGCGCCCTCCCCGACCAGGAGAAAAGGCCGGATGTGATTATGACTTTACATCGCCGGCCTGCTTTCAAAAATTGATATCCCAGGATGCTTTTCTGGAATGGGCCGTTGTGTACGGCCATTATTATGGGACACTCAGGAAAAGAGTGGAGGAGGCCTTGAGCCGGGGAACAGATATTTTACTGGAAATTGATGTGCAGGGCGCCCTTCAGGTTCGCCGTCGTCTGGAAAGCACCGTCCTGATATTTTTGGCGCCGCCTTCGTCGGAGGTTCTCTGTGCGCGAATTGCAGGACGGGCTACGGAGAGCGCGGCGAATATGAAACGGCGTCTGGATGAATCGCAGCGTGAGCTGGCGGCTTACCGGCACTATGATTACCTTGTAGTCAATGATAGTGTCGAGGAGGCAGCCACATTCATAGCCGCGATCATGGAGGCCGAAAAATGCAGAGTCAGCCGGGGCGCCAGACCGCCTTGCCTGGGAGGTGAAGAAAAGTGATCTACCCATCAATAGATCAACTAATGGAGAAAGTTGACAGCAAATACACTCTGGTTATTGCCGCTGCGAAACGGGGGCGTCAGCTGCGTGACGGAGCCAGGCCGGCTATTGAATCCGGCTCCCGCAAAGAGGTTACCGTGGCTTTAAACGAAATTAACGTAGGGAAAATAGAGATCGAATTGCAGCCGGGTATGGGCCGCAGTGGCAACAAGTAAAGGGAGCTGTGATGAAAATGTATCTACTGGGGGTTACCGGAGGTATCGCCGCCTATAAATCTGTTGAACTGGCCAGGATTTTTATGCGTCAGGGGCGGGAGGTCCAGGCGGTCATGACACCCGGGGCCGCTCACTTTATCAACCCCCTGACCTTCCGGACTATTACGGGGCGCCCGGCGCTTATCGATCAATTCGGGGTTTCCGAAAGCGAGAAGGTGCGACATGTGGATCTGGGTTCGGCTGCCTCAGTTTTTGTGATCGCTCCGGCAACAGCCAATACCATTGGGAAGATGGCCGCCGGTATCGCGGACAACCTTTTGACAACGGTTTACCTGGCTGCAGGCTGTCCGGTGGTCCTCGTTCCATCGATGAATGAGCGGATGTATGAGCACCCGGCGGTTCAGAACAGTTTAAGCAGGCTGCGGGAACAGGGTTGCCGGGTTATGGAGCCGGAAGACGGCGAGCTGGCCTGCGGAGTTACAGGCAAGGGGAGGATGCCCGAAGCTGCGCAGATTGCAGATTTTGTCGAGGCTGCTCTTAAGCCAGATGATTTCCGGGGACTCCGCGCCCTTGTCACAGCGGGGCCGACACGGGAGCCCCTCGATCCTGTACGTTTTATCAGCAACCACTCTACCGGTCTTATGGGCTATGCCCTGGCCCGCGCTCTTGTCGCAAGAGGGGCGGAAGTTATCCTTGTGAGCGGTCCCACCGCTTTAAATTGCCCCCGGGGAGCTTTGCTGGTGCCGGTGACTACAGCCCGGGAGATGTATGCAGCGGTGCTGGAGAACTATGAGAAGTGCAATCTTGTAATAAAGGCGGCAGCAGTGGCTGATTACCGCCCTGCTGAGAGAGCGGAGCATAAACTTAAAAAAGATGGTTCAGCTATGGTGCTGGAGCTGCAGTCCAACCCCGATATTTTGCTGGAACTGGGGCGCCGAAAAGGGGAACACCTCCTTGTCGGTTTCGCCATGGAGACGGAGCAGGCCCGGGAGCGCGCCCTGGAGAAATTGAGGCGGAAGAATCTGGACCTTATCGTGGTGAACGATCTCACTGTTCCCGGAGCGGGTTTTGCCTCACCAACCAATCAGGTCTGCATCATCGACAGGGAGGGAGGGGCTGAAGATCTGCCCCTGATGCCCAAAGAGACCCTGGCGCACCATATCCTGGACAGGGTCCGTCCGCTGCTGCCGTAAAGCGCCGCCGGGACTGTCCAGGTTAGAGCACGCTGCCCAGGAGATGAGGCGTTACAAATATCTCCACAAAAGCGGCGCAGATTAGCAGCGCCACCACAAGGGGGATAACAGAGACAATTTCTTTCCAGATGTATCTGAAACTTTGCAGGCGCGTTTTATTTGGCAGGGGCGAGGCGATGCAGTGGTAGCCCAGTTTCAGCCCCAGGGCGGCGCAGAAAAAGAAAGCTGAAAGCTCGAAAATACCGTGGGGCAGTATCCCTAAAAAGATCATCGCCGGGATAGAGCAGCCTGATGCATTGCACGAAGCTGCGACAATGCCGAGAATGTAGCCATTTAAAAATAGAGTGGCCAGCGGCGAAAAACCAGCCAGAACTCCCAGAAAGAGCATCTGTGCTATTGCCATAAAATTTTTTAAAAAAACAATCAACACCGTGATCAGCGGGGGATTACCCAGGATTATGTCGAAGAGTTTCTGCAGATCATTCATCTGTGTTTCAATCCCGGGAAGGGAGTCACCCTGTAAAGATGAGCCAAAGTAGGCCACTATAGATCCGGCCAGGAATATTACTACGGCCAGAACGATCCAGTTGCGGTTCTGGTTAAAAACCTCCTTGACCGGCATGAGGAGTGAAAACACTGACATCAACCTTTCACCATTTATTATTTCAGCGGATACTCCATCCATTTTATCAAAATATGCTTATCTTGTTAATCCCTGAAGATGCATGAATATGCCGAGATCCTCATTGAGCTGATTAGCGACGCTGTGGATCGCCCCTTTGACTACAGGATTCCCAAACATCTTCTGGGCAAAGCGGTGCCGGGCTCAGCAGTGCGGGTCCCCTTTGGGAGAAGGCAATACCGGGGCTATCTGCTGCGGCTTCGGGAGCAGCCCGCTGTCGATCCCGGTGAAGTGCGCGAGATTATTTCCCTGGAGGGGAGCGAGCCGTTGCTCCAGAAGGAGCAGCTCGCTCTGATCCATTGGATGTCGCACCGCTTCTATTGCCGTAAAATCGAAGCAGTTCATGCTATGCTGCCGGCCCTATTCCGGGAGGGACGGCAGCTAACCCCCCGCGTTTTAACTTTAACGGGTGCTGCGGAGGAGGCCAGTCTTTCGCGTGCTCCGCAGCAGCGAAACGCCGTTGAACTTTTACGTAAACATGGACCCCTGATGCGGCGCGATCTGCTCCGCCTGGGTGTGCGCAGCGATACGGTGCGGGCTCTGCTTAAGAAAGGGCTGCTCCAGGAAATAGCGGCTACAGCCACGTCGATAAAAGTGGAGACACTTTTTCCATCTGCGGAGTCCCGGGCTGCCACCCGTAATCTAGATGATCTACATGATCTAAAGGAAGAGCAGCAGCGCGTTTTCGAGGCGGTGAGCGCCGCTCTTGACGGGAGGCGTGCTGAAAAGATGCTGCTGCATGGAGTTACAGCCAGCGGCAAAACAGAGATCTACCTGCAGGGGATTGCCCGCTGTCTCGAACAGCAAAGGGGAGCGCTGGTGCTTCTCCCGGAAATCTCGCTGACACCGCAGATGATCGAACTTTTTGCCGGGCGTTTCCCCGGGAAGGTGGCCATGCTGCACAGCCGCCTTACACCTGCGGAGAGGGCGGAGCAGTGGCAGAGGATCCGTTTGGGCGCGGCGCCTGTTGTTCTCGGCGCGCGCTCTGCAGTCTTTGCCCCCCTGAAAAAAATCGGTTTTATCGTCATCGATGAGGAGCATGAAAACAGCTACAAGCAGGAGGAGGCGCCGCGCTACCATGCCCGTGAAGTGGCCTGGTGGAGGGCGAGATACCACGGTGCGCCCCTGCTTCTGGGCAGCGCCACCCCCTCGCTGGAAAGTTATTTTGAAGCGGCGCAGGGCCGCTCCCGGCTTCTCCAGATGAGAATGCGGGTAACCCCCATGGAGCTGCCGCCGGTGACGGTGGTCGATATGCGGGAAGAGCTGCGCCGGGGCAATCGCCAGATCTTCAGCCGTCTCCTTCTCGATGAGCTTGAGGGGATCCTGCAGCGCGGGGAGCAGGCGCTGCTTTTTCTTAACCGGCGCGGTTTCGCCGGATTTGTTCTCTGCCGCGAGTGCGGCTTCGTGCTACGCTGTCCCCATTGCGCCGTCTCCCTGACGCTGCACCTTGACAGGGCACAGATGGTCTGCCATTACTGTTCCCATGAAGAGCCGATACCGCAAACCTGCCCCGAATGTAAGGGGGCCCGGATCCGCCATTTCTCTGCAGGAACGCAGCGTGTTGAGAAGGAGATAAAAAAGCTTTATCCCCAGGCATCCCTGGTGCGCATGGACAGTGATACCACCGCACAGCGGGGAGCCCACGGCCGTCTTTACCGCCATTTTCGCGAAGGGAAGGCCCATATCATGATCGGCACCCAGATGATTGCCAAAGGTTTTGATTTTCCCCGCGTTACCCTTGTAGGAGTGGTTGCAGCCGATACCATTTTGAATCTGCCCGATTTCCGCGCAGCGGAGCGCACCTTTCAGCTCCTTACCCAGGTTTCGGGTCGGGCCGGCCGCGGCAGTGGAGAAGGGAAGGTGATCATCCAGACATACCATCCGGGCCACTACAGCATTGAGGCGGCGGCAAGGCATGATTACCATGCTTTCTATTCCACAGAAATAGAACTGCGAAAGGCCCTGCTCTACCCGCCTTTCACCGACCTGGTCCGCTTTCTTCTGAGCGGCAGCGATGAAAGTGCTCTCTGGGAGGCCGCCGGTTATCTCCGCACCCTTTTGGAAAACTGGCAGGGAAAGGCGGAGCTTCTGGGTCCGGCCAGGGCGCCGCTCTACCGCTTAAAAAAGGTTTACCGGGTTCATATTATGGTGAAAGGTGAGAGTCTTGCCTCTTCGGCACATCATCTGCGGAAAATTGCGCAGAATTTTCGCCTGAAGCGTCTGCCCGGTCCGGTGCGGTTGACAGTGGATTTCAACCCTCTGATGGTGCTATAATGGGTTGGGAGGTGTTCCCTGTGGCTGTACGAAGACTTTTTGAAAGCACCCATCCTGTTTTGCGCAGTCGGGCACGATCTGTGGCTAAAATTAATGAAACGACCATTTTGCTTCTCAATGATATGGCTGAGACCATGTATGATCACAAGGGCGTGGGGCTTGCCGCACCGCAGATCGGTATTGCCAAGCGGCTTATCGTTGTCGACCCCGGAGAGGATCGCCTGCTGAAGCTGATCAATCCCCGTTGCCTGGAGGCCGAAGGAGAAGAGATTGCCGTGGAGGGATGCCTGAGCGTTCCTGGTATTTACGGGGAGGTGCCCCGCGCCACCCGTTTGCTTGTGGAGGCTTTAGATCCCCGGGGAAATGCGGTGCGTCTTGAGGCTGAGGGATTCCTGGCCCGCATACTTCAGCACGAGATGGATCATCTTGAGGGGATTCTTTTTCTTGACAGGGCTGTCAGACTTGTAGATCCCGAAGAGGAAAAAAAGGAAGAGGGATCTTGAAAAAATTAAAGCTTCTCTTCATGGGTACTCCGCTTTTTGCCATTCCTTCGCTGGAGCAGCTTTACAGCGGCGAAAATTCCCTTTCTGCGGTGGTGACTCAGCCGGACCGCCCCAGCGGCCGGGGAAGGGTGCTGCGCCCTGCGCCGGTAAAGCAGTGGGCTCTTGAGCATGAAATTCCTGTTCTACAGCCTGAAAGGCTTAAGAACGGCACTTTTTTTCATAAAATTGAGGCTTTTGCTCCGGACCTCATCGTGGTTGTGGCTTACGGGTTGATCCTGCCCCCGGAACTCTTGCAGTTGCCGCCGCTGGGCTGCATTAATCTCCATGCCTCGCTGCTGCCGGCTTACCGCGGTGCGGCGCCTATCGAGCGGGCTGTGATGGAGGGGGCAAAGGAGACGGGTGTAACAATTATATCCCTTGCCCGGGAGCTTGATGCCGGTGACATCATCCTTCAGGAGCGGCAGCCTCTTGCCCTTACCGATACAGCAGGTGATCTGAACGAACGGCTCGCCGCTGCTGGAGCCCGGATGCTGCAGCTGGCGGTAGATCAGATTGCTGCAGGAAAAGTCCGCCGCCAACCCCAGGACCACTCCCTGGCCACTTACGCTCCGCCCCTTTCTCACGGGGAGGCGCTGCTGGACTGGTCCGAAGATGCCTTTTCACTCTACAACAGGATCAGGGGCTTAAACCCCCGCCCCGGCGCCTATACCACCTACCGGGGGAAGCGGTTAAAGGTATGGCGGGCGGCTCCGCCTGAGGAGGAGGAAACCAGGATAGTGAGCGGGACCTCCGCTCCGCCGCCGGGAAGCATTATTTCCATTGAAGGCGGCAGGCTTATTGTTGCTGCTGGAGGCGGAAGCTCCCTGGAGTTGCTGGAGCTGCAGCCTGCAGGAAGAAAACGAGTTGCCGCCGCTGACTGCTGCCGCGGTTATCGCCTTGCTGCCGGCGAGCGGCTGGGAGAATAAATCTTGTCTAAAAGTGTGGTTACAGCGCGCGAAGCAGCGCTGCAGGCGCTTTACCGCGTGGAGAGGGAGGGCGCCTTTTTGAATCTTGCCCTGCCGCCCCTTCTGAGGGGCCTTCCGCCGCTGGAGCGGGCGCTGGCTCAGGAGCTGGCCTCAGGAACGATTCGCCGGCGTAACACCCTTGACTGGTCCCTGGAGCTTTTTCTAAAGCGCCCCGTGGATGAACTGACGGGATGGATGCGCAATCTGCTGCGCCTGAGCGCTTATCAGCTTATCTACCTGGAACGGATTCCAGCCCACGCCGCCGTTGACGAGGCGGTCAGGCTGGCCCGCCGCTACGGCCATCGCGGTGTTGCCGGGCTGGCTAATGCAGTGCTGCGCCGGCTCGCGGCGACAGCAAAAGATCTGCCCTGGCCTGATCCTGCCCGCCGCCCTGTAGAAAACCTGGTCTTGCAGAGCAGCCATCCGCCCTGGCTTGTGGAGCGGTGGCACCGCCGTTTCGGCCTGGAGGAGGCCCGCTCTCTCTGTGAGGCGAACAACATCCGCCCCCTGCCGGCGCTGCGCCCCAACAGGTTGCGCACAACGCCGGCCGCTTTGAAAGAGAAGCTTTCCGCCAGGGGGGTGCCCTCCGAATTCAGCCCCCGGCTCCCGGGAATTTTGCTGGTAAAGACAGCCCGGGACATATCCTCTCTGGGGAGTTTTCAGGAGGGGCTGTTCACCGTACAGGGCGAGAGCTCCATCCTGGTGGCGCCGCTGCTCCAGCCGCAGCCGGGAGAGAGTATCGTTGATCTTTGTAGCGCCCCCGGGGGAAAGAGCACACACCTTGCCGAGCTTATGGATGACAGCGGGAAGATCACCGCCGTTGATATTTATGCTCACAGGCTGGGGCTGGTAGAGAGGGCGGCCCGGCGGTTGGGATTGACCATCATCGAGACTTTACAGGCTGATGGTACAGATATTGGCGGAGCCGGTTTGCAGCGGCCCCACCGGATCCTGGTGGATGCTCCCTGCAGCGGTCTGGGGGTGATCCGCCGCCTGCCCGAGCTGAAATGGCGCCGTCTCCCTGCCGACCTGGAGCGGATGCCCCGGCTACAGCTGGCTCTGCTAGATAGTGCCGCGAAACTGCTCCGGCCCGGAGGGCTGCTTCTCTACAGCGTCTGCACCTTCGAGACCGAGGAGACCACCGCGGTGATGGAGGCTTTCAACGCCGCCCATCCCTCTTTCAAGCCCCATCCGTTGCAACCCCTTCTACCGCCCGGCTTGGGAACAGAAGCCGCCGCATCCGGAGGTGCCGTTTACCTCTACCCCCACCTCCACGGCATGGATGGCTTCTTCCTCGCCCTCTGGCAAAAACCCTGATGGGGTCAGGTCTTGAATTATCACTTTTCCTCTATAAAAAAGGGGGTCAGGTCTTGAATTATCACTTTTTACCCCTTTTGTAGGTCTAACTGCAACAGTTCGTCTGCAGGAGTTATTGCACCACTCCACCAGTGGATGCCCCGTTGCATTTACTTTGTCGACTAGCCAGGGATGGAGATTCGTACATTAATATGAGCTCAGCCCCTTGTTTTTTCTGGGAAGACAATCTATAATGTAACCTGACTTTAGGAATAAAACGTAAAACATGGTGTTAAAGTTTGAACCTGTGCTTTAGCATCATGTTTATTTGGGATTCATTAAGATAATAATTGGTAATTGGCAACCCCAGCTCATCTGCCAGGTTCTTTATGAATTCCGACGAAGGCGTGATATTCACATACTTATCCTGTTCCAACTTCACGATTCTGAACTCCCGGATGAACTTAATAAGTTTCTCTGCGCAATACCTGTTTT
>CAYXKD010000007.1:0-60869 GCA_964464625.1 uncultured Syntrophomonadaceae bacterium
TGTGATGGGAGTTGCGATTACACTGGGTGTATCGAAGTTGCTTTCACATACTATCTTAAAGGGTTTTTCCTCCACCTTTGCTTTGGAGCTGCCTCCCTACCGGAAGCCGCAGCTTGGACGAATCCTGGTGCGCTCCTTTGTCGACCGGACTCTTTTTGTGCTGGGCAGGGCTTTGATCGTGGCGGCACCGGCGGGGCTGATAATCTGGCTGTTGGCCAATATCAAGACAGGAGGTTTCAGCATTCTTCATTACGGCGCCGATTTTTTTCAGCCCTTTGGCGCTCTTCTGGGAATGGATGGCTATATTATCATGGCTTTTCTTCTCGGTCTGCCCGCCAACGAAATTGTAATTCCCGTAATGATTATGAGTTACCTGGCGGCCGGCTCGCTTACAGATTTGACCAGCCTGGATCAGCTGCGTCAGCTACTGATGGGGCAGGGCTGGAACTGGCTTACCGCTATCTGTGTGATGCTTTTTTCACTCAATCATTTCCCCTGCGGGACAACGCTGCTAACCATTTACCGGGAGACGCGCAGTTTCAAGTGGACCGCTGCTGCCTTCCTAATTCCTACATTGACGGGGATTGTGGTCTGCTTTGTGGTGGCTGGAACTGCTCGTTTGCTGGGACTGGTTTGAAAGAAGATGATCTTCTCTGAACACACATTGAAAAGGAATTTTACCTTTTTTATGGAATTCCTTATAAAGAGTAACGGGAAATAGTATTCTGGGGGCATGCTCATGGATTGGCAAGGAAAAACCATCGTCAACGGGTGTGGGCTGAAGCTGTCGGCATTGCTGCGCCCGGCGGAACCGCTGCGGGATAAAAGCTCCACTTTGGCGGAAATTGCAGTCGGTGGGCAACCCCGGCTTTTGCCGCCGCTGGTCATTGTCTGCCACGGTTTTACCGGGAGCAAGGAGGGCGGAGGTGGTGCTGTTGACATGGGCGATGAGTTGGCCCGCCGCGGTTTTGCCACCTTGCTTTTTGATTTTAGCGGCAGCGGTGAAAGCGAGGGACTATGGGAAGAGATCACCCTGTCGCGGCAGGTCGACGATCTCGGAGCTGTTGTTGAATGGGCCCGGTTGCAGGGTTACCGGCGGATCATCCTCAACGGGCGCAGTTTCGGCGGCGCTACTGTCCTGGCTTATACCGCATCTGATGCGCAGATTGCTGCTGTTTGCACCTGGGCTGCGCTAGCTCATCCGCTACAGCTTTTCAGTAGCTCTGCTGGAAGTAAGGTGAGCCTTGAGGGTTCTGCCTTTGAAAGAATAACCCTTGATGATGGTACAGGATCGATCACTTTGCAGAGAAGATTCTTTCAGGATCTGCAGCGCCACGATCTGTTGCACTGTGCCTCCCGGATTACACCGCGTCCCCTGCTGCTCATACACGGCACCGCCGACGAAGTTGTACCACTTTCTCATGCGCACCTGCTTTTTGACGCTGCAGGAGAGCCGAAGAGACTGGCTCAGGTCAAAGATGCAGATCACCGTTTTACTGATTACAGGCGTCAGGTCTGGGAGATTTTTTTTAACTGGCTCGACTGCCTGTAATAACCCTTTCTCTGCTTCAACCCTCCTCTCAGAATAGTTGCAAGATTCCATTGACAGAAACATATCTGGAGGGATAGGATCAGTTTTAGAGTCATGCGGGGAGGGAGAGCTTTGATCAGGCGGTTTATAGGCAGAGCGATTTATTTACCGGTGTTTCTTCTCTTTCTTTTTACCCTGGGCGGCTGCTCTTCTGAAAAAACAGGTGTTTTTGATCTTATGAACTGGTTTTTTCATCAAAAAAGCGGCCTGCCTGTTTACAGCGGTTCTGTTACCGCAGGTGTCGGGGTCCCGGTGGAGATCTATTTTGATGATTATGGAGTTGCGCATATATTTGCTGAAAATGAAGTTGACCTAATCTATGCTCAGGGTTATGTGCAGGCAATGGAGCGGCTTTTCCAGATGGATCTTTTCAGGCGATCCATTGGCGGCTGTCTGGCGGAGATACTGGGGCCCGATCTCGTTGAATCGGATCGCTTTTCCCGGACAGTGGGCTTTCGCCGCGCTGCTGAGAAGAGTTTTGCAGCTCTTTCTGTGGAGACGAAAGAGCTGCTGCAGGCCTATGCGGAGGGCGTAAACGATTATATTGAGCTGAACCGCAAAAATCTGCCGCCAGAATTTATTCTATTAGACTATATTCCCGAGCCATGGGATCCGGTAGACTCCATCTCTATTTCCAAGCTGGTGGCCTGGTCCCTGGGTGGCAATCTTGATACCGAACTATTGCTTGCTGCTCTTGTCGATGAGGTCGGCATGGAAAAGGCGGCCGAAATTTTCCCTTCATATCCCGAAGAAGGTCTGACAATCATGGGGCAGGCATACTCAGCAGGCTTGAGCAGTAAAAGCGCCCTTGATCTGATATCGTTAAGCAGCGGCGGAAATTTTCCACAAGGCCTGCCGGGGATTGGTTCGAACAACTGGGTTGTCAGCGGTAGCCGGACCGCTACCGGCGGCGCCATGCTGGCCAGCGACATGCATCTCACTCTTGATCTGCCTCCCATCTGGTATATGAACTACCTTTCGTCTCCAGAAATTAAGGTTACCGGGGTGATGTTCCCCGGTATTGCCGGCGTAATTGCCGGTTTCAACGAAAGGATTGCCTGGGGTGAAACCAATCTGGGCTCCGATGTGATGGACCTTTACCAAATTAAATTCAATGAAATAGATGAAACCCTTTATCTTTATAATGAAGAATGGGTTAAGGCTGAAGTTTTCGAGGAGACAATAAAAATAAGAGGCGCCGGGGAGGAGAACCTGCTCGTCCGTGAAACCTGTTTTGGGCCGGTCATCTCTGACGTGATTCCCCTGAGCCCTGGAGACCTGCCGTTAAGCCTGCGCTGGACCGCTCTTGATGCAACCCTCGAGGCTGACGCCATGCTGCAAATGATCCGTGCCTCTGATTTTACTGAATTTCGCAGCGCTCTACAAAAATTTATGGCACCGGCGCAGAACTTTGTTTACGCCGATGTGGAGGGTAATATCGGCTATCTTGGTAACGGCCTTTTTCCCATACGCAGCGAGAGCCACCGTGAAGCAGGAAACGGCTTGCTGCCCGTGCCCGGCTGGAGCGACGAATATGCCTGGACCGGTTGGATTCCCTGGGAGGAGATCCCTTCGCTCTACAATCCTCCTGAGGGGCTGATTGTTACAGCAAACCATAAAGCAGTTTCTGATGATTATCCCTATTTTCTTTCTTATGGATGGGCCCATCCCGGTAGGGCCTTATCTATTCTGCGGGAATATGATGGCCACAACGACCTGACCCTTGAAGATATGCAGAGGGGGCAGGCATGCTTCTATAACAGCCATGCTGCGGAGGTAATACCTTTGCTGGCCGGGGTGCTCAGGGAAGTGGGCCTGGAGGGCCGTGAAAGGGAAGCACTGCGCATTATGGAGCAGTGGGGAGCCGATCCTGTGGAGAGGTCAGATTCAGCCGGGGCGGCCATATTTCACCGTTTCTACACTCTGCTCAACCATAATATTTTCGAAGGGCAGGTTTCAGAAGAACTGCAGGAGCGGCTGCTAAACTGCTCGCTTCTGTTGGTTGACCGTCTTTTGGCGGCTATAGAGACGGCGTGGATTGAAGATCGCAGCGCACTGGTTTATAAGTGCTTTTCTCAAACCGTATCAGAACTGAGTGAAATAATGGGTGAAGAAATGGCTCATTGGCAGTGGGGAAAAATACATACCCTTACGTTTAAACACAGCCTGGGCGATGCCGTCAGCAAAAGCCGCTACAACCGTGGGCCCTTTGAGGTTGGTGGAAGCGGCTCAACCCCGGGAGCACTTTGCTATAGCAGGCAGCTTGAACTGCCCTACCTGGTTTACGCCGGCGCTCCCTGGCGCTACATTATCGACCTTTCGGATCATTCCGCCTGCGATATGCTGGCAATAGGCAATTCGGGACATTTCAGCAGCCCCCATTATGATGACCTGTTGGATAAATGGCTGCACATGGAATATAAAAAGCAATATTTTGATGAAGAAGAAATCAAGAAACTGCCGCGAAAACTGATTCTCCAGCCGCATGGCGAGAAGGAATGATAGATGACCCCGGTAGTTTTCATTACCGGTATGGTTTACCATCTGGAAAGGGCTACCGGGGAAGCGATTGCTAGCGATACTTTTTGTAATTTGCTCATTGGTGGCACAGAAGAAAAAGATGAATGTACTAATAAACCTTTATCTAAGGCATAAAATGTGGCTGGGGCGGTAGGGTTCGAACCTACGATGCGGGATCCAAAGTCCCGTGCCTTGCCGCTTGGCTACGCCCCAGCATAGATAAAGATGGGGTGAGTGATGGGACTCGAACCCACGACCTCCAGGGCCACAACCTGGCGCTCTAACCAACTGAGCTACACCCACCTCGCGCTGATAATTCTAACATGCGCCGGGCTAAAAGTCAAAGCGCGGCCTCAGGGCAAAAATTGGGGCAGCTTGTAATATCCAGGGTTTACCTTTAAAGGTTTCTGCTCTATAATTTAACCGGGCGGCTGCGTTCACCGGTGGATTAAATATTGCGTAAAGGGGGTTTTGCAGGTGCGGTTATTAAGCGGCCGGTTATTTGTCGGACTTTTTTTGCTTCTTATCGGGATAGCTATAATATTAAGCCTGCTGGGTTTTGAAGTCAGCGTAAGGGAGATACTCTCTTACTGGCCTCTCATTTTGATTTTTTTGGGCCTTGACTGGATGATCTCTGCGTTCCGGCCGGGCTCTGCAGCGGGGGAAAGAAAGGTCATATTTTCTTCAGGGCGTTTTTTTAGCGGACTGGCTGTTTTTCTGGTCGGCGTTTTTTACCTGGCTCGCAGGTTCGGCTATTTGGAGAAAATTGGGTCGGAATTGATGTGGAGCGTATTATTTGCGGTGCTGTTGATTTTTGCCGGTGTCCATCTTATCCGCGGTCGGGCGCTTTCCGGGAGCAGTGGCGGGCGCCTGGCTTTCCTGGGAGGGTTAAATGTGGGCGCTTCAACGCTCTGGAAGCTGGAAAGCGGCAGCTATTTTGCATTTATGGGCGGTATCGAGATGGACCTGACAAGGGCGGAGCTTCCCGAGGGAGAAACAATCATTGACCTGACGGCGGTTATGGGAGGAATTAACGTAAAAATACCCTCCGATATGGTGGTGGTCTATGAGGGAACCGCCGTTCTCGGCGGCGTTGCCTTCAAGGAACAGGCAGACGGCGGTATCGTGGCCGGCCACAGAACTGGCGAGGCAGATGAAGGCGCCGACAAATTCCTGCGCATCCAGGCCCGTTCCTTTATGGGAGGCATCGATATCAAGGAGAAGAAGGCTCCGGCCTAAATACCTGCTACCCGGTTCTGCAGCGGCTGGAATACTTTTTCTCGGTCTAGCTGGGGATAAAGACGGTGGATCATCTCAAGGCAGATCTTGGCGCCATAGTCCATGCCCTGGCAGCCCAGCAGCAGAAGGACGTCACCGGTGGCGGTGCGGGAAAGCCCGGTATTAATGGCTTCAGGCAGCTCCTGATGAAGTTCCACTTCGATGCCTGCTTTCTTCATTTCTTCTAAAAAGACTTCGATCTCTCCCTTTGTCACCAGATCTTTTTCGGTGACATGGCTGCTGCTGCTGCTGGCAATGACCTTATCAACACCGAGCTGCGGGATCCATTTTGCCATCGTCTCGGCATTTTCGCGGTTCACAGTGACGCCCCGGCTGCCCCGGATGGCGTAGACCAGGTGGAGGCGCCGGTATTTCATAAATTTCAGCGTCTCCAGGGTGACATCGATATTGCCGCTGTTGGCAAAGTGATCATCGATCACTTTGAAGTCGCCGTCAAAGATCAGCTCAAAGCGGCGCTCCACTCCGCGAAATTTTTTCAGAGCTTGCTGAATCACATTTATGGGGACACTGCAAAGTAAGCCACAGAGCAGTGCTGCCATAGCGTTATAAACACTGTGCAGACCCAGGACGGATAGTTCAATAGGGAATGTTTTCAGGCCGCCGGTAAGCTGATCTGCAAGTCCCGTTTTTTTCAACTCAACGTTAAAATGCGCCCGCCCTGTTGTCAGATCAAGATCGGTGACCACACAGTCGGCGTCGCTGTTTTTGAATCCGTAGGTAAGGGTCCGGGCGGCGGTCTCCCTGCTCAGGGAGGCTGCATAGGGGCAATCCATGTTGAAGACAGCCCGGTTATCGGAAGTGGCCCGGCGCACCAGGCCGGCTTTAGTTTGAAAGTAGTTTTCAAAAGAGCCGTGCAGATCAATATGCTCACGGCTGATATTGTTAAGGACAATGATGTCGTATTCGACAGAATCGATCCGCTTCAGATCGATCCCCGAGGAGGAGACTTCCATGGTTACATGGGAAACCCCCTCTTCCACCATCTGGTGTAGATAATAGTGCAGATCCAGCGACTCTGGAGTGGTCAGCAGCGCCGGGCGGATCTTGCTGCCTGATTTGACGATGACCGTTCCGATGAGCCCTGTTTTTAGCCCCTGTTCTTCCAATATGGCATTGGTCATGAAGGAAGTCGTGGTTTTGCCGTTGCTGGCGGTAACACCGATCATCTTTAATTTTCCTGAGGGATGTCCGTAGAAACTATCCGCCAGCATTGCCAGGGCGCTTCGGCTGTCAGCAACGCAGTATTGGGGCAAATCTATCAGCGGTTGAATATCTTCGACAATGGCTGCAACAGCGCCTTTCTCCTTTGCCTGCGCCAGATATAAATGGCCGTCGGTTTTGAAGCCCCTGATACAGACAAAAAGTTGTCCCGGCAACACCCGCTCCGAGTGGTAGGCCAGTCCTGTAATTTCAGGACTGGTGTTATCGGTTTTTTCTAATATTTCAACACCTTTAAGCAGCTCATGCAGCGAAATCATTTTTATGTGCACCCCTGTCTGTAAAGCTCCATTCATCCACATCATTCTTTGAATAGCAGCCGGAATCCTGCTCGTATTGATGATCACTTTGAGATCAATTCTTTCCAGAACGGCCCGGCATGATTCATGAGCTCAATCCGGCGGCATCTTTTACTCTTTATGCAGGGATGGGGGGAATTAGTAAAATAAAGAACCCGCTAGTGCGGGTTCTTTAAAAAACTAGTCACTACTGGTGCCTGATAAGCCAATTACTCAACAATTTGAATGGATTCAGTGGGGCATTCTTCGGCAGCTTCGCGGCATTTTTCCTCGTATTCTGCGGGAATGGGATTCACTTTTACCTCGGCCTTTTCATCGCCGAGTTCAAAGACCTCCGGGCAAATATCTTCGCAGACACCACAAGCGCTGCACTCGTCGTCGATTCTAACCTCCATATTGAACCTCCTTACAATTATTTCTCGATCTTTATTCGATATACAAGGTGTTATTCCTTTTTTTTAAGGAAATATATTGCGTCTGTCGCTTGTTTCTGAAGGAAATGTCCGGAAAGGAGTGAATAAAAATGTAAAGCTATCTTTCTGACTATAAGGAGAAAAGGGCGGTCCGGGTTATAATGAAAAAATCCAGTTACAGTTTCAAAAGACGCCAAAAGGGAAAAGGACGTTACCGGGCCGGGTCCAAAGTGTTAACATTATTATTTCTGCTCATGTTGTTTGGAGCAGGTTGTTGGTACGTTTATTTTTGGATACCTGCCGGTATAGATAGCGCAGCAGATAATTTTATGAAAAAAGTGAGTGCAGGGGATAAAGAGGCTGCAGCATTATTGCTCCTTGATCAAGAGGAGAATGGGGCGGCTCTTACCTCTTTGATAGCCCTTTTCCAGGATGGTAAATTTACTTTCAACAGTGCGGGCAGAAGCCGCCTGACAGGCCTGTTTAACGGCACAGCTCTGATCTATTTTAACAGCGGCGGTTCCCTCTATAGAGCTCCTCTGCATCTTGTGCGGCGGGGAGACGGCTGGTTGATCGCCGCTATGCCCGAAATAAATATCATGACCGGTGCATATATTGAGAAGATCAAACCATCGGTGGTGCAGGTTTTCTACAACAATGAAAGGATAGAGCTGCCGTGGAGAGATGATTTACAGGTTGAAGCGGGGACGGTTGCCTGTGTAGAGCTTTTCGGAGATGCTGTTATTATCGAACCCCTGGATGAAATTCGACTTTCCCGGCTGTTGCGTTTCAGTGATACTGAATGTGAAGGCGAGCTTGAAGGGATTTTACCCTTTGCGTCGCCTTTGCCGGTTTACCTTGTCGACCCCTCTATGTTTTCTCAGGCAGAACAGGGCTCATTAAAGGATTTAATTGTGGGGATGAGCGATATTGCACTTTACCTCTCATCGGGAATTGTTGTGGCTGCAAGGATGGAAAAAGGGTTTTCACTGCAGACAATCAGGGTGCTAATCAGGCAGAACCTGAGTCAACTGTCCGAAGAATCTCTTTATCACCGGCATCTTCGCCTGCACAGCAAAGAGGGCTGTACACTTGAAGGTAAACAGGACGGTCTTCTATTTACCTTCGAACCTCGTCAAACCCTGCTGGTGGAGCCTTTGGGAGGGGAGATCAGGGTAACACCTGGAGAACTTGAAAGTATTATATTTAAGCAGCCCATATATATTTCCGCCCTGGAGGGCGGTACGGTGATTTTGGATAATCTGATGCGTGATGGCTGGATTGACAGAAGCCCTGCATACCGCGGCATTATGGAAATAGCCAACCAGGGTGGGCGTCTAATTGTGATCAATGAGCTGGCCCTTGAAGAATATCTTAACACCGTTGTGCCGGGTGAAATGGCTGCCACTTTCGGACAGGAGGCGCTTAAGGCCCAGGCTGTGGCCGCCCGCACTTATGCCTGCCGCTCCTATCTCAGCAGCAGTTACAGCTGCTACGGGGCTCATGTGGATGACAGTACTCTGTCGCAGGTCTACAATAACGTACCCGAACACCCTGCAGTCACTGAAGCGGTGGTTGACACAGCAGGCGAGGTTCTTTTCTATGAAAAACAGGCGGCTTATACACACTTCTTCTCAACATCCTGCGGCTTTACCGCCAATTGTCATGAAGTATGGCATGATCCCATCACCGGTTCTTTTCCGTCAGAACCGCTACCCTATCTCAGGGCGCTCACGCAGATCCCCGGTGAACTATTCTACCTGGAGTCGGAAGAAGAAATGGTCCGATTTTTGGAGCAGGGCTCTCACCCGGGTTATGATCGCTTCTCCCCTTTTTTTCGCTGGAGTGTGACTATGAGCGGGGAACAGTTTACCGCATCAATTAACCGCAACTTAGCACAGCGTTACAGGGAGCAGCCGGGGTTTATTCTTACAAAGGAGGGCGATAATTATAGGTCAATGGAGGTTCCACGCAACCCTCTGGGAAAGCTTAAAGATATCCGGGTGATCAGGCGCGGTGCAGGAGGGAATGTCATGGTTCTCGAGGTGGAAGGCACCAATGGAACCTACCGGATAATGAAGGAATATAATATCCGGCTCACGCTCCGCCCTGTAAATTATCTTTCTGAAGCTGACCCGGTAGTTCTTAAAAGAGGTGATGGCAGCGAACTGCTGGATTATGCCTTACTGCCCAGTGCTTTTGCTGTGTTCAATGTGGATCGGAACGATACAGGGGAAATAGCAGGGGTGCTTATTTCAGGAGGGGGTAACGGGCACGGGGTGGGAATGAGCCAGTATGGCGCCAAAGGCATGGCTGAGGAGGGTTATAATTACAGGGAGATTCTTGAACACTACTATCCCGGAACAGAACTTCACAGCCTCTTTGAGCCCTGAAAACCTGAAGACAAGGTAAAAGGATCTGCAAAATATTATGTTGCCCCATTGTGGATTTTGTTGAAAACTGCTCCAGTGGGGCAAAAAATGGCCAGATGCATGTGTATAACCCTGTGGATAGTGTGAATTACTTTTAGTGGTATTTCCAAAAAACCTCTATGTTTAAGCTAAAGGGCGCCCCTTTCCTGATTATCCCATCTACATAAACTCTTTACAGAACTATTTTATGGACCGGGATCCCGTCTTTTTCCACCATCAAGCTGTTAGAGCTGTTTTACCAGTACATGGTCTTTCAATATCAGTTGAATCTTGTTGATGACAGGTGATTTCTGTTGTAGTAAAATTGTGCATAGGATCCTATTGGACGGTTTAAGGTAATAGTGAGAGTAAATCCTGAAAAGCGGCTTTTCCAGGGATGCTGTTAATCAATTTTGCGGGAGGTGTTAGTGGTGAGCAAAAGATGGATGGGGTTTCTTATGCTTCTTCTCCCGGCCTTACTGATAATACTGGCGGGCTGCAGTCCCTGATGAGGGTGGCTGGAGTGGTCAACTCCAAAAAAATCAAAATCTCTCCCGATTCCATCTTGGATGAGGGGGAGGTTTTTTTACGGGCATTTTGTTCGCTCATTTAAAATAGAGGTTGTGCCATAGCAAGAACACAGCTACAGTCCAGATTTTTCGCCCATAATCAGCTTTACCCTGGCAGTGTGCCTCCAGCATTTTCTCCAAAGCATGGGGGTTAAAATAAGTCTGCGCTGTATTGCTTCGCCAAAGTTCTTGTAGTTGCTCTCTATAATACTTTCTGATCCAGGAAGCCAGGGGTACCGGGAAACCGAGCTTGGGGCGGCTGTAAATCTCTCTGGGAAGATAGCTCGATGTTGACATCCTGAGAACGTACTTGGTCATCCTGCGGGTAATTCTGTAGCGGGTCGGGATTGTTACCGCGAACTCTACCAGGTGATGGTCAAGATAGGGGAGCCTCAGATCCAGGGAATGAGCGCTGCTCATCCGGTCCGCCTTGGCCAGGATGTCTCCGGGCAGCCAGGTGTAAAAGTCAAGATGTTGCATTCTTGTTGCTCCATCGGTACCGGCGCTTTTGCGGTAATAGGGCGCCGTGATCTCCCAGGGTGGTACCCAGCCTGCATGATATAATTCAGTGTTGAGCAGCATCTTTTTATCGGGTTCAGAAAATATAAGAGCGTTTCCATAATAGCGTTTCTCCAGCGGCGTTGTGGCCCTCCTGATATAATTTATCCCTCTCCTCCCCTCAAGTATTTTTTCTGACGCCCGTGCAAGGGCAGCCCTTGCACGGGAGGGCAGCCCTTGTATCGGGGTTAAAGCTCTGGGCTCCCGGTAGATCTCATATCCACCGAACACTTCATCTGCTCCCTCCCCTGAAAGGACAGCTTTTACCTCTTTTGCCGCCAGGGATGCAGCAAAAAAAAGAGCAATTGCTGCCGGGTCAGCTACAGGCTCATCCTGATGCCAAAGAGCCTGCGGTACTTTGTTCCAGAATTCCGCCGCTCCAATTTTACCTTCGTGGTGTTCCGTTCCCAAAAAACGTGCAGCATTTCGGGCCGGGGTCAGTTCATCGTATTTACTACCGGCACAGTCCACAGAAAATGTTTTTACCTCTCCCAGCATGCTGAGCAGTGCGGCGATATTGCCTGAATCGATGCCGCTGCTTAAAAAAGCGCCCGGCATGGTTCCTTCGCCGCAATGCAGCCGTACAGATTCTTTGATGAGGTAAGCGGCTTTATCGATAAAATAGTTGGACGGTTTTGTTGTATCGGGGCGGAAGCGAATCTCCCAATATTTTTTGGTTTTAATCTCCTGTCCGTCCCAGGTCAGATGATGTGCCGGGCGAAGGCGGTATATGCCATTGAATGCGGTTTCAGGATCGGGAAAATACTGAAAGGTAAGGTAATGAGGCAGGGCGGCCAGGTTGACTTCCCCTTTAATATGGGGATATTTCAACAGGGCTTTCGCTTCAGAAGCGAAAACCAGTGCTTTATCGGAGGCAACACTGTAATAAAGAGGCTTGATCCCAAAACGGTCCCGGGCAAGGTAAAGAGATTCTGCTTGACTGTCCCATAGGGCAAAGGCGAAGGGGCCGCGCAACTTACAGGGGCATGCCGGCCCCATCTCTTCAAAAAGATGAATGATAACCTCGAGGTCTTTACGGGTTTTGAATCGGTGCCCCCGGCCCTGTAGTTCTCGCCGCAGCTGGGAGTGATTGTAAATTGTCCCGTCTCCCAGGAGCCGGTAGCGCCCCCTTTCGTCTGTGAATAGCTCCCCCCCGGTGTCATCTCTACCGTCACCCTTTGCTGCCAGGAAGCAGAGCGAGACCCGGGCATCGAAAAAATATTTGTTCATGCCCCCTCCACGGTGTGCAATGCTTCCTGACATTGCTTCCAGCACTCTCTGTCTTTCCGGAAAAGGCTTTTCCTGCCCCGCTGCAAAGCCGCAGATTCCACTCACAGTTGTCACTCTCCCAGAGCTGTTAAAAATACTGCGAACATTACAGCTTATGCGCCGCTCTGGCCGGTGTTACACTATCTGCAGGGCATCGTCAAAGCGGGTGATCTGCTCAAGGCCATGATGACGGACCACAAAGGTATCTTCGATGCCCACGGCACCCTCCCCGGTGAAGACAAACTTGGGCTCAAGGGCGAAAACCATCCCCTCAGTGAGGGTAAAATCGTAGTTGCGGGCAATTACAGGCAGCTCGTCAAGCTCCAGACCTACGCCGTGGCCTATGAAGGATACTTTTTCTTCGAAGCCCATGAAATGATCTTCCAGGCCTGCAGCGGAGGCTATTTCAAAAGCGCGCTGGTAAAGCCTAGCGCCGTTGGAGCCGGCGCAGCCCATAGCGATGAGATCTTTTTTGATCTGTAGCGCTGTTTCGTAAGCGCGCATCAATTTAGCTGACGGCTGACCCGGGCAGAAGATCCGTGTCTGATCGACCATGTAGCCGTTGAGCACGGTAACATAGTCCACGAGCACCGGCTCTTTCTGCTTAATTTCCCGGGTGCCGGCCCCCTGGGGGTAGGAGGAATTCAGCCCACTGCCTCCTGTGGGACCGTTGAAAAAACTGGGTACGGCGGCGCCTCCGCCGGCCATGGTGTGGCTGAAAAACATCTCCTGGTTGAAGCCGCGCATACGGATGGCCCCCTGGTGGCCGCGCTTGCGGGCGAAGAGCTCCAGCTCTGCCGCCAGTTCGATCTCTGTCATGCCTGCCCGGCAGATCTCCCGTGCGTGTTTGAAGACCGCTTCACCAAGTGCTGCCGCCTGCTGGAGCTGCGATAATTCATAGGCAGACTTCACCGCCCTCACACTGCGGATCAAAGGTGAAATATCGGTGATGGGCAGCGGGGACAAAAGTTTTTCATAGCGCCGGTAAAAATTTACCGGTAGCACATCCAGTTCCATGCCGATGGCTGCTGCCGGTGCTGCCTTTCCTTCTATCTCTTTCGCCAGGCCATCCCATCCTGTAAAGGGATCGATTTGCTGCAGGCCGCTTTCGGAGCGGGCCCGCTGCAGATTCCGCCTCACTATCAGGACTGCTTCACCCTCTGCCGGAATAAACAGGTGAGCGTCCTGCGCCGTGCCGCTGAAATAGAAGAGATCGGCTCGCTGCACAATGAGGGCGCCCCCGATTCCCTGCTCCCGCATCTGCACCTGCAGCTTATCCTTGCGCTGCTCCAGTTCCTCCAAAGGTATTCTTATTTCCATTCTCATTCTCCCTCC
The DNA here is from genome assembly GCA_964464625.1 of uncultured Syntrophomonadaceae bacterium. Lineage (GTDB taxonomy): Bacteria > Bacillota > Dethiobacteria > DTU022 > DTU022 > JAAZIN01. The sequence goes on from CAYXKD010000007.1 coordinate 13,483, forward strand.
CATGAGACCCCGCGGGAAACCAGGGACGTATCTTCTTGTCCCACAACTGCCGCATTTAGGTCAGCGAATTCTGAAAATTGTACTTTTACTAAGCCCCGGCAATTTTCCAATTCTTTGCAGGGGCAAGCCCGGTTTCTCAATTAATACACCAATCAGCTCGTAAAATGGGCTTCTTCTCATAGACCCGGCTTACAACATGATAAATTTTGCTTAAGCTGATGATCCTCCCTGCTTATGGCATTGTTCACTGCCCTCCTTTCGGTCACATGTATAATCTTATAGTAGTATCAGATAATTGCAATGGTCAGAAGGCAGCTGGCAATTAGAAATATGATTAAAACTAGAAGTGGGATAAAAAGAACCGTCCCTGGTGTCTTTTTATGGGGGGATAGGAAAAAGAAAGTGGGACAGACAGGATCGTTCCTGTTGTCCCACTTTCGATAATGTGGTGTGAACTAGACGATTTCGAAAAGACCGGCGGCGCCCATGCCGCCCCCGATGCACATGGAGACAACACCGAAACGACCGCCCCGCCGTCTCAGTTCATGGATCAGGCTCGCGGTGAGCTTGGCTCCGGTGCAGCCCAGGGGGTGGCCCAGGGCGATAGCCCCGCCGTTAACATTGACCTTATCCATGATCTTGTCCAGGCCGAGCTCGCGCATGCAGTAAAGCGCCTGGGAGGCGAAGGCTTCGTTCAGTTCAAAAAGATCGATATCCTCTATCTTCATACCTGTCAGTTTCATCAGCTTGGGGATGGCCATGGAGGGGCCCACGCCCATGACATCGGGCGGGCATCCGGCCACGGCATAGCCGCGGAATACCGCCATCGGTTTCAGGCCCAGAGCGGCCGCTTTTTCAGCCGACATAACCACTGCCGCCGCCGCCCCGTCGCTTGTCTGCGAGGAGTTGCCGGCGGTGACGCAGCCGCCCATTTTGAAGGCCGGGCGCAGCCTGGCCAGCGCCTCCAGGGAAGTATCAGGGCGGACCCCTTCGTCGGTATCGAAAATAAATTCCTTTTCGACGACCTTGCCGTCGGGACCCGGTTGGCGGTCGACCACCTTGATGGGCAGGATTTCCTCCTTGAACCGGCCCTCTTTGATCGCTGCCGCTGCATTCTGGTGGCTGCGCAAAGCCAGTTTGTCCTGATCCTCGCGGGAGATGTTGTGACGTTCGGCCACGTTTTCAGCGGTAATCCCCATGGGGGTGTAGGCCTCGATGAGGGTCTCGGCGAGAACGGGGCTCGGGGAGACCTTGTTGCCTCCCATGGGCACCATGCTCATGCTTTCCACCCCGCCGGCAACGATTACTTCGGCGAAGCCGCACATAATTCTCTCAGCGGCGGAGGCGATGGACTGCAGCCCCGAGGAGCAGAAGCGGTTCACCGTCTGCCCCGGTACAGAGTCGGGAAGTCCTGCCTGCAGTGCAGCCAGGCGGCCCACATTCATCCCTTGCTCGGCCTCGGGAAAGGCGCAGCCGAGGATAACATCATCTATCTCTGCCGGATCAAGACCCTTGGCGCGTTTCAGAGCTTCTTTGATCACTTCGGAGGCCAGGTAATCGGGCCGGGTGAAGCGCAGCACGCCCCGCGGCGCCCTGCCAACGGCGGTACGGACGCTGGAGACAATAACAGCTTCTTTCATTTCAATACCTCCTTAGTTCCTTACTGCTCTGCCCGTGGTGAGCAGGGACATGATCCGTTCCTGGGTCTTCTCTTCTCCGATCAGGCGCAGGAAAGCTTCGCGTTCAATATCCAGGAGATACTGTTCGCTGACCATGGTTTTCGGTCTGATATTGCCGCCGCAGAGAACAAAGGCTATCTCCATAGCGATCTTCATATCATGATCGCTGACATAGTTCCCCCAGCGCATGTTTTGCACCCCTGCTTTGAAGGAAGCGATACCATAGTCGCCCAGGACGGGAACTGATTTTGTTCGCGGTGGTTCATATACCTCTTTGATCATGCCGAGGACAGTCTGCTTGGCATCGTGGATCAGGAAATCCTGGTTGACCGAGATCCTGTCTGTCCTGCGCATGAAGCCGAGTTCCTGGGCGTGGCGGGCGCTAGTGGATACTGTAGCCATGGCAATTGCCTCGAATGCTTTCTGTACGAAGGGGAGCAGATCTACATTAACCCCTTCGGGGACTCCCTCAATGTAACGGTAGAGCAGCTCTTTGTTTCCGCCTCCGCCGGGGAGCAGACCCACGCCCATTTCCACCTGGCCCATGTAGGTTTCAGCAGCGGCGTGGATCCTGTCACAGTGCAGGATGATCTCCATTCCGCCGCCCAGGGTCATCTGGAAGGGTGCGGCCACAACAGGAATACGCGAGTATTTCACAGTCATCAAGGCATCCTGGAAATCCTTAACGGATTGGTTCAGCATATCCCAGTCGCCGCCCTGGGCGGCCATCAGGAGCAGCGCAACATTGGCGCCGACACAGAAGTTTCCGCTCTGGTTGCTGATGACCATGCCAGCAAAGTTTTTCTCAGTTTCCTCGATGGCTTCAAAAATAAACTGGGTAAAAAGCGGAGAAATAGCCTGCTGCGGGCTGTGCATCTCCAGGCAAACTACTCCATCGCCTAGATCGACAAGGCTACCGTCGTCGTTACCTTTTACCAGTTTGTTTTGTTTTTTCAGTGCCGGCAGGCTGATTGCCTCTACGCTCAACGGGACTGGCTTGTAGCTTTTAGAAGCGATGTCGTAGAATGAAAGTGCGCCAGAATCATCCTCTTTATAGAAGCTTTCGTTACCGCCGCTCAGCATCTCATCAATGAATGCGGGGAGCTTCTCACCTTCATTTTTCATCCGCTCTACGCTCTCGCGCAGGCCGATGGCATCCCAGCTGGCAAAGGGTCCCAGTTTCCAGTTGAAACCCCAGCTCATAGCCCTGTCCACATTGACGACATCATCGGCAATTTCAGGAATGCGATTTGCAGAATAGGTCAAAAGCTTCTTCATGAAACTCCAGGCGAATTTGCCGGCCTCATCATCGGAATTAACTAGCATCTTGAGGCCGTCTTTTAAGCCGGCATCCTTAGTCTTTTTAAGAATATCGAATCTTGCTTTTTCCCGGGGGCGATATTCCAGCGTATCGTAATCAATGGCGAATATCTCTGAGCCTGCTTCCCCCCGTACTTTCTTGTAGAAGCCCTGTTTTGTTTTATCTCCAAGCAGCTTCTGTTCAACCATTTTCTTTAGAAAATCGGGAACGGCCATCTCTTCTTTTTCCACGGGGTCATCGGATTTATCGATGCAGGTCTGGGCTACATGGCAGAATGTGTCGAGCCCTACCATGTCCATGGTCCGGAAGGAGGCGCTCTTGGGATGACCCAAGGGTGGTCCGGTAATGGTATCGACCTGCTCGATGGTCATCTTCTCCTGCATCATCAGCTTAATGGTCTGTACCATGGCATAGGTACCAATGCGGTTCGCAATAAAGTTTGGCGTATCCTTGGCAAAAACGACCCCTTTACCGAGTACCTTCTCGCAGAAGCGGTGCATGTAGCTCATTACTTCAGGCAGAGTCTCACGACAGGGTATGAGCTCGAGCAGTTTCATGTAACGGGGCGGGTTGAAAAAGTGGGTGCCCAGGAAATATTTGCGAAATTCATCGGAGCATTCAGAAACCATCTCATTTATGGAGAGGCCCGATGTATTTGAGGTGACGATAGCCCCGGGGGTCCAGTTGGCCTCCACATTTTTAAAGACCTTTCTCTTGATCTCCATATTTTCAACGATGACTTCGATAATCCAGTCACATTCCTTCAGCTTGGCCATATCATCTTCAAAGTTGCCGGGAGTGATGAGTTCCACATTAGACTTGCGGTAAAGCGGGTTCAGTTTTTGCTTGAGCAAGCCATCTTTTCCCAGGATGGAAAGGCGGTTGCGTACTTGCGGGCTATCCAGACTTAACCCTTTTTTCTCTTCGTCCGGGGTAAGCTCGCGGGGAACGATGTCCAACAGGTAAACCGAGAGACCCACATTGGCCAGGTGGGCGGCGATGGTGGCGCCCATAACACCGGCGCCAAGCACAGCGGCTCTTTTAATCTCTTTCACGGCCATCAAAATACCTCCTTTTTGCTCTTACTCTTTCTCTCTCACTGACCTGGGGAAAACTACTGTAACCCTCTAACCAGCAGGTCGTGGACGGGGCCGGCCATACTGCCTAAGTTATATGCCTTTTTGGACATGGCCCAGCAGGTGACCACTTCATCAATGGCGCCGAAAATTACCTTTCTGGCGGTCCGGATGTTCAAATCTTGGCGGTAAAGCCCCTCCTTTTGACCTTCTGCAATCACCTCCTCGATGACTCTGAAATAGTGTAAAAGTGGTTGTGAAATACCTTCGTTGATGGCTTCATCGATCTGCCGCAATTCAATCTGGGTAACTTTGGCCTGTTCAGGCCTGTTACCCAGTGTGTTCAGATGATACCTGATCAGGGCGGCGAGTTTTTCACTGCAGTCAGGGTGTTTTGCCAGCTGCTGGCGCAACTCGTCGACGAAACGGGACATCATCTCCTGGAACAAAGAGATAAGGATGTCTTCTTTTTTTTCAAAGTAAATATATACAGTACCGTCGGCAACACCTGCTTCCCGGGCAATATCTGATATCCGGGTCCGGTGAAAGCCGAAGCGGGCAAAGGTCTTGAGCGCTGCTTCGAGGATGGCAAAGTATTTTTCACCTGTCCTTTTTGCCACTGCAACCTCCATTTGAATTGTGATGAATGAATGTTCATTCGCCATCTTATTGTATATTCTATTAGTATAAAAATCAAGCACTTTTATGAATCTTATCAATGATTGATGCAATTATTCCAAAACCCTTGAACGTGTTGAGTTTCTATGCCATTTGCAGTCATGGAGGGTGTGGGTGAATGGTAAAAAGAGAAGAGAGGGGGCCGGATAGAAAGTAAAACCTGGCGAACAAATGTGGTTAAATATTGGCGGGGGAAGGAGAGCAAAATAAAGCTGCTTAAAGCAAGTGAAGAGAGACCTCGTTCCAGGAGAACAAACGGAGTTGTCACCTGTGGTGCAACTGTGGTAAAATAAAATGGCCTTAACGCCTTATTAATAAGGCGTTTTATCTTATAAATTCTTGCGATTTAACTACTTTATTTGAGGTAGGCATATGATATGATAGTAAAAAGGAGGGGCATAAATGGCAGTCAGTTGGGAAAAAATAGAGCACAATAAAATCAAGCTGGAAATAGAGGTGGCTGCTCCCGAAGTTGACAGCGCACTTGAGAGGGCTTATCGGACAGTGGTAAAACAGGTTAACCTCGCCGGCTTTCGCAAAGGCAAGGTGCCCCGCCACATTCTGGAGGCTCGCTTTGGGCCGGAGATACTCCACCAGGATGCCCTTGAGTTTTTAATTCCTGCAGCCTACGATGAAGCCATTGCCGAAGTGGATGCTGAGCCTATTGATCAACCTGAATTTGATTTCGAAGAGATCGAAAAGGGCAAACCCTTTCTTTTTAAGGCAATTGTAGAAGTGCTTCCACCGGTAGAACTGGGGGAATACAAAGGAATGGAAGTGGAGCAGGAGATAACCCCGGTTACCGAAGCCGGGATGGAACGATATCTGGAGTCTTTGCGGGATCAGCATGCCCGTCTCGTTCCTATTGAGGATGAAGGGGTCGGGATCAATAATGGGGATCTGGCGCTAATAGATTTTCAGGGATATATTGGCGGGGAGGCTTTTCCTGAGGGGGAAGCGGAGAATTATTCATTGGAACTGGGCTCAAATAGTTTCATCCCCGGGTTCGAAGAACAACTTGTAGGGATGAAGGTGGGTGAAGAGAGAGAGATAGAGGTGACCTTCCCCGACGAATACCGTAAAAAGGAACTGGCTGGCAAGGAAGCGCTTTTTAAGGTGGAGTTGAAGCAGATCAAGCAGAAACAGCTGCCCGATTTAGATGACGATTTCATCAGGGAGATCAGCGAGTTTGAAAATCTATCCGATTTTAAAACAGATCTGCAGGACCGCATGGAAAAAACCAACATGGAAAGGGCTAAAACTGAACTTGAAGAGATGCTCATTGAAAAAGCAACCGCCCTATCGCAGGTTGAACTGCCGCAGATTCTGGTAGAGCGCCAGATCGACCGCCTGCTCGGGGAAATGGATCAGTTTTTGGCTTATCAAGGCCTTAATTTGGAGAAATTTGCCGAACTGTCCGGCAAGACCATGGAAGAGATCCGCGAAGAGAAAAGGGAGGAGGCGGAGAGGAGAACCAAAGCCAACCTTGTGCTCGATGCGGTGGTTAAAAAAGAAGGATTCACCGTTGACGACAGCGAAATAGATGCCAAGATTGCCGAGCTGGCTGAGAGCTATAATGATCAGCCCGATCGTATCAGAGAGTTATTTGAAAAGCAGGGGCGGATCCCTGTGATGCGGGAAGAACTTCGCGTCCGCAAGGCCGTTGACCTGCTTGTCCGTGAAGCTAAAATCACCAGGATTGAAAAGGCTGAATAAAGGAGGCCCTTTTAACATGAGCATTCTTATACCTATGGTTGTAGAACAGAGCAGCCGTGGCGAGAGAGCCTATGATATCTATTCAAGACTGCTTAAAGACAGGATTATTTTTGTAGGCAGTTCCATAGACGATCATGTTGCCAACCTCATTGTTGCCCAGATGCTTTTTCTGGAATCAGAGGATCCTGATAAGGATATCAATTTGTATATCAACTCACCCGGCGGAGCGGTTTATGCCGGAATGGCGATATACGATACAATGCAGTATATCAAAGCGCCAGTATCTACCATCTGTGTTGGCCTGGCAGCCAGTTTTGGAGCCGTGCTTTTGGCAGCCGGAGCCAGGGGAAAGAGATTTACCCTGCCGCATTCGAGGATTATGCTGCATCAGCCTGCCGGAGGCGCATATGGCCAGGCGGTTGATATTGAGATCCATGCCAGGGAGATATTGAAGGTGCGGGAATCGTTAAATGAGATTCTGGCCAATCATACGGGGCAGCCGGTAGAGCGCATCGCTAAAGATACAGATCGCGATTTCTTTATCTCCGCTGAAGAGGCAAAAGATTACGGGCTGGTGGATGAAATCCTGCTACACCGGCCTTAGCAGGATCGGGGTGAAAGCGATTCATGTTCAAATTTACAGATGAAAAAGGACAACTAAAATGCTCCTTTTGCGGGAAAACCCAGGAGCAGGTACGGAAACTCGTAGCCGGCCCCGGTGTCTATATCTGCGATGAGTGTATTGAGCTTTGCAATGAGATCATCGAAGAAGAGATCGGTGAGGAAGGCGATTTTAACCTCGTCGATTTGCCCAAACCGCAGGAGCTGAAAGAGGCTCTGGATCAATATGTCATCGACCAGGAAGATGCTAAAAAGATCCTTTCGGTGGCTGTATACAACCACTACAAGCGGATCAATGCCGCCCAGAAAGTGGAGGAAGTGGAGCTGCAGAAAAGCAACATTGTGCTCATCGGTCCGACGGGCACAGGGAAAACACTTCTGGCGCAGACTCTTGCCCGGATTTTAAATGTGCCCTTTGCTATCGCCGATGCCACGTCACTCACCGAGGCGGGTTATGTGGGTGAAGACGTGGAGAACATCCTTTTGAAGCTCATCCAGGCTGCCGATTATGATATTGAGAAAGCTGAAAAAGGTATTGTCTATATTGATGAGATCGACAAGATCGCGCGTAAGACCGACAACCCCTCCATCACACGTGATGTTTCTGGCGAGGGGGTTCAGCAGGCTCTGCTGAAGATCCTTGAAGGGACTGTGGCCAGTGTTCCCCCGCAGGGAGGGCGCAAGCATCCCCATCAGGAATTTATGCAGATTGATACTACTGATATCCTTTTCATTTGCGGCGGAGCTTTTGACGGTCTGGAGAAGATCATTCAAAGCCGCATCAGTAAAAAGGGTATCGGTTTCGGTGCGGATGTACAGAGTATTGATCAGCATAATATCGGCACGATCCTGCGGCAGATTCTGCCACAGGACCTTCTCAAATATGGGCTTATACCGGAATTTGTCGGACGGATCCCGGTAATTGCAACTCTTGATTCACTGGGCAAGGAGGCGTTGATTCGCATCCTCACCGAACCGCGCAATGCTCTGGTTAAACAGTATCAGAAAATGTTTGAACTGGACGGCGTCCTGCTGGAATTCAAAGATGGTTCGCTGCAGATTGTTGCCGATGAGGCGATCAAACGAAACACCGGCGCCAGGGGGCTGCGGGCAATTATGGAGGAGGTCCTTCTTGATGTGATGTTCGAGCTTCCTTCGCGCGATGATGTGAGTCAATGCGTGATTACCCGTGAAGTTGTTTTGGAAAGAGAAAAACCCATTCTGGTGACACAGGATAAGCGGAAGAAAAAAGAGGTAACCGCTTAAATATATTTTTGCTGTTTAAAGAGACAGGAAGGTTGTTCCATGAGAACAGCCTTTTTTTTTGTGCGACCGGGGCATGGGGCATTCTTAACGAATTGACTAGAAGCCTCATCCGAAAGGTTACCCGGAAAAGGTGTAAGAAGCCCCGCATATGGGCAGTCTCCCAGCCGATTTAATTCCCTACCAGCCTGTGCAGAGAAAACTCAAGATCGCAAAAAACTAGCTTTTCAAGACCTGACCCCAGAGTGTTTTTGTTCTTATCAGCGGGATAGATCACCAAATAAAGGGGGATAATATTGCCCGAAAGGATGGGTGGTCTTTTTGAGCAATTTCGCCGGGATAATAGGGCTGGTTCAGATATTTTTTGCCATAGTCATCGGGATCTATTTTTTTACTTTGCTGCGAAACCAGCAGAGCAGCCGCGTTGCCGTTGATAAAGAGTCCCGTAAAGAGATGGAACAGCTGGAAAGGCTGCGCCGCATCTCTTTAACCGAACCGCTATCGGAGAAGACCCGCCCGAAAAGTTTCGATGAAATTATTGGCCAGGCAGATGGACTGAAGGCTCTACATGCAGCCCTATGTGGGCCTAACCCCCAGCATGTGATCCTATACGGACCCCCGGGTATCGGGAAAACCGCTGCGGCCCGCCTGGTCCTTGATGAAGCGAAGAAAAACCCGCTCAGTCCTTTTGGCAAAGGGGCCTGTTTTACCGAGCTTGATGCCACCACAGCCCGTTTCGATGAACGCGGCATTGCCGACCCCCTTATCGGTACAGTCCATGATCCCATCTACCAGGGTGCCGGGCCTCTCGGCATGGCCGGCATTCCCCAGCCGAAACCCGGTGCGGTGACTAAGGCGCACGGGGGGGTCCTTTTTATCGATGAAATAGGTGAGCTCCATCCCATTCAGATCAACAAGCTGCTTAAAGTGCTTGAGGACCGCAAGGTTTTCCTGGAAAGCGCCTACTACAATAGTGAAGACAACGCTATACCCCGCCATATTCACGAAATTTTTATGCACGGTCTTCCGGCAGATTTTCGTCTCATTGGTGCCACCACGCGGATGCCTCATGAGCTTCCACCGGCGATCCGCTCCCGCTGCCTGGAGATTTTTTTTCGAGGTCTTTCGCCGCAAGAAATAAGGGTCATTGCTGAAAATGCAGCCCGGCGCATCTCTTTTGCTGCCACCTCGTCTGCTTTGGATGTAATCACCCGTTTTGCCACCAACGGCAGGGAGGCGGTCAATGTAATTCAGATGGCTGCAGGTATTGCCCTCGGTGAAAAGCGCACCCTTCTGGAAGCGGATGATATTGAGTGGGTGGTTAACAGCACTCAGCTACCTCCGCGCCCAGAGAGGAAACCACCTCCCGAGCCTCAGATGGGTTATGCAAACGGGCTGGCTATTTACGGGCCCAATATGGGGACTTTGATTGAAGTGGAGGCAATGGCGCTTCCAGTGAAGCAGGGGGAGGGAAAAGTCACCATTACCGGTATTGTTGAAGAAGAGGAGATGGGGGGTCTGGGACATACTGTCCGGCGGAAGGGTACGGCCAAAGGGGCCGCTGAAATCGTGATTACCGTGTTAAGCCGTTACATGGGGTTGAACCTGCGCGATTACGACATTCATCTCAACTTTCCTGGCGGCATGCCTGTAGACGGACCCTCCGCAGGGGTGAGCATGGCCACGGCAATCTATTCGTCTCTTTCCGGCCAGTATGTCGATCCCTTTACAGCGATGACGGGAGAGATATCAGTGCGCGGCCTGGTCCGCCCGGTGGGCGGCATTCCGGCGAAGATCGAAGCGGCTGTTGATGTGGGGATTAAAAAAATATTAATTCCGCAATTTAACTGGCAGGAAAGCTTTCGGCGTTTTGTTCCGGTGAAAATAATCCCGGTAAGTTGTATAGAAGAAGTGTTCCACGAGGCGCTGATGAAAAAAGAGCCCGTGGCCGCCCTGCCTTCGCATTAACCTTTTCCGGTTGCATTACAGGGCAATGAAACCCGGGGAGAGGTTGGAATTAGAGCAAAAAAGGGAAAGCATAGGCGAGAAGCGAATAAGGCAAAGAGAAGCTTCTCGTTTTTGATCTCTCATGAGAGGTGACAGAGCAATGCTTAAAGCAAAGGAACAATTGCCGCTGCTGCCTTTACGAGGAGTCCTGGTCTTTCCCAACATGGTCTTGCACCTTGACGTGGGACGGGAACGTTCCGTTAAAGCGCTAGAAGAAGCCATGGTTGCAGATAACAGGGTCCTTTTGATGGCACAGAAAGATGCCAGGGTGGACGAGCCTGCAAAGGATGATCTTTTTAACGTGGGCACCGTTGCCCTGATCAAACAGATGATCAAGCTGCCCGGAGGGATGATCCGCGTTCTGGTGGAGGGTCTGTCCCGCGCCTCGATTGTCCGCTACCTGCAGACAGAGCCTTTTTTCAAGGTTAAAGCTGAGATAATCCCCGAAGAGGTGGGGAAAACACCGGAAGTAGAAGCGCTTCGCCGCAGCCTGCTTTACCAGTTTGAACACTACCTCAAGGCTGGACGGAAAATCCCCCCGGAAACGCTGACCACGGTTTCGAGCATAGAAGAGCCGGGAAGGCTGGCCGATGTTATTACTTCACATCTCAGCCTGAAGATCGGGCAAAAGCAGGAGCTTTTGGAAGCTGTTTCAGCCAAGGAAAGGCTGGAGAAGCTGAGCGAGATACTGAGCCGCGAGATGGAGATCGCGGAGATCGAGCGCCGTATAAATTTACGTGTGCGCAAGCAGATGGAGAAAACCCAGAAGGAGTATTACCTGCGTGAGCAGATGAAGGCGATCCAGAAAGAACTTGGTGAAAAGGATGAACGCACTGCCGAAGCGGATGAATACCGGGAGAAGATCGACAAAGCGGAACTGCCTCCTGAAGTTGAAGAGAAGGCCCTGGAAGAGACGGATCGTCTGGAGAAGATGCCACCTGCAGCCGCCGAGGGGATTGTCATCCGCACATACCTGGACTGGCTTCTCGGGCTTCCATGGTCCACGCTGACCAAGGATCGCCTCGACCTCGATCGGGCTGAGGAGATCCTCGACGAGGATCATTATGGTCTGCAAAAGGTGAAAGAGCGGATTATCGAGTATCTGGCTGTGCGCCAGCTTGCCGAGAAGCTAAAAGGCCCTATTCTCTGCCTTATCGGACCGCCAGGTGTAGGGAAAACCTCGCTGGCAAAATCGATCGCCCGGGCGCTGGAGCGCAATTTTGTGCGCATTTCGCTGGGCGGAGTGCGTGACGAGGCTGAGATACGCGGCCACCGCCGCACCTATGTAGGGGCTCTGCCGGGACGGATTATCCAGGGCATGCGCCAGGCAAAATCGAAGAATCCAGTTTTTTTGATGGACGAAATCGACAAGATGTCCACGGATTTCAGGGGGGACCCTTCCTCTGCGCTGCTGGAGGTGCTCGATCCTGAGCAGAACCATGCCTTCAGTGATCATTATATCGAGCTGCCTTTTGATCTTTCGCAGGTCATGTTTGTTACCACGGCCAATGCGCCGCATAATATCCCCCAGCCTCTCCTCGACAGGATGGAGACAATCCACCTGCCCGGTTATACCGAGGAGGATAAGGTGGAAATTGCCAAAAGGCACCTGGCACCGAAACAGATTTCCGAACACGGCCTTACTGCAGAAAACCTTTCTCTCTCTGAAGGCGCGGTGCGCGCGATCATTCGTTCGTACACCCGTGAGGCGGGAGTGCGCAACCTTGAACGAAGCCTGGCGGCAATCTGCCGCAAGGTAGCCCGCGAAGTGGTCAAAGACCGCAGCACCAGGGTTAAACTTTCGCGGAAAGGTCTGCAGAAATATTTAGGGGTGCCCCGTTTCCGTTACGGCACCGCTGAAAGGGAAAACGAAGTTGGTGTAGCAACGGGATTGGCCTGGACGGAAGCCGGTGGCGATCTGCTCTCCATAGAGGTAACATTGATGAAAGGCAAGGGAAAGGTGATCCTTACGGGCAAGCTGGGTGAAGTGATGCAGGAGTCGGCCCAGGCTGCCTTAAGCTATATCCGTTCAAGAGCGGAAAACCTGGGGCTGGATGAGGACTTTTATGAAAAAACAGATATTCATATCCATGTTCCCGAAGGGGCTATTCCCAAGGACGGCCCCTCTGCAGGCATCGCCATGGCTGTGGCGCTGGCTTCGGCCCTGGCCAGGATCCCTGTGAGACGCGATGTGACCCTCACCGGCGAAATTACACTCCGGGGACGTGTCCTTCCTGTAGGCGGAATCAAGGAGAAGATGCTTGCTGCTCACCGGGCCGGGATCAGGCATATGCTCATGCCCGTTGAGAACCGCAAAGATCTGAGCGATATTCCGGCAAATGTGCGGCGCAAAATTGAAGTGAAGCTTGTTGAGCATATGGATGAGGTTATAGATTTTGCACTGCTAAAAAAACCTGGCAAAGCGAAGCGGCCTATCACACCTGTTATTGAGGCGGAAGAAGACCTGCCGGCAGTCAGAGTCAGGGAAGATGATCTGGGACTGCAGCGGCAGGATGACACCGTACTGGGGCATTAGCGCAGAGCAGCGCCGGCTGATTAAGTGTAGATTATTATGTTGATCAAAAAAGCCTGCCTGGAGACAGTTGCATACAGGGAAAAAGATCTGCCACCGGGGGTGCTGCCGGAAATTGCCTTTCTCGGGCGCTCCAATGTGGGGAAATCGTCGTTAATCAACCGTCTTCTGGGACGAAAAAAACTTGCCTATACCAGTTCAACGCCTGGCAAAACGCGGGCACTCTATTTTTACCTCATTAATGATTCTTTCTATTTTGTAGATCTGCCCGGCTACGGTTATGCCAAAGCGGGCAAGGAGGAGCAGCGTGCCTGGGCCGCTCTCATTGAAAGATACCTCGAGCATCGCGGACCGCTTTGCGGGTCCGTGCACATTGTTGATTGTCGCCACCGGCCTACGGCGGATGACCTGACCATGGCCAGGTGGCTTCGTTTTCACCGCCTGCCCACGATCACAGTGGCTTCAAAATCGGACAAACTTTCACGAGGTGCCCTTGCAAGACAGTTGCCGGAGATCAAAACTCTGCTTGAAATGAACGCAGCGGATCAGCTGCTCTCATTTTCAGCCCGTACCGGTCAGGGCAAGGAACTCCTCTGGAGCGCGCTTGCAGCTGTATTAAAACTGGCCCGGAAGGGTGAAGGGTAGGAGATACCGGTGGATGAAAGACTAAAAGGAAAAATTGCGGCCGGTATTGATGTGGGCTCTCTTTCGGCAGAAGCGGTTCTTTTTGACGGTGACGCCATCCTTGCTTCCACTATTATTCCTACTGGAGTGGACAGTAAAAGGGCCGCTGAAGAAGCTTTACACTCCGCCTTGAAAGCAGCTGGCCTTGAGATTTGTGCGCTCTCCCACATCGTGGCTACCGGTTATGGGCGCATCAGCGTCCCTTTTGCGCACAGGCAGATTACAGAGATCACCTGTCACGGCCGCGGCGCTTTCCATCTCGATCCCGAAGTGCGTACCGTCATCGACATAGGGGGCCAGGACAGCAAGGTGATTCGCCTTGACGCGGAGGGCAAAGTGCTCGATTTTGCAATGAACGACAAGTGCGCCGCCGGGACCGGCCGTTTTCTTGAAGTGATGGCCCATGCCCTGGAGGTGGAACTGGAAAGTCTGGCTGCCTTGAGCGCGCAGGCTCATCGGGCCACCCCCATCAGCAGCACTTGCACCGTCTTCGCCGAGTCCGAGGTGGTCTCGCTTCTTGCTGCCGGGGAAGAGCGAACCGAGATCGCCCGGGGACTGCATGAGTCTGTCGCCGCCCGCACCTCCAGTCTGGTCTACCGGGTGGGATTGGCTGAGGCTGTGATGATGACCGGCGGCGTGGCCAAAAATGGAGCCGTAGTGCAAGCACTGGAAGAGAGGCTCGGCGTGAAAATCAGGGTCCCGGCCGAACCCCAAATTACCGGCGCCCTGGGTGCGGCACTGCTGGCCTGGGATGAACTGAGCGCCTGCACAAAAGGGTGAAAAAATGGGTTTTGCCAGGATAGCGATGAAGGCGGTGACAAAAGCAGCCCTGTTTAACTGGCGTATATTAATATCTTTTTTAGATTATTTCACCGTAAAAAATGCGATGCCTTTGCCCCCGGGCATCCTCAACAAGCAGAGCCCCGCTGGCGTCGAGATCCACTGCTATGCCCTGCACATGTTTGTCTGAACCGGCAAGTACAACCTTTTTTCCCAGGGTGGCGCTCATCTCCTTCCAGAGGGGCTGAAAAGGAGCAAACCCTTCTTTAAAAAAAAGATCCAGGGAGCGGCGCAAACTCTCTAAAAGATCAAAGAAAAGGGCGGTGCGTCCGTAGGTAAGGCCGCTTTTAAGGTAGAGCGAGGTAGCCTTTAAGTGCAGCTCCCCGGGAAAGTCCGCCTCCTGCTGGTTGATATTCAGGCCTATGCCCAGCACTATATAGAGCAGCACCTGATCGCTTGTCCTGGCTTCGGTCAGAATGCCCCCTATTTTTTTTATGCCGATTAGCAGATCATTGGGCCATTTAACGGCCACCTCCAGTCCGGTACTTTGACGCAGCTGCCGGGCGATGGATACAGCCGCAGCCAGGGTTACCGGCGCTGCTACAGCCGGAATTTTTCCTGATGGTCGCAGCAGCAGAGAAAAGTAGAGGCCTTTACCGGGGGGTGAAGACCAGGGGCGGCTTTGCCGGCCTCTTCCGGCACTCTGGGCGTTGGCCAACACCACAGTGCCTCCGGCAGCGCCTTTTTTCGCCAGGCGGTGCGCCTCGCTGTTTGTGGAACCGAGGATTGGGTAATAGTGAATTCCGCGGGCCCGGAGTAATTTCGCATTGAATGAATCTGTTTGGGTCATGAATATTTACTGTCTCCCTAAAGGTAATTTTACACAATCATAGACATCGCGTCAGCTCGTGTCAAATCACAGTTGGTCCAGTCGATGTGAGTGTGGCGGAATATGTGCCAATTAATTAAGGAATGACTGTGTTTGCTCCCCTGGCGGGGTGGATCTAATTTAGATGGGACAAACAGGACCGTTCTGTGTCCCGCTTCTTCCTTGCCTAAAAAAAGTGGCACAGCCAGCGGCTGTGCCGATAGAATATATTTAAAAGAGGGGGTCAACTTGCTTTTATTATAAGGGCTCAATGTTACAGTAGTATTACAGAGATATATTATTTTAGTATCAATTCGCCGGGTTTAAACATTTTGCCTTTGGGCAAAGCAAATGAGGTGTCATTTTAGCAGAGGCGACATCAAGTTTTCTGGCGGGCCGGCTGAATTCTAACCATTCCTCTCCACCCCCCTACCCGGTCTCACCTTACCTGGCGCGGGTAATTGGATTGCTTTGACAGGCTTAAAATAATGTAAGTGAGCTCACCGAACAGTACATTGACACCAGAAAAGTGTAGTTCCGGAGGATAGAAACATAAAGGCAATTTCATGCGCCAGCTCTGTTTATCATCTCTCTCCGGTTGACTTTAACAATGTAAAAGAATAATATAATTTTCAGCAACAATAGTGGAGAGGTGAAAGTGTGACCAGGGATTTGATCCCAACAGTTTATAATCCTTCAGATGTAGAAGAGCGACGCTACCGTTTCTGGCTGGAAGGTGATTTTTTCAGGGCGGGCGGTGAGGAAGGCAAGCCTGTTTTTACTATTGTTATTCCACCACCCAACATTACAGGTTCCCTGCATATGGGGCATGCCCTCGATATCACCATTCAAGATGTGCTTACCCGCTGGCGGAGGATGCAGGGCTATGACGCTCTCTGGCTTCCGGGAACGGATCACGCCGGAATTGCTACGCAGATCCGGGTGGAGGAGGATCTTAGCGCTGAGGGGCTGACCCGGCATGATCTCGGGCGGGAAGGTTTTCTAGAGAAGGTCTGGGAGTGGAAAGATAGATACCATGATCACATCCTAAAGCAACTTTACGCTATGGGGGCCTCTTGCGACTGGTCGCGGGAGCGTTTCACCATGGATGAGGGTTGCTCCAGGGCGGTGCGAAAAGTTTTTGCCGATCTTTACCGGGCCGGCCTGATCTACCGGGGTGACTACATGATCAACTGGTGCCCCCGCTGCCATACCGCTCTTTCTGATATTGAAGTGGAGCATGAAGAAAAGGACTCCACCCTGACGCATATCCGCTATCCCCTTACCGGTGGGGGCGGTTATATTATAGTGGCTACAACGCGCCCCGAATCCATGCTTGGTGACAGCGGCGTGGCGGTGCATCCCGAAGATAAAAGGTATAGCGAGCTGGTGGGCCGCACTGTGATCCTCCCTCTGCTTCACAGGGAAATCCCCATTGTTGCCGATGCCTATGTTGACCCTGCTTTCGGCAGCGGGGCGGTAAAGGTGACTCCGGCCCACGATCCCAATGACTTTGAGATGGGACTGCGGCATAATCTCGAAACCATAAAAGTGATCGGCGAAGATGGAAAGATGACCGCTGCTGCGGGGCCCTATGCCGGACTTGATCGGGAAGACTGCCGGGAAAAATTGGTGGATGACCTTTCGGCGCAAGGCCTGGTGGAGAAAATTGAAAGTTACCAGCATGCTGTCGGACACTGCCATCGCTGCCATACCATTGTAGAGCCGCTTATATCCCGTCAGTGGTTCGTGAAGATGCAGCCTCTGGCCGAACCGGCTCTGGCGGCGGTGCGCAATAATGAGACCGTTTTTGTACCGCCGCGATTTACCAGAGTCTATGAAAACTGGGTGAATAATATCCGTGACTGGTGCATCTCGCGGCAGCTCTGGTGGGGACACCGTATCCCTGCCTGGTACTGCTCCTGTGGGGAAATTATTGTCGACGATGAAGAACCCCTTTCCTGTCCTTCTTGCGGCGGCGAAGCGCTGGAGCAGGATCCCGATGTTCTCGATACCTGGTTCAGTTCCGCCCTCTGGCCCTTTTCCACACTGGGCTGGCCTGAAGATACTCCTGATCTGGACCGCTATTTTCCCACCAGCGTTCTGGTTACAGGATATGATATTATTTTTTTCTGGGTGGCGCGGATGCTTTTCATGTCACTTCACTTTATGAAAGAGGTTCCCTTTAAAGATGTCTACATCCACGGCCTCGTCCGCGACGCCTTGGGGCGTAAGATGAGCAAGTCGCTGGGCAATGGCATTGATCCTCTCGAGGTCATTGCCGAATACGGCGCAGACACACTACGTTTTACCCTTATAACAGGGCAGGCGCCGGGTAATGACCAGCGCTTTCGCCAGGAAAATGTTGAATCGGGGCGAAACTTTGCCAACAAGATCTGGAATGCCTCCCGTTTTCTCCTGATGAATCTGGCGAACAGCCCCGATGAAGAACCCGATTATACCCCCTTTGATCCAGGTGCATCGTCAGAGGGGCTGACAACGGAGGATCGCTGGATTCTACATCGCTACAATGAAGCTGTGGGCAGGGTCACCGCATTGCTTGAAGAGTATGAACTTGGTGAGGCAGCCCGTCTTGTTTATGAATTTCTCTGGAATGATTTCTGCGACTGGTATGTGGAATTAAGCAAGTACTATCTTTACAGCAAAGAGGGAGCCGGGGACTGGCGTGAAGCCCGCCGCCGCACCCGCGGTGTACTCATTTACGTTCTCGATGGAGTGCTACGCCTGCTGCACCCCTTTATGCCCTTTCTTTCGGAAGAGATCTGGCAGTATCTGCCGCACCGTTCATCTGCCCTTATAGTGTCAGCGTGGCCGAAACAGGATCCCCGTTTGGAATTTACCGGTGCTGCTGCAGCTATCGCCCTGCTGCAGGAAGCGATTCGGGCGGTGCGCAATCTTCGTAGCCAGGTACAGCTGCCCCCGGGACAAAGTGTGCCTGTGACCCTGAAACCCTCGCCGGAAGCCGCTGTTGCACTGGAAGGGGAACGTCATCAGCTTAGCCGGCTGGCCCTTGCCGCGCCGCTGACTATCGATCCCGCTGCTCCCAAGCCGCCCAGGGCGCTGACAGCTATTGCTGGTGAGGGCCTTGAAGTCTATTTGCCCCTGGCTGGAGTGATCGATCTTGAAGTCGAAAGAGAACGTCTTAAAAAGGAGTTGCAGCAGGTTGAAAAAGAGTTGCGGCGGGCTGAAGGAAAGTTGCAAAACCCCTCTTTTCTTAAGAAAGCCCCCCGGGACATAGTGGCAAAAGAGAAAGCGCGTCTTGAAGAGGGATCCATCATAAAAGAAAAATTAAAGGAAAGAATTCGGGAGCTCCAGTAATCGATGAACAGGGAAACAGAGGCGGCTTACCGCCGCGCCCTTGATTGGATTCACAGCATTGGCCGTTTCGGGATCAAACCGGGCTTGCAGCGCATTGAAGCGCTGCTATCCCTTCTGGGTAATCCTCACCGGCAGCTAAAATACGTTCATATCGGCGGGACGAATGGAAAAGGTTCTGTTGCAGCCATGATTGCTGCGGTGCTGCAGGCTTCGGGATACCGCACCGCTCTTTATACATCGCCCTATATCCTGGCTTTCAATAACAGGATGAGCATAAATGGACGTGATATCAGCAGTTCAGAGCTGGTCCGGCTGGTGGAGATGCTTCGTCCATTAACCGAAAAAATTTCTGGAGAGAGGCAGCTGGGGCCGCTTACCGAATTCGAAGTGGTCACAGCGCTTGCTTTTTCTTATTTTGCTCGCAGGAAACCTGACATTGTGGTCCTGGAGGTGGGCCTTGGCGGCCGCCTCGACGCCACTAACGTGGTTACTCCTCTTGTGAGCATGATCACCAATATTAGTCTGGACCATACCCAGGTCCTGGGAGAATTCCTGGGGGATGTTGCCCGTGAAAAGGCGGGCATCATTAAGGCGGGTGTCCCCCTGGTTACAGGGACGACGGAGGAGGAGGGGCGGCGGGTAATTGAGAGCACCTGCCGGGAGCGTTGGGCGCCGCTTTTTTATGCGTTGCCTTCAGAGGAAAGTCCTCCTCCAGGGGTAAAAAGCGCCTTCTGTACCCACCGGCAGATCACTGCGGGGGGGCAACTGCTGGACTACGAAGGTTTTGCCCTCTCTTTGAAGGATCTGCATATACCCCTGCGCGGGCGTTTCCAGGTGAGCAATGCTGCTGTTGCACTTGCGGCGCTGGAGCAGCTGTCCGCCTGCGGTTTCTCTTTCACTGAGAATAATATTCGTTGCGGCTTGGAGAAAACAGTCTGGCCGGCCCGCCTTGAGCTTCTGAGGCGAAGGCCGCTGCTTATACTGGACGGAGCGCACAACCCGGCGGCAATGCAGGGGCTCTCCCTTTCACTTCCCGAATACTTCAGCTATAATCGCCTGATCCTCGTTCTCGGCGCCATGGCGGATAAAGATCTCTCTATGTTCGATTATATTCTCCCCCTGGCGGACACAGTGGTTTTAACCAGGCCCCAACTTCCCCGGGCTGCTGAAACAGAAAAGCTTGCCGCTTTCCTGGAAAACCGCTTTTCAGGAAGAGTAATTGTGGAGCAGGAGGTTGACCGGGCCCTGGTGACGGCGCTGGATCTTGCCGCCGCAGAAGATGCCGTCCTGGTTACCGGCTCATTCTACACTGTCAGCGAAGCGCGGGCTTCTTTTCTGAACTCCCATTCCCTGAAAGATTGCCAGTAGAAGAGTGGAAGAGACCCGGAAAATTTTCTCCTGGCCCAGCCTCCCCCGTTTTGTTTTCGGTTTCTACAAAATATGGCGTATAACCTGTGAAAAGAAACAATAGATTAAAGTGGTGAAACAGATGAAAGAAAGCGGGACCGTTAATTATTTGAAACTTCTGGAAAAAGGGGAGCTGGCGCACCGTGCCGCCCTTTTAAAAGAACTTCTCGAACCCTGCTTACTGTGCCCCCGCGAATGCGGTGCCTTAAGAATTTCCGGTGAACGCGGCGAATGCGGCGCCGGAAAAGAAATTGAAATCTCAAGTTTTGGACCGCACTATGGAGAAGAGGGGCCTCTTGTGGGCAGAGGAGGCTCGGGAACAATCTTTTTTGCCTTTTGCAATCTTCGCTGTGTTTTTTGCCAGAATTATGAGATCAGCAGGGGGAAGCACAAATATTCTGTGACAATTGCAGAGCTGGCTGAGATCATGCTTGGGCTTCAAAGAAGGGGTTGCGTCAATATCAATTTTGTCACCCCAACCCATTTCACGCCCCAGATCGTCGAAGCTCTCCTGGTGGCGGCTGAAAAGGGCCTGCAGCTGCCGCTGGTTTACAACTGCGGTGGCTATGAAAGGGTTGAAACCCTGCGCCTGCTCCAGGGAATTGTGGATATCTACATGCCTGACCTGAAGTATGCCGGCGAGGAGATTGCTCATAAGTACTCCGGGGTTACTGCATACCCCTTGATCATGAAAGAGGCTGTCAGGGAGATGCAGCGGCAGGTGGGGGAACTGAAGCTGGATAGGGATGGGGTTGCTGTCAGGGGGCTTCTGATCCGCCACCTGGTCCTGCCGGGGAATCTTGGAGGCACTGCGGAGTTAATGGAGTTTATTGCCAGAGAGCTTTCCCCCAGATCCTGGATTAACGTTATGGAACAGTACCACCCTGTCTACCATGCCTCTCGTTATCCTGAAATCAACAGGAGAATTACCCGCAAAGAATTTTTAGAAGCGCTGACTGTTACCAAAAATATCAGCCCGGAGTTCAAACTGTTATAATAATACAATTTGATTTTTACTTACATTCCTGCAGGAAAAACGCCCTTTCTAACGAAAAGATACCTAATACCCAAAATTGAGCGTCATCTATAAAAAAACTCAATATAAAAGGGGTGAGCTAATCAGCATGGGTCTGGCAATTTTCAAAGGAGGCGTTCACCCGGAATACCGCAAGGAGTTAACCGCTTCTCTGGCTATTACCACCGCTCCAATTCCACAAAGAGTAATTATTCCACTACAGCAGCATATCGGTGCTCCCTGCGAACCGCTGGTGGAGGTAGGTGAAGCTGTAAAGGCCGGCCAAAAGATCGGAGACAGTGAAAGCTTCGTTTCTGCACCGGTGCACGCATCCATATCGGGAAAGGTAAGGGCTATCGAGCCCTGCAACCATCCTCTGGGCATGAAGGCAACTGCGGTAATCATTGAAAGTGATGGCGATGAAGAGGAATACATCGAATTTGATCCCGTAGACGATCTGGATAACCTTTCACCGGAGGAGATCCTGACACTCATCCGCAGCGCCGGCATTGTGGGGATGGGTGGAGCTGCTTTTCCGGCGCATGTGAAGTTGTCACCGCCTGAGGGTAAAACCATCGATACGGTGATTCTAAACGGCGCCGAGTGTGAACCGTACCTGACGGCAGATCATCGCATTATGCTGGAAAAGCCTGATGAGGTTGTCTTTGGCCTCGAAATTATCATGAGAGCCCTGGGAGCAGGGCGGGGAATTATCGGGATTGAAGACAACAAGCCCGATGCCCTCAGGGTCATGGGGCAGGCGATTGAAGGCAAGTCTGATCTAAGCGTTGTTTCACTAAAAACAAAGTACCCCCAGGGTGCTGAAAAAATGCTGATCCAGGTAACAACCCGGCGCAGTGTTCCCCCGGGCGGTCTGCCTCTTGATGTTGGCGTGGTCAACCACAATGTGGGCAGCGCCGCCGCCATATCGGAGGCGGTCAGGAAAGGCAGGCCATTGATTGAGCGGGTGATTACAGTCACCGGCGAAGGGATCAGGCGGCCGTCCAACCTGATGGTGCGCCTGGGTACTCCGGTAAGCGATCTTATTGACTTTTGCGGCGGTCTAAAAGAAGAAACTTGCAAGGTGATCATCGGCGGGCCGATGATGGGGCTGTCCCAGCCGACGACAGACCTGCCCGTAATCAAGGGGACATCAGGCATTGTCGCCCTGACATCCGAGGATGTGGATCTTAGCGAAAGCAGCAGCTGCATCCGTTGTGCAAGGTGTGTTCAGGTCTGTCCCATAAAACTGGTTCCCACATTTATTGCCCAGGCGGCAGAGCACGGTCTTTTCGACAGAGCTGAAAAATTACATGCTGCCGATTGTATTGAATGCGGATGCTGCGCCTATATCTGCCCGGCCCGGATTCCCCTGACGCAATGGGTCAGGATTGCCAAGGCTGAAGTGCTCGCCAGGCAGAAAAGCTAAGAGGCGCTTTGAGATGGGAGTGAGCAATATGAATGGAAAACTGGTAATATCTTCATCACCTCATGTGCGTACGATGCAATCAGTGCAAAGTGTCATGATCGATGTACTCATCGCCCTGGGGCCCGTTGCAGTTGTGGCGGTGTTTCTTTTCGGTTACCAGGCACTTATCACCATGGGTGTAGCTGTTGGTGCTGCCATGCTGGCCGAGGCTATCTGGTTGCGGCGCCTGAATATATTTGGTGATGGAAGTGCTGCAGTAACCGGTTTGTTGCTGGCTATGACCCTGCCGCCCAATGTTCCCTGGTGGATCCCCGCTATCGGGGCGGTTACAGCGATTATCATCGGAAAGCAGGTTTACGGAGGCATTGGATACAATATTTTTAACCCAGCTCTTGTGGGCAGGGCCATCCTGGTGATCTCCTGGGGTTCCCGCCTGGCGGGTCCCATCTGGCCTGTCCCCAAACCCTTCCATTTTCTTGCTGATATTTCTTCTGTAACCACGGCAACTCCCCTGGCGGGTGAAGCTGAAGCTCTGAAAGTATCGCTGAGCCAGCTCCTTATCGGGAATATGGCCGGCTGCCTTGGCGAAACATCTGCCATTGCCCTGATTTTTGGAGCATTCTGGCTTCTCTACAAAGGCCACATTGACTGGCGGATCCCGGGCGGCTTTATGCTTACCGTCTGGATTATGGGCACCTTGTTTGGCGGCGGATTTTATCAGGAAAGCAATATGCTGACCGGTCTTTTTCATCTTCTCGCCGGAGGCGTTCTCCTTGGGGCGCTGTTTATGGCTACAGATATGGTTACCTCCCCGGTAACACCCAATGGCAGGCTCATATTCGGGGTGGGCTGCGGCTTGATCACTATGCTCATCCGCCTTTTTGGCGCCTATCCTGAGGGGGTTACCTTTGCTATTTTAACGATGAATGCGCTGACCCCCCTGATCGATAAATTTACCATACCCAGGAAATTCGGGGAGGTGAAGCGCTTTGCGTGACATTATCCGTCTTATCTTAACCCTGCTTGTTGTTACCGCCGTGGCTGCAGGACTGCTGGCGGGAGCAAATATGGTTACCGCTCCGGCCATTGCTGAGCGGCAGGAGGAAGATTACCGCAATGCTCTCAAAGAATACTTTTCCCGGATGGATGGTTTTAAAAGCGAGCTTCTCGATGAGGATTCTTTTGATCTTGTTTATGATAATTCAGGTGAGCTTCTAGGTGTGATGGCTTCGGCTGCTGTACAGGGTTATGATGGCTTCATTCGCTACAACTTGGCCGTGGATAGAGGAGGCAAAATACTGGGAATACGCATTGTGGAACACTCTGAAACCAAGGGTGTGGGCGATGTCATCGAGAAACCTGAATTCCAGAAACAGTTTGCCGGGAAAAGCCATCTCGATCCGCTGCAGCCCGGAGAGGATGTCGATATCGTTAGCGGCGCCACAAAAAGCACTGCTCCCATGATCGATTCAATCCGACAGCTTCTTGCGGTCATTGCCGGCAATTATCTTGCTATTGAGGAGGAGGAGCCTTTCGATATCACCGCCGTACCCGATGGTACCTACCGCGGCATAGGTGAAGGGCTCTTCGGCGGGATCGTTGTCGATGTCACCGTAGAGAGCGGTAAAATTACCGTCATCGAGATCGTTGAGCATGAAGAGACTCCCACTTACCTGGCCGAAGCTGCAGCCATCATTCCCCCACAGATTATTGACGAACAGACCCTGGAAGTTGACACTAAGACGGGGGCTACCGAAAGCAGCGCCGGGATTGTCGAAGCTGTCCTTGCTGCCTTAACCCAGGCCCTGAACCCGGAAGGTGGTGAAAGCGGTGAAGAGTAATTACCTGAAAGATTTTACACGAGGGATTTTTGAAGAGAACCCCGTGTTCCGCCTTGTTCTGGGGATGTGTCCCACTCTTGCCATTACGGTCCTCATCAAAAACGGGTTGGGGATGGGCCTGGCTGTGGTGGCGGTGCTCACCTGCTCCAACATTGTCATCTCCAGCTTGCGGCGCTTTATTCCCGAACAGATCCGGATCCCCTGCTATATTGTGATCATCGCTACCTTTGTGACGATTATTGAAATGGTACTGCAGGCTTTTGTTCCCGCTCTCTATGCCGCCCTGGGGGTGTTTGTTCCCCTTATTGTGGTGAACTGCATCATTCTGGGCCGGGCTGAAGCCTTTGCCGGCAAGCAGCCGGTGCTACGCTCACTATTTGATGGACTCGGGAGCGGGCTGGGGTTTACCCTGGGTTTGCTGCTGCTCTCTCTGGTGCGGGAGGTTTTCGGCAACGGTACTTTTCTGGCCGAGACGAATTATGCTGTGCAGCTTTTTGGATCAAGCTTTGAACCTATGCGGGCCTTTGCACAGCCTGCGGGAGCCTTCATTGCATTGGGCTTGCTGCTGGCGCTGACAAATATCATCTTCAAACGGTTGCAAATCGATTAAGCCCGGTTCACAATTCTTTGACGGAGGAAAGTCATGGAAAAGCTGATTTCAATCCTGTTTATATATATTCTGGTGGACAATTTTGTCCTGCAGCGCTTTTTTGGGATCTGTCCGTTCTTGGGCGTTTCGCGGAAGATGGAGACTGCCATGGGGATGGGCATGGCGGTAGTCTTTGTGATCACAATCTCTACACTAGTGACATGGTTAATCCATTATCAGATCCTTGCCCCGCTGGGCCTGGAATTTCTACAGCTGGTCACCTTTATCCTGGTCATCGCCGGCATGGTGCAGCTTGTGGAAACCTTTTTGCGGAAGGCCAGCCCCACACTATACCAGGGGCTGGGAATTTTCCTTCCCCTCATCACGACCAACTGCGCTGTCCTGGCGGTGGCGCTGCTGGCGGTGCGCCAGGAATTTACGCTTCTTGAATCGGTTGTCTTCGGCATTGCCGCTTCGCTGGGCTTCTGGATGGCCCTGGTGATCATGTCGGGAATCAGAGAGCGTCTCGATCTGGCCAAAATACCGGCTCCGTTACAGGGCACCGCCATCACCCTGATTACCGCGGGCATCCTCTCGCTGGCTTTTATGGGATTCAGGGGCATGTTGACTCTTTAATAGCAGAAGGTATGTGATTGCAAAGGACATATTTGATTATTACAGCGAGGTGAGTACAGTGGAAATATTATATGCCATCGCCACCCTGGGAGGCGTAGGCATTCTCCTGGGTATTCTCCTGGGGGCAGCGGCGCATTTTTTTGCCCTGGAAACCGACCCCCGGGTGGAAGCGGTTCGCAATGCCCTGCCCGGGGCCAACTGCGGCGCCTGTGCCTATGCGGGGTGCAATAAATATGCCGAAGCGATTGTTGAGGGCAGAGCGCCGGTTAATGCCTGTACTCCCGGCGGAAGTGCCTCTGCCGAAGCTATTGCCGCAATAATGGGGCAGGATGTCTCTGCGGTAGAAGAGGTGGTGGCTGCAGTATTCTGCCGTGGCGATAACGTGCGTGCCAGTGAAAAATTTCTCTATGACGGGATCTCCGACTGCGCCTATGCGCAGCAATATCACGGCGGTTTCAAAACCTGTCCCTATGGATGCCTGGGCCTGGGAAACTGTGTGCGGGTCTGTCCCTTTGACGCCATCGCCATGGGCCCGGACGGATTGCCGCAGGTTGACGAAGAGCTATGCACCGGCTGCGGCCTTTGCCGCGATGCCTGCCCGCGCGGCATCATCCGCCTTGTTCCCAAAGGCAACCAGGGGCACCTGGTCTGGTGCAGCTCGCAAGAACGCGGAAAAGCTGTTACCAGGGCTTGTGAGGTGGGATGCACTGGCTGTAGGGCTTGTGTGCGGGCATGTCCACAGGAGGCCATTAGCATGGAAGGCAATCTTGCAGTAATCGATCTGGCTAAATGTGATGACTGCGGTCTCTGCATGGAGAAATGCCGCTTCGGTTCCATCCTGCCTCGTAGTAAAGCCGGTGTTGACAACGCTGCTGCTCCGAAAGCTGCCAGCGCCTAAAATTCAGGAGGATACTGTGATTGCGGGGCTGTCTCTCCGTCATACCGGGGCAGCCCCTTTTAATTGTGGAGTAAACTTTGAGGACCCTGTTATTTCCCCTGTTATTTTTACCGCGGTGATGCTATATTAAATCCTGAGGGTAGATGATGAAGGAAGGGATTGACCTTGGCCTGGTTGCATGGAGACAAAGCAGAGAGGGACAATAAAGAGGAAAAGTCTTTTCTGTCGCATAAAAAACGCATTATCCTCGCTGTTCTTGTTGTTCTTATCTTGACGGCTCTTATTCTTGCAGGCATCGCCGCGCAATTTTCCCGATTGAAACTGTTTGATTACAGGCAACTGCTTATGGATACCGATGTGAGTGTTCAGCTATATGCCGGAACATCGGGAAAAGCTGGCAGGATTAGAAATGAACTTTTTGATGAGATGGGGCGCCTGGAGCGGCTCTTAAGCTACACTGATCGTTCCAGCGATGTGACAAAAATCAACGAAGCCGCCGGGAAAAAGGCTGTCCAGGTCAGTCCGGAGACTATGGAAGCAACCCGGTATGCGCTCGATTGTGCGGATTTATGCGAAGGGGCTTATGATCCTACCATTGCTCCCCTGATCGAGATATGGGGTTTCCAGGGAGAATGCTTTCGTGTGCCCTCTACTGAAGAAATCGAGGATAGTGGCTCCCTGATAGGTTATACCCTTGTGGAGATCGATACAGCCGGCAGAAAGATCTTTCTTCCCCGCCCTGGGATGGCGCTCGATCTTGGCGGTATTGCCAAGGGCTACATTGTTGACCGCGGTCTGGAGCTGCTTTCTCGCGCAGGCATTGGACATGCCCTCATTAATGCAGGCGGCGACATCGGTATTCTCGGCTCCAAGCCCGACGGCTCCCCCTGGCGGATCGGGGTGAAACACCCGCGCCGGGAAGGAGATATTATTGCTGTAATTTCATGGTCCCAAAAGGGAGCGGTGGTTACCTCGGGGGATTACGAGCGCTATTTTGAAATGGAGGGCATGCGCTACCATCATATCCTTGATCCCGGGAGCGGTTACCCCTCCCGTGTCCTGATCAGTGCTACAGTGACAGCCCCGACTGTTGTTGAGGCGGACGCGCTGGCAACGGCTATTATGGTAATGGGTCCGCAGCGTGGCCTGGCTCTGGTGGAGAGCCTCCCCGGTGTAGAAGCCCTTCTAATCACTCCCGAACTCGAATTGCTTATCTCAAGCGGTCTGCAAGATCTTATTGAGCTGCCGGGTGAAAAGTGAATATGAATCTTCCTGGTAGATATTCTTCTTTTTTCTTTTAGCAACTGGCGTTTTGTTAAAAGGGAAAACTACCTTTTTGGATAATTTAATTAAGGGGAGCATGAATGAAACGCAATCTTTTTGGGATCACCTACCTGGCGGTGTTGATCACCTTTGCCGTGGTGATTCACACTGTCGAAGCAGCCCTGCCGCTGCCAATGCCTGTTCCCGGGGTGCGTCTGGGGCTGGCGAATATGATCACTTTGCTTACCATTGTTCTCTACGGGGCGCGTAGCGGTCTGCTGGTGGCGGTGCTGCGCACGATCATCGGCAGTCTCATTGGCGGTACTTTTCTGGGATTCGGTTTCTGGCTGAGTCTTGCCGGGGGGGTGACCTGCACTGTGATCATGTCCCTGGCGGTGCTCCTGATGCAGAAGGGTTATCTCAGCCTGATCTCCGTCAGCGTTCTCGGAGCAGCGGCGCATAATCTCGCCCAGCTTGCCGTTGCCGGAGCGATTATTGGCAGTAAGGCACTGCTACAGGGGTATTATCCCCTGCTGCTGCTGCTGTCAGTGCCCACCGGCATTTTTACCGGACTGGCTGCTTACTATCTTGAAGGTGTTACCAGGCGGGCGCTCCGCCAGGCCGGCAGACACGGTGCAGCCTGATGGAGCTGATCCTGGCTTCACGATCTCCCCGCCGGGCAGCGTTGCTGCGCCAGGCCGGGATTCCTCATCGCGTCATTTTGAGCGATCTGCCGGAAGGGGAGCAGCAGCAATTTTTAGACCCCATTGAAATGGCGGTTTCCCTTGCTTTGCAGAAAGCCCGGGGGGTTGCCGCCACTCTTCAGGAAGGGCTTGTCCTCGGAGCCGATACGCTTATCTGCCACGGGGGTGAAATTCTGGGAAAACCGGCAGACAGGGGCGAGGCCCGCCGGATGTTGCGCTGTCTGAGCGGCGGGAGGCATAGGGTGCTCACCGGGCTGGCTCTCGTTGATGTGCAGGCGAATAAGCAGGAAAGTTGTTTTTGTGAAACCCGTGTCTGGATGCGGATTCTGGAGGATGAGCTGATTGACGCCTATGTGGCTACCGGTGAACCGATGGACAAAGCCGGAGCCTATGCCATCCAAGGGAAAGCGGCTATTTTCATAGAAAAACTTGAGGGATGCTATTTTAACGTGGTCGGATTACCTCTGCACCAGCTCTCTCTACTTCTCTCCCGCATGGGTATTAAACCATGGTCAGGATGGAGGTAAAATGATGACAGGGGATAAGGGGTTGTTGATCAGGGATTTGCCCGAAGAAGAGCGGCCGCGGGAGAAACTGCTGGCGCTTGGTGCGGAGGCGCTTTCAAACGCTGAGCTGCTGGCGATTCTCTTGCGCACCGGCAGCGCCCGGGAGTCGGCGGTGCAGCTGGCGGTGCGGTTGCTCTCCCGCAGCGGAGGTTTGCGCTTGCTGCCGGGGCTTTCGATGGAGGAGATGAAAGAGATCAAGGGGCTTGGGCCGGCCAAGGCCGTCCAGATCAAGGCAGCCCTGGAGCTGGGCAGGCGCCTGGCGACGCTGCCGCCGGAGGAGGCGCAGAGCATTACCAGCCCGCAAAGGGCGGCGGCGATTTTCATGGAGCAGCTCCGCTACAGGAGAAAGGAGTATTTCATGATTTTGCTCCTGAACACGAAGAACCATGTAATTTCGAAAGAAGAGATCTCTGTCGGTAGTCTCAACGCATCAATTGTCCATCCCAGGGAGATATTTAACATCCCCCTGCGTAAAAGCGCCGCCTCGGTGATTCTGGTACACAATCATCCCAGCGGCGATCCCTCTCCCAGCCAGGAGGATCTGGAGGTGACCAGGCGCCTGGTGGAGGCGGGCAATATTTTGGGAATCGCGGTAAGGGATCATCTCATTATCGGCGACGGCTGCTACTTCAGCTTTAAGGAGAAAGGGCTCCTCTAGTTAACATAAACAGCCGGGAATGAGGGGAAAATAGAAAGAACAGATGTTTCACTGCTGAAACCGGCGGGCGGCGGATTTTCCAGCTGTAACAGACAAACCACTAAATCATCTACAATCTAACCGCTACACTGGGGTTAGAAAAAGGAAGGGGTATATGCATGGCTTCACTATTCAGGGTATTTTCCAGGGAAATTGGGATCGATCTGGGTACTGCCAACACCATGGTCTACATTAAGGGCAAGGGTGTAGTCTTGCGGGAGCCCTCCGTGGTGGCTGTCCGCCGTGACACCGGTGCAATTCTCGCTGTGGGCGCGGAAGCGAAGCAGATGATCGGCCGCACTCCCGGCAATATTATTGCCATCCGTCCGATGAAAGACGGTGTGATCGCGGACTTTGATGTTACTCAGACGATGATCAACCACTTTATCAACCTGGCCACACCCCGGCGCCCGCTGTTCCGTCCAGTGGTGATTATCTGTATTCCTTCCGGGGTCACTGAAGTGGAGAAGCGGGCGGTTCTTGATGCCACCAGCCAGGCGGCCCGCGAAGCCTACCTGATAGAGGAGCCGATGGCTGCAGCCATCGGGGCGGGACTTCCCGTGGAAGAGCCCACCGGCAGCATGGTTGTCGACATCGGCGGCGGCACCTCTGAGGTGGCGATAATTTCTCTGGGTGGCATCGTCACAAGCAAGTCTATACGTGTCGGCGGGGATGATATGGATGAGGCGATCATTCAGTATACAAAGAAGGAATATAATCTTATGATCGGCGAACGCACCGCAGAAGAGGTTAAGATAAAGATCGGCACAGCTTCCCAAAAGGAGAACAACTCCGAAATAGAGGTTCGTGGCCGCGATCTGATTACCGGTTTACCGAAAACACTTAAACTGGGCTCCGAAGAGATAGGAGAGGCTTTGGAGGATCCCCTGGAGTTAATTCTTGAAGCAATTAAAGTAACCCTTGAGAAAACCCCGCCCGAGCTGGCTGCTGACGTGATGGATAAAGGAGTTGTTCTCACGGGAGGCGGCGCCCTGCTCCACGGCTTTGACCGGCGGGCTTCCGAAGAAACGGGAATACCTGTGTATGTGGCAGAGAACCCCATGGATTGCGTCGTTGTTGGCGCAGGGAAGATCCTGGCCGAAATCAACCTGCTTCGACGGCTGGCCTCAACGAGCCGCAGGGGTGTTTAGAAAGGAATATGGAACGGCCATGAAGGCCGGAGATGACCTGTAGCAGTCCTGGTTTTGCTGACAGGTAAAAATATGATCAGTCCTGGGATGTGTTCCTATTGGCCAAGCGAAAACAAAATCGCAAAAGCCTGGCGGCACTTCTTGTGGTTGTGTTCAGCCTGCTGCTGCTCATTGTTTTTACCGGCGGGGGCCGTGAGCAGCTTACCCCCCTGGAGGATGGCCTGCTGGCTCTTTTTGCGCCGGCACAGACGGCATTTTCATCAGCTGGACAGAAGCTGCAGTCGTTTTTTGACGCCATCGTTTCATTTTACGAGCTGAAAGCAGAAAATGACCGCCTGCAAGAAAGAATATCCTTTTTGGAGCAGCAGCTTGTTCGCTTCCAGGAGCTGCAGAAAGAGAATTACCGCTACCGGAACCTGCTCGACTTTAGCGAAGGGAGCAACCACCGGTTACTTGCTGCAGAGGTAATTGCCCGCGATCCCAGCCAGTGGTTCGGCTCGATAACGATCAACCGCGGTTACCTTGACGGTGTAAAGCAGGAAATGCCGGTAATCACCGACAGGGGCCTGGTGGGGATGATCTCCACCGTGTCGCCGCACTCGAGTCAGGTTCTGCTCATTACTGACCCCCGTTTGTCGGTAAGCGCAATGATTCAGCGGACAAGGGACCCTGTGACTGTAGGCATCGTGGAGAGCTACGCCAAAGACCCCGCCCGCTTGATCATAACCTATCTGCCCCTGGAGACTCAAATTCAACCGGGCGACCTGATCATCTCTTCAGGGACAGGCGGAATTTTCCCAAAAGGGCTTCTCATAGGCACAGTTTTGGAACTGGTACAGGATCAACCCGGGATGATCCTGTCAGCACTCATTGAACCCCGGGTTAATTTCAACCGTCTTGAAGAGGTGCTTATCATTCTTGAAGTGGGAGAAATAGCAGAGGCGCCTTCTGAAATGGAAGAGGATGAAGAAGGGAGTGAGACGGAACCATGATTTTATATTTACTTGTTGGCGCAGGCTTTGTTCTCTCCCTGCTGCTGGAAGGTTCTGTTTTCTCTTTCTTCATGCTGGAGAAGGCGCTCCCCGATATTCTCCTGGTTATTGTGGTATCGCTGGGTTTCATTCTTGGTGAGCGGCGCGGAGCAATCATCGGACTCTGTGCCGGATTGCTCCAGGACATTATCTTCAGTTCGGCATTAGGTTTTTTCGCTCTGGCAAAGATGCTGCTCGGTTATGGCGCGGGGCTTATTGGACGGGAACTTTATCGAGAACAGCTGCTTGCGCCGGTGCTTCTGGTCTTTGTGGGCACACTTACCCATGAGTTTGTTCTCTATTTTTTGGTGAGCCGTTTTGTCGGTTTCGGCCTCCCTGTTGAATGGAGTCTCAGCCGTCTATTTATTCCGAAAGCCCTATATAACATGGCTCTGGCTCTTTTGATTTACCCTTTTTTCTTCCGATTCTCTCAGCGGAAAAAGCAGTTGGATAACAGCATGGGCCGGAGAAGAGGGGCAGTGCGATGACAAAGTTGATGCTGCAACGCCTCCGTGTAATCTTCATCCTGGTGATCATGGTTTTCATTATCCTCGCCGGCAGGCTGGCTTATCTTCAGGTTTTGAAGCATGATTATTACTGGTACCGGGCGGAGCAAAACCGTTTTACGAAGATTACCCTGCCGGCAACGCGCGGTGAGATCTACGACAGCAAAGGCAAACTGCTGGTATCAAACCGCCCCGGATACGTGGTATCCCTCATGGATATGGGTGAGGGATATGACGATGATACAGTGAGCTATTTAAGCGAAACTCTGCAGATCGATAAAGAAGAAATTGAAAAGGCTATCCAGGGACGTTTGTACATGCGCTACCTGCCGCTGCGGCTCAAAAGTGATATTACTATGGAGACCATTGCCCGGATTTCGGAACACCGCTGGAAACTTAAAGGAGTGAATATCGAGATCCGGCCCATCCGCGAGTATAAAGAAGACTCCACGGCCGCCCATGTTCTCGGTTTTCTCGGTGAAGGATCCGTGGACGAAATCACCCGAAAAAGCTGGGCGGAGCAGGGCTACGACTACAAAGAGGGTGATTTTGTGGGCCAGGAAGGTGTGGAGAGGACCTGGGAGCCTTCTTTGCGGGGTATTGATGGGGAGCAGCTTATCGAGACCAATAACATGGGCCAGCCGATTAACTTTCTGGAACGCAAAGAGCCGGTGCCAGGCAATAATCTTATACTGACCCTGGATCTGGATCTGCAGAAAGCTGCTGAGGAAGCGCTGGCCAGGCGGGTGCAAAGTATCATCAAGAAAGAGGGAAGCCAGTATGTCGGCCGCGCCTCGGCAGTAATTCTCAATCCCAACAGCGGGGCCATCCTGGCTATGGCCAACTATCCTTCTTATGACCTGAATACATTTCGCCAGGATTATAAACAATTAAGCGAAGACCCAAAGCGTCCCCTTGTCAACAGCGCGACCCAGGGGAACTACCCCATCGGATCTACCTTTAAAATGGTCACTGCTACGGCTGCCCTGGAAAAAGGGGTGATGAGCGACCGCGATATTATCAACTGCCACGGGGTGGTCAGGCTGGTCGGCGATAGGAAGACCTGTTACCAGAGCATTGCCCATGGTTCTGTCAATTTCTACAGTGCCCTGGCGCTTTCTTGCAACATCTACTTTTATCATGCAGGGATCCGGGCGGGGATCGATGCAGTGGCTCACTATGCCCGGGAATATGGATTTGGAAGCCCTACGGGGCTGCTTGATCTACCCGGTGAATCTGCTGGAGTGGTGGCCAGCCGTGAATACAAAGCCTCGGTGACCGATGGTGAGCAGTGGTACCCTGCGGAAACAATGAGTGCAGCCATCGGGCAGTCCTACAACAGTATAACCCCGCTGCAGATGGCCAACTATGCCGCTATTATCGCCAATGGCGGAACGCATTACCGGCCCTACCTGGTGCAGAAAGCAGTGGACGGCGATGGACGGGTTGTTCGTGAAACCGAGCCGGAACCGGTGCGGCAGGCGGAGATATCAGCCACAACCCTGGGGATTATCCGCGAAGGCATGCGTGCTGTGACCCGGCCGCGCGGCACTGCTTACGCTTATTTTTCCAGGTTGCCGGTGACCTCGGCAGCCAAGACGGGATCTGCAGAGGTTTATGGGAATATCCCCGCACACAGCCTATGTGTGTGCTATGCACCTTATGAAAACCCGCAGGTTGCCATGGCGGTGATCATTGAGCACGGCGGCATCGGGGCCACAGGTGCCGTTCCTGTTGCCGCAGAGATCATGGAGTACTTTTTTACCGGGATGATTGAAGGAGTTGCTGAAACAGACGATGAAACGCCGGCTGATCAGGAATTTTGATTTCTATCTTTTACTGTCAGCTTTTGCTCTCTGTGCCATCGGCACTTTTACACTTTACAGCGCCACGCACGGCATGGAGGGGCTGACTGATCCCTTTTATTTTGTGAAAAGGCAACTTCTGTTCATGGGTATGGGGATCGCCTTGATGTTGTTGGTCTGCTTTATAGATTATGTAAATTTTCGCAACTGGGCCGGTTACCTTTATGCCATTACCCTGCCCCTGCTGCTTCTGGTCCTGATAGTCAAGGATGTGGACAAAGGGGCGATGCGCCGTATCCAGATCGGCTTCTTTGACCTGCAGCCTTCTGAAATTGCCAAGCTGATCATCATCATTACCCTGGCCCGGCTGCTGGCGGAGAAGGAGGGCAAACTGTCCCATTTCCAGGATCTGCTACCCTCCCTGGCGGCGACAGCCTTGCCGATGGTGCTGATCTTTTTACAGCCCGATCTGGGTACCTCCCTGGTTTTCCTGGCCATACTTCTGGGGATGCTTTATATGGCCGGTTCGCAAGGAAACCACCTGGCTCTGTTGATGGGGGGCGGGCTTGCTGTGGCGCCGCTGTTCTGGTTTTTCCTGCTTAAAGATTATCAGAAAGACCGCTTGCTGGTCTTTCTTAACCCTGAACTGGATCCCACCGACAAGGGGCTACAGCTGCTGCAGTCTATGATTGGAATTGGCTCGGGAGGGCCCTTTGGAAAGGGGCCCTTTAACAGCACTCAGGTCCGCCTGGGATTTCTGCCGGAGCATTACACTGATATGATTTTCTCAGTCTTCGGCGAAGAGATGGGCTATGTCGGGGCTGTGATTCTACTCCTGCTTTACTTCTTCCTGATTTACCGCATCCTTCTCACAGGGGCCCGGGCCAAGGATCACTTTGGCGCCCTCATTTGCTGCGGCGTGGCGGTGATGTTCTTTTTCCAGGTGTTGGTGAATATCGGGATGACCATTAGCATTATGCCGATAACGGGGATCCCTCTCCCCTTTATGAGCTACGGCAACAACGCCCTCCTTGTCAATTTGACAGCTGTCGGCCTTGTCCTCAATGTAGCCATGCGCCGCCACAAAATACAGTTTTAATATTGAGCCCCAAATCATAATCTGCCGTCTACTCTAATATAGATAAGTGGGACCGGCTCTCCAGGAGAAAGGAAAACTCTCTTTTCCTGTCATACTGAAGACAGAGCCCCGGGATCTCCTGTTGCGGTGTGCATGATATGTGAAAATCCTGAAGAAAGAGGGGTCCGGGATGAATTTTCGGCGCAGAAGCGCTCCGGTATCAACCCTGCGAACAAGGTTGCAGCAGCGCCTGGCTGAAAAAAACAACTGGGAGTACAAAAATGATTTTAATCTCGAGGAGGCGAAGCCAGATCCGGGATCGCTTTCTCCGGCAGCAATTTTCAAGACAATGCACCGCTATTTCCTGGTGAAGATCACCGTTGCTTTAATCGTTGTTTTTGTTACAGCCCTGTTTATTCAAGGGGGCCAAAGCAGTGCTGAGCCGCTGCTGCAGGCACTGCGCTTTGTCGTGGAATGGAACATGGAACCCGCTGCCTTGTCTGGGAAAGTGGCGCCCGCCTTTCGCCTTTTTTGGGAGAACGCGGAGATTCCTGTGGCAGGAAGGTCTGTCACCGACCTTCCTTTTGCCGGAGCTATTATGGACGGTTTTGGTATGCACAATGATTCTCCAGCAGGGCGGTATGGAATGCACTACGGCATTGACCTGGCGGCTCCCCAGGGCACTGTGGTGAGAGCGATTCATGGCGGCAGGGTGGAGCAGGTGGAGATCGCTGCCGGCGGCAGTGATTTTTACACTGTTGTGATTGATGTTCCAACGGATTGGAGCATGATCTACCGGGGAGTAACCGAAGTCGCGGTAAAAGAAGGAGAAACTGTTGAGCCGGGGACACAGCTGGGAATACTGGGACCGCCGCGGCTCTATGATATGCCGCACCTGCACTTTGAACTGCGTTTCAAGGGGCATCCTGTGCCGCCGCCCGGGGATTGGCTGGCTCAATGGGAACAGGGAGAGGCATCTCTTTGAGCCCAATGAGCCAAGTGGGAGAGGGAACCGTGACTCCGGCTCACCTGATGAGATAACAGGAACAGGCTTGTTTATCCCACCCTGGCGGGCGAAAATAATATGCCCCGTCTATTGCAAGTCGGTGTCGGCATTCCAGGTTGGCCGGTGTCCTGCTGCCCCAATGTCTCTGACAGCGAGAAAGAGCTGTTTTGCTGTCCTGAGGGCGAAGCCCAAAGGATCCCTATCCTGAGGAAAGAGAAGGATCTGAGGTGATCTGCTTGCCATTGGGTTCGATATTCGGGATTCGCCTGCGCCTTCATCCCCTTTTTTTATGTCTGGCTCTATTCTGTTTTTTAACTGGGGCGGGGGTGAAATTTTTTCTCATCTGCCTTATAGTGCTCTGGCACGAGTTTGCCCATGCTTTCATCGGGCGGAGACTGGGGCTGCAGATTACCGGGATCGAACTCTACCCATTCGGCGGTATTGCCAAAATCGATGAGCAGCTTGAGCTGGAACCTCTAATTGAACGGCGTCTCGCCTGGGCCGGTCCCGCCGCCAACCTGGCCCTGGCCGGGCTGGGAATCATTCTCTATGGCTCTATGGGACATGGGGAAAAGCTGCTCCTCTTTTTCATCCAGGCCAACCTGACTCTGGCTATCTTCAACCTGTTGCCCGCGCTGCCTCTTGACGGAGGCAGGATTCTGCGCGCATATCTTGCCCCGCACCTTGGTTTTCGTGCCGCCACGGAGCAGGCGGCTTTGCTGGGGCAGATTCTGGCCGTGCTCATCTTTGCCGCCGGTTTGGCCGGACTCCTTCAGAGCTATCTTAACATTTCCCTGCTCGTCGTTGCTGTATTTCTCTTTGTGGCGGCTACAAAAGAGAAACAACAGGCGGTCTACACCTTTCTCCGCTCCCTCGGTGCAAAAGAGCACCTGCTTTTCAAAGGCGGCGCCCTTCGCGGCGCCCAGCTTATTGTCCTTGAAGAGACCCGGCTTATCGACGTTTTCCGTCTTTTTTTACCACAGCGTTACCACTTTATCAGGGTGATGGATCGTACCCATCACTGCCATGCTGAACTTACCGAAGCCCTCCTGATCAGGGCAGCAATACAAAAAGGACTTGATATACCAATTAAAAAAATATTATAATATGAATGAATGCTTGCCTATACTAAGAAAAAGGGTTTGGCTAGACGGAGGCCTGACTATTGTTTCTAGAAGATCGGCTGGAGACTTTGCTTCCTTATGTTCAGAAACCGGCCCGTTATTCAGGTAGTGAATGGAATGCTGTAAAGAAAGATCACTTTTCTGTTGGAGTGCGCATGGCGCTGGCCTTCCCCGACCTCTACGAAGTGGGCATGTCCAACCTGGGGCTGAAAATACTTTACGAGATTGTCAATGGCCATCCCCGGATGCTTCTGGAGCGTGTTTTTGCTCCCGCCGCCGATATGGAGGCATTGATGCGCAAAGAGGGTTTACCACTTTTCACCCTTGAAAGCCTGCGCCCGGTACGGGAGTTTGATTTCCTCGGTTTTTCGCTGCAGTATGAGCTCAGCTACAGCAATGTCTTGAACATGCTCCATCTGGCGGGTATCCCCTTGCAGAGCAAAGAGCGCGGCAAGGATGAGCCGCTCATTATTGGCGGGGGGCCCTGCACATTCAATCCTGAGCCCCTGGCACCCTTTTTTGATCTATTTCTGCTAGGTGATGGTGAAGAGGCCCTGCCGGAAATACTTGAGCGCTGGATAGCCCTCTCTCATAAAGGGGGCGGAAGGGAGGAGATCCTGGGAGGCCTGGCCGCAATTGAAGGGGTTTATATACCGGAATTTTACCGGCCAATTTACGGGACAGGCACATATTTTCAGGGCATCGAGAGGTTGCACGGGGCGGCTCCAGAAATCGTCAGGAAGAGAACTCTGGGAGATCTGAACAGCGTCCCCTATCCCGTCGCACCGGTAGTCCCCAACATGGAGGTCGTTCATGACCGTGGCATGGTTGAACTTTTCAGGGGATGCAGCCGGGGCTGCCGCTTCTGCCAGGCTGGCATTATCTACCGGCCGGTGCGCCGGCGCAGCCCGGAAGAAGTGAAGCAAATTGCCCGGGAAATGTTGTGGGCCACCGGTTACGAGGAACTATCCCTGGCTTCGCTGAGCAGCTGCGATTACCCGGGGATCGATACCCTCATCGGCGGGCTTAATTCAGAACATGCCGCTGAAAATATCAGGTTTACCCTGCCCTCTTTGCGCCTGGACTCATTTTCGGTGGAGCTTGCCGGCCAGTTTCACCGGGCAAAGCGGGGCAGCCTCACCTTTGCCCCGGAGGCGGGTACAGAAAGGCTGCGCCAGGTAATTGGGAAAAATATTAGCGAGGATGACCTTTTTACCGCAATCGGCGATGCCGTGGCCGCCGGCTGGCAGTCTTTCAAGCTTTATTTCATGATCGGCCTGCCTCTGGAAGAAGATGAAGATATCAGGGGGATTGCTGCCCTCTGCAAGGAGTTGCGGCGGCGGATCAAGGAGAGTCAGGGATGTCAGATCCGTCTTAACGTTAGCCTTGCCACTTTTGTCCCGAAAGCGCACACACCTTTTCAGTGGGAACCGCAGCTTTCCATGGACCTGGTAAGGCGGCGCCAGCGGATGCTTCAGGATCTTTTCCGGCCGATACGCGGCGTTAATCTTAGCTGGCACGATGCCGGAAGTAGCTTTATGGAAGCTGTCTTTGCCCGCGGTGATCGCCGCCTGGCGCCGCTACTGGAGAGGGCCTGGCAAAAAGGGTGCCGCTTTGACGGATGGTCGGAGCACTTTTCCTTGCAGAGATGGCTGGATACCTTTGATGAATTAAAAATAAACCCGGAAGACTATGCTTACCGGCGCTTTGATGAGGCCTCGCCGCTGCCCTGGGATCACCTTGACAGCGGTATCAGCAGAAGCATTTTGCTCAGGGAGCATCGCCGCGCCCGTCAGGTTAATCTTTCCCTGGAGGGATAATGTGAACCGGATTCGTTTTCGCTATTCCAGCGGTAATGAGCTGCGCTATCTTTCCCATCTGGACATGCTGCGTCTTTTTCAGCGGGCTATGCGCCGGGCCGGGCTGCCGCTTCTTTATACCCGCGGCTACAGCCCGAGACCCAGATTGAGCCTGGCCGCACCTCTGCCCGTCGGAGTTACCGCTTCAAAAGAGTACGGAGAAATATATATGAAAGGGCCGCTTTCCCCTGCTTCCTTTTGCCGCCGTCTTGGAGGGCAGCTGCCCAAAGGGCTCATTGTGACAGGCGCCGCCATCGTGCCGCCAGAAGAGCCTCCTCTGGCAGCAGTGGTCAATGCAGCGCTTTACCGTGCTGTCTGGAAGGGCAGGCACCTTCCTTCCTTCCGGAGAGCGCTGCAAAAATCCCTGGACATGCTTCTTGCACAGCGGGAAATCATGGTCCACCGTTTGGCGAAAAACGGTAAGGTCACCAGTAAGAATATCCGCCCCTTCGTTTTTTCAGCGGATCTGCTTTCCTCTGATGAGTCCGCTCCGGCGCTTTTACTGCTGCTGCAGGTGGGCAGCAAGGGTGGTGTGTCGCCATTCCGCTTTCTTGAACAGCTCCCTCTGGAGTGCCCCGTTGAGGAAGAACGGTGCTGGCGGCTGCATCGTCAGGGCCTCTATATTTACAAAGAATTACTCATCGATCCTTTTCCTGAAGGAGGTGACATTTTGGATGGACAAAAAAATAATTGTTAATTGTAATAACCGGGCAACGCGGGTGGCCATTCTGGAGAAGGGCAAGCTGGTGGAGCTCTATATTGAACGACCATTGGAACATCGCATTGTGGGCAACCTTTACAAGGGGATTGTCGCAAATGTGCTTCCGGGGATGCAGGCGGCATTTGTAGATATCGGTTTGGAGAAAAACGCTTTTCTCTACGTTGATGATGTCTATACTGATGTCCATGACGATGAAAAACCTCCCCCCTCCCGCTCGGCTATCGAGAAATTGCTCAAGGTTGGCGAGGAGGTCGTTGTCCAGGTGGTGAAGGAGCCTTTTGGCAGCAAAGGCGCCAGGGTAACGGGTCAGATTACCCTTCCGGGGCGTTACCTGGTTCTGGTGCCCGGTGCCGATTATATCGGAGTTTCCCGGCGCATTGAGAGCCAGGTTGAGAAAGAGCGGCTGCGGCAGGAAGCCGGACGGATACGTCCTCCTGAGATGGGTTTGATTGTGCGTACGGTGGCTGAAGGAGCTGACGAGCAATCTCTTGAACAGGATTTGCACTTTTTAATGCAGTTGTGGCATCGTGTGCTGGCCCGCTTCCAACAGAAGACGGCGCCGGCTATACTATACCAGGACCTGGCATTAACATGCCGCATTGCCCGCGATCTTTTTGTAGAGGATTTTAACAGTTTCCTTATAGATGATGAACATGAATATGAAAAGGTAAGCGAAATCCTGGACTGTTTTTCACCGCAATTAAAGAAAAAAGTTTGCTACTATAACCGTAGCGAGCCAATCTTTGAGCGCTACGGTGTAGAGAAAGAGCTGGAAAAGGCTCTTCAGGGACAGGTCTGGCTGAAAAGCGGCGGTTATCTGGTGTTTGATGAAACGGAAGCCTTAACTGTCATTGATGTAAACACGGGGCGTTATACGGGGCGGCGCAACCTTGCTGAAACCATTTTGAAAACAAACCTGGAGGCGGCCGAAGAGATTGCCCGCCAGATCCGGTTGCGAGATATTGGCGGTATTATTATTGTGGATTTCATCGATATGACCATCGAGGAGCACCGCAAAAAAGTTCTAAGCAAGCTCAACGAATCGATCAAACAGGACCGCACCAAAACTTATGTTTTGGGG
This sequence comes from uncultured Syntrophomonadaceae bacterium, assembly GCA_964464625.1. Lineage (GTDB taxonomy): Bacteria > Bacillota > Dethiobacteria > DTU022 > DTU022 > JAAZIN01. The sequence goes on from CAYXKD010000007.1 coordinate 54,455, forward strand.
CTGACCAGCCTGGGTCTTGTAGAGATGACGCGCAAGAAGGTGCGTCAGGATTTGGCTGAGGTTTTACAGCAGCACTGTCCCTATTGCAAGGGGAGGGGGCGGGTTCTTACACCGCTTGCCGCCTCTACCCGCATAGAAAGCGATCTGAAAAAAACACTTCAGAAATCGCCGCAGGAGGCCTTTCTGGTGGAGATGCACCACGAGGTTGCCTCCATTATTATCGGGACAGGCGGCGGCAACCTGAAAAAGATGGAGGAGGAGCTGGGAAAACATATTTTCATCCGCGGTGCTGAGGATATGCATATAGAAGAGTATCGCGTTATTGCTGCAGGGAATTTAAAAGATATCGAAAAGCTGGCCTTTCCTGTTTCACAGGGCGATGTGATGGAGCTTTTTATTGAAGAACCCCACAGCAGCGCTCCCGGAAACGGTATTGCCCGCCTCCACGGCTACGTGATTAACGTTGCCGGTGCGGGAGAACAGGTTGGCCGGGTGGTGCAGGCGGAAATAACGGAGGTTTGCCGGACCTTTGCCCGGGCTGTCCCCATTGCCAGAACAAAAAGGAGGCGCAGGCGGCCCTTTGCAAGGCTTCCCTCAGCTTCAAAAACCTCAAAAAGCCCGGTTTGACAAAGGTTACGCCGCATGCTAAAATCGGCCGTAGGCTATTGATCACCGCTCGGAGAGGGCTGTCAAAGCCGGTCTTTAATAAATATTACCGGCTGCCTGCTCCGGCGAGTCCCTTCAGGAAGGGGTAATAAGATGTACGCTATTATCGAGACGGGCGGCAAGCAGTACCGCGTGGAAGAGGGTAGACCGGTGCGTGTGGATAAGTTGCCGGCAGAAAAGGGAGAAGAGGTCGTTTTTGACCGCGTTTTGCTTTACAGCGACGAAGAAGAAACAAGAATAGGTTCGCCTTACCTTGAGGACTGCCGCATAAAAGGGAAGGTTACTGTTCAGGGGCGCGGGCGCAAGATTATTGTTTTTAAGTACAAAGCGAAAAAAAATTACCGTCGCAAGCAAGGCCACAGGCAACCTTTTACAGAGGTCCTGATCAAAACTATAGAGGTAGCGGCAAGTAAATGATTCTCAGCAATACCTGGAATTAGTTGGGGAGGTGTAGAAATGGCTACAAAGAAAGGTGGAGGAAGTTCACGCAACGGCCGTGACAGTCAGGCCAAGCGTCTGGGAGTAAAACGCTACGGCGGCCAGCTAGTTAAAGCCGGCAGCATCCTTGTACGCCAGCGGGGCAGCACTATTCATCCCGGTGTGAATGTGGGCAAGGGCAAAGATGACACACTTTTTGCCACTGCTGATGGAACAGTTGTTTTTGAATACAACCGCCGTGCCAAGAAACAGGTAAGCGTCTATCCCTTGGAAAGCGAAGCGATTATGTAAGACCCGGGGGTTACCCCGGGCTTTTTTTATGGCAGGGCACGGTGTGAGGCCTGGGAAGGGCATTGGAATTTTACGGATACAGCCTATCGACGGGCTATGCCGCGCCCCGGATCTGTTTGGGGACAATACTCTGAAGACCACTGCACTGCTGTCCTGAAGGCGAAGGCCAAAGGATCCCCGTCTTGGGCAAAATAAATATCCACGAATCATTCCTTAATGGCAGTGTGGGCAATTTATGGGGATCACGTGAAAAGAGGTGTTTGCCGATATTTGTCGATGAAGTATGGCTTGAAGTTTATGGCGGCAAAGGGGGCAATGGAATGGTATCGTTTCGCCGCGAAAAACATGTCCCCAGGGGCGGCCCCGACGGCGGTGACGGCGGCGACGGAGGCAGTGTTCTTCTTATTGCCGATAACTCCAAACAGAGCTTTCTGGATCTGCGCTACCGGCGGCACAGAAGGGCTGATAACGGAGCTAACGGGAGCACAAAAAACCGCCATGGACGGCGCGGCGCCGACCTTAAGATACCGGTTCCCCCGGGCACCCTTATCCGTGACGAGCAGGGCCATTTACTGGGTGATCTGACACTCCCAGGACAGAAAATAAAGGTGGCTGCAGGTGGGAAGGGCGGCCGAGGAAACAGCCGCTTTACGACCGCGCGGCACCAGGCTCCACGCCATGCCGAGAAAGGGCTGCCCGGTGAAGAGCGTAAAATATATCTTGAATTAAAGCTGCTCGCCCAGGTGGGTCTGGTGGGATTCCCCAATGCCGGTAAGTCAACACTGCTTTCGCGCATATCTGCCGCCCGCCCAAAGGTGGCTGACTATCCCTTTACCACCCTGACGCCGCAGCTCGGTATTGTGGAACGGGAGGATGGGCAAAGCTTTGTCGTTGCCGACCTGCCAGGTCTGATTTCCGGGGCACATCGCGGTGCCGGACTGGGCCACCGCTTTTTAAGGCATGTGGAGCGCAACCTGCTGCTTTTGCTCGTAATTGATCTGGCTCCCGCCGCCCAGCCCGAAGCGGCCGAAGCCTTCGCCGGGCTGGTCAGTGAACTCGAACTTTACAGTGATCAGCTTGCGGACTATCCTCGTGTTATTGCCGGCACCAAGATCGATCTGCCCGGTTGGGAAGAAAACCTGGAGCGGCTGCAGCCTGTAGTAGAAAAGGCCGGGGGCGATCCAGCAAAAATATTTCCCCTTTCTTCTGTAACCGGGGCAGGTATAGAGAAGCTGCTATATGAACTTGCAGCAGAAATCAGGCGCCTTGAAACGTCACGGCAAAATGCACCGCCGGTAGAGGAAACAATTACCCTGCCGGAGGCTGCCGCAGATCAGGAAGGATCTTTTTTTGTTGCGAAGGAAGATGATCATTACCGGGTTCGCGGTGCACGCATTGAAAGAATAACGGCGCAAACTGATTTTGAAAACGAAGAATCGCTTCAGCGCTTTCAACGCTACTGCCTGCGCTGCGGATTGGAGGCTGAATTAAAAAGAATGGGCATTAAAGAAGGAGATAGGGTCTGTATCGGCGAAGAAGAGTTTAATTATAATACATGAAGTTTCTGGAGGAGCACGTGCCTTTGCCCTTACCACCCAACCTTAAGCCCGGCCCGGTTAATATCGGTCTCATGGGCGGAACTTTTGACCCGGTACATATCGGGCACCTCGTCTCAGCTGAAGAAGCAAGACAGCAGTTTTCTCTGGACTATGTAGTTTTTATTCCCGCCGGCCTGCCGCCACACAAAGAAAAAGAGCAGGTATCGCCTGCAGAACACCGTTACCTTATGACCACTCTCGCAGTGATGTCCAACCCATCCTTTGTTGTCTCCCGCGTGGAGGTGGATAAAGATGAGCCCACCTATACCATCGATACGCTCAGCCATTTTACTGACAGCTGTGCTCCAGGAACGAATTTTTTCTTTATCACCGGAGCAGATGCCATCATGGAAATACTTACCTGGAAAGATTACTTTAAGCTGATCAGGCTCTGTACATTTATTGCTGTTTCACGCCCGGAATTTCCCCTGGAGAGGCTTGGAGAAACCACAGCAAAACTTTCTTTAGAGCTGCGTACAAAAATTCACCTGCTGGAAATTCCGGCTCTGGCCATATCGTCCACGTTTATTCGCAAAAGGGTGGCCCTGGGGAAAACAATCAAATATCTGACACCTGAACCGGTAGAGCAGTATATCAAAAAACACGGCCTTTATAAAAAATAGTTTGTTAACTGTGGAAATAGGTTATAATATTCTTGGAGGTGACAGCTTGATGGTAAAAACGCTTTATGTGGGGAATATTCCCTGGAGTACCACCGAAAGCCAGCTGGAGGAATTTTTTGCTCAATATGGCCAGGTGCTGGGTTGCCGGATTATTACCGAAAGGTCAACAGGCCGGTCCAGGGGGTATGGTTTTGTCGAAGTCAATGAAGATGAGATGGAAGAGATCATGGAGAAAACAAATGGCGCCGATCTCGATGGTCGAAAAATTGTGGTGAATGAGGCGAAACCCCGGGAAGATTCTTAAGGTATCTTAAAAAACCTTTTCAAATGACGCAATTTTCCGGACAGTTTGGCTCGCCTGGATTTATCTCCCGCTTTACGGGCGCAGGAAATAAAGCATGGAAATAGAACTTTACCGTAAACTAATCGAGGGACATCTGGAGGAAAGGCTTTACCGGCATTCCATAGGGGTGGCTGAGACAGCTGAAGCTCTTGCCGGTCATTATCGGGCAGAGAGGCACCGGGCCTACCTGGCCGGGTTGCTTCATGACTATGGAAAGGCTTACAGCCGGAATGAGCTTTACCTGAAGGCAAAATTGTATGGGTTACGCCTGGACAGGATCACCCTGGCGGAAAAAAGGCTGCTGCATGCCCCGGTTGGGGCTGTCCTGCTGCAGTCTGAACTGGGGTTGACCGATGGTGTAGTGATCAGAGCGGTAGCTCGACATACTACCGGGCATGAAAGGATGACGCTGCTGGAGAAGGTTCTCTATCTGGCTGATTTGATTGAACCGGGGCGTAATTTTGACGGGGTGGAGAAGCTGCGAGAAATTGCCTTTGCCGGCCTTGATAATGCTCTGCTGTCGGCAGTGGATCAGACGATCCAGTCGGTGATCAGCCGGGGCATGCTGCTCCATCCCCTTTCTGTTCAATTTCGCAACAGCTTGCTGGCCGGCTTAAAAGAGAACGGAGGCTAAGAGATGCACTTCAGCAGGTCTTACCTGCTGCAGAAGCCGAAAAAGAAATTGAAAGGTAAGCGCAAACTGCTGCTGCTCCTTATTGTGGTTATGCTGCTTATACTCGCGCTCGTTTTCTCCTTTAACCTCATTTCAATCTTTAATTCCTTTCATAATGATGCCGCCTGGGCTCAGGATCTGCGTTTGCAAAAAGGCGGCGATGAGCGGGTATACCTTCTTTGCGGGATCGACTACTGGGGCACAAACCCCTATGCGGAGAGGCTGCTCCTCGTTCATCACGACACCCTCAATCAGGTTATCAGCCTGCTCTACATTCCCGGGAATACTCTGATCGAAAGGGGGGATGGCGGACCCGAAACCCTGGGTCAAGTTTACCGTCATCTTGACCGGCGCCTTTTTATCGAGCTGGTGCAGAAGCTTGCTGGCATTCCCATACACCATTATGCAGTTTTTAATTACCAGGGGATAGCTGTTCTGGGTGATTACCTGGATGGAGTTGAAAGCAGTGCTCTTCCAGAGGGAGAGGAAGAAGGTTCATTGATCCCCCGGGAGAAGGGGCTTCTGAAGGGATTTAAACTGTACCGCTACTTTATTACAGCGGACTACCGCGAAGCGCCCTGGGAGCAGTTGGAGAGACAGCAGAACGTTCTATCAGGGTTGTGGGGGAGGATGGAGCGGAAAAGAGCCTGGAGCTGGCCTCAAATGATCAAAACGCTTGCACCTTTTTTAGAAACAGATCTTTCCTGGCGTGAACTGACGCATCTGCATAATCAGTTTGGTGAGTACGAATTTGCCGCGATGAAACAGCTGGTTCTGCCGGGGAAAGAGGGGGTTATCGACGGCTGTCTTTACTGGGTGCCCGATGAGAAACTGCTTGATGATATAGTGCGCCTTATCAATGAGGGATACCTGGTGATCCCATCGGAAGTCAAGGTGGAGGTGCTCAACGGCAGCGGTATTGATGGTCTGGCTTCTGAAGTAGGTGCTTTGCTAGAGGAAGAAGGCTTCCAGGTGGTGAGAAAAGATAATGCCGATCATTTTGATTATGTAGAGTCGCAGGTGATCGCTCTGGGCGAAGTTAATGACAAAGCCAGGGCGGTAGCTCTGTATATCCCCGGTTCATCCATGTTGCACAGCTATGACCCTGAAGCTTCTGTTGATGTGACCGTGATCATTGGTAGCAGCTATATTGAATATCAGAACAGATCCTAGATCTTTATTACAAGGAGGTGAACTGCTTGTCGAAAGAGGCAAGCAGCTCCCGAAAGCTGGCTTTATGGGCGGCGGAACTTGCCGCGGAGAAAAAAGCGCAAGATCTCACCTTGCTGGAGGTGGGCAAAATCTCCATCGTAGCAGACTACTTCCTCATCGCCTCCGGCGCAACGCGGATCCAGGTCCAGACAATCTGCGATCACTTGCTTGAAAAAATCAAGGAACAGGGCCGTTCCCTGCTGCGGATGGAGGGTTACCGTGAAGGATGGTGGATAGTGCTCGACTACGGTGAACTGGTGATCCATCTGTTTCAGCCCGAAGCGAGGGAGTTTTACAGACTGGAGCGACTCTGGAGCCGTGCCCCTCTTATTACTGTTTAACAAGCCCTTGAGGGGAACGGCAACATCGCATTTTTCAATTTTTACTGGCAGGAGAGAGATAGCAAAAAGGGTTAACAAGGTTAAAGACAACAAAAGGCCGGCAAGGGGTTTTTCAAGTATTTCTGATGCAAATGTCAGGTAAATACCAGGCAAATGCCGGCGCAATATCTGCTAAACTGTGAGTAAAATGTTAGCGGGGGGAAGGAGATCAAAATAAGCCTGCTTTAAGC
>CAYXKD010000008.1:0-60389 GCA_964464625.1 uncultured Syntrophomonadaceae bacterium
CCGTTGCCGAAACGGCTCCTGCACTGAAGCATGTGCGCACCGTCCGCTTTGTCCTCTTTAGCGAAGGGGATCTGGCTGTGCACCGAGAAGCCCTCACCAAACTATAACCTGCCGCAGGGACAGGGACCTTGGCAGGTATTTCTTCATTGGCGGAGACAGGCCTGGAGGGTATTTCGTTTGATCAGATGTTTTCCGGGCCTTCACCGCCGTTCAGAATGGCGAAATTTTTTCTGTAACTGCGGTAGAGTTGCAGGCTTTACAGTATTTTTCGTAGGGCGCTCCCTTTCCGGGGTTAGGCGAAAAAGATTGCTTTCTGGGATCAGTTGTTCTTTTATTTCAGTGAAAGATGAAATTAACTCCAGCCCTGCAGCCGCTCCTACAGTGCCCACATTTTGCGGGTTCTCAATCGTTTCTATGCGGAGGTGCGAAACCAATGAATGAAGGGCAGGCGAAAGAAGATGTGATTCGGGCGGGAAAGCAGCTCATCAAAGCAGGGCTTATCGCCCGCACCTGGGGCAATGTCAGTGCCCGGATTAGCGAAAATTACTTTGCTATTACCCCCAGCGGCAGGGCTTACGAAACCCTTACCCCGGCTGAAATTGTAACAGTGAACACCAGAGACGGCAGCTACCCGGGCGGAATCAAGCCTTCTTCCGAAAAGGGCATTCACATCGCGATTTACCGGGAGCGGCCGGAGATCAATTTTATTATCCATACTCACCAGGTAAATGCTTCCGCAGTTAGCGCGCTGCATCGCGATATAGAGGTGTCTGATTCCACCAGGGCCGCAGTAATGGGCTGCCGCCGGATTCCCTGCGCCGCCTATGGGCTGCCAGGTTCAAAAAAATTGAAGAGAAACGTTATCGAAGCTCTTTCCCGCTCAGAGAGCAAGGCTTTTCTGATGGCTAACCATGGTGCACTCTGCCTGGGCGGAAACCGTGACGATGCTTTCGAGGTTGCGGCAGTGCTGGAACAGATCTGTTCTGATTTCATCATGAGCCGCTACTTGCAGATTAGCGGCCAGAAAAAGCCGGATTGGGAAGGGCTTAGGGCTTACTACCTGGAAGAGCTTTCACCGGGCGACTTTTTAGCGGAGGGGCCTCCTGGAGGACCGCTTTACAGTAGTGAAAGAAGCGGCAATCATCTGAAGCTCTACCTGGATGACGATCCGGTCCAGCCCTTTTTGGGAACCGGAAAGAACTGCATTGAGGCCAGCCTGGAAGGGTTGCCTGAGAATAACGGCCTCCTGCCGGAACTTGCAATTCACCGATTCATCTACCGTAAGTTCAAAGAGATCAGGGCGATTCTGCATGCAACCTCACCTGATATCCTTACCATCTCCAAAACGGGTCAAACTCTTTACCCGCTCATCGATGACTTTGCCCAGATTGTCGGAATCAGCGTCAGGGTGGCTGCGGGAGGCCCCCTGCCGGCGGCGGTGAGGATGATTGCCGGGAAACTGAGGGGCCGTCATGCAGTGATGATTGAAGGCAACGGTGCTCTCTGCTGCGGTCCCTCCAGAAGCGATGCCGCTGCTGCCGCACAGATCCTTGACAAAGGCTGCCGGGCCCTTATCGGTACCGCGTTTTTCGGTGGTGCCCGGCCGGTTAATCCCGTTGAATCCTTATTAATGCGCCTTATTTACCTGACCACATACGCTCGTAAAGCCGCCGAATAGTAGAGACTCGCTCCGATCCGAAGGGCAAGCCCGCAATGATTTCATGGAGCCCTGGAGAGTTTGCTACCGGCAGCACAGTCTTGATCTGAAACAGGATCTATTTTAACTAAAATCCCCCGAAGGGGGATCGATTTTCCATCTGATCAAGAGCCTGATGCATAAAATATACGGATTGAGCCGCTGCTGGTTTATCTTTAAACCAGCTTTTTAATGATCTCCTCGCGGCCGCCTGGCAGCAGATCGATGGGGGGAATTTCACCCAAAACATAGCAGCCCGGTTTGAGGCGCAGGGAAGCCCGGGCTGATGCAGTCATGATCTGGGCGGTAGCCGCGGGGTTGGTCAGCCTCATCTTCAATTCAAGCAGCTGATTGTGGGCTGTGCCCGAGCAGCCGGTGCGCTCTATGCGCACACCGTGCCCAGTGACTCTAAGCGGCGAAACATGATCAACTTTGATTACCTGAGTCCGGTCATCTTTGAAATAGGGATCTTCCTTGATCCTGGCGGTGATCTCTGCAAAATCAGTTCCTTCATTGATCTCCACGTAAACGTCGCGCCGGTGTTCTCCGAAACCCAGCGGCAGGGTCAGCGAAATGGCGTCTTTAACTCCCGGAATTGATCTCACAGCCGTGCTGTGTCCCATGCTCATGCCCGGACCGAAATCTGTGTAGGTGATCCCCTGCGGGGCGATAGCGGCGAAAAGCATTCTGATAGCCGAGTCGCTGCCGGGATCCCATCCGGCGCCGATGATCGCCACCCGTCTTTTTTCCAATGTGTATCTCTCCAAATTCTTTCTTAAAGCAAGCATTGCTTCACCGTGAACATCGTATCCGTCCACCGTATTGATTCCCTTTTGGAGGTAAAAGGGTGCTGTGGCGGAAATAAGTCGCGAGGGAATAGCCAGGACAGCAACATCGACCCGGCCCATCTCCTCAACCCGGGTGGTCACAAGAGTATCTTCAGGGATTTCGCAGGGGCTCCGCCTGATTACACCGGCTAGCTCCATGTCGGGAGCCCGCCTGATACATTCAATTGCCTCCCTGCCCACATTGCCGTAACCTACTACACAGACTCTGATGTCCTTCATGACTGGTCACTCCCGCAATGATAATGCAACTGCCCTTGATTCATATATATGGCGGCCGGGTTGTGTGCATGAAGCGATCATGCAGCGCTGCAGAAACCTGGAAAGATTACTACTGCAGGGTCGCCTGAGAAAGAGCGCAGGAAGGAGAAGCTGGCACAGCTGTTGAATGAATTCTTGTTTGGCATCACCAGCCATCGCTTCTTTGATGTCGTTTTACTCAGTTTTTTTGTGGGATATCCAGCAGGCGTATTGACAGTATTGGAGGGACAGGCATGGTCAAAGCCGGTAAGCGATTAACCAGGACAGGATGGAGCGCCCTTCTATCTCCTCTGCGGATGCTATTTATTTCAGCCTGCTGCTTTTTCATTGCGGCAGGACGGCTGGATATAGTCAGGGGGTGGCTTTACTACCTTCTGGCCCTGGTGATCTCCTTAGGCGGTGACCTGCTTCTCTTATATCGCTCACCGGAGCTGTTAAATGAGAGGGGGCGCATGGGGGAGGATACAGAGAGCAGCGACAAGCTCTTGCTCCTGCTGCTTTTTGGTGCCAACCTGGTAATCATGCCGCTTGTAGCCGGTCTTGATATAGGCCGTTTCAACAGCGCTCCCTTACCCGTTTTTTATATCTATTGCGGTGTGTTTCTCCAGGTGGTTGCCACCCTGATTGTCCTCTGGGCGATGCTGGAAAATCCTTTTTTTGAGGGGACCATGCGCTTGCAAAAAGATCGCGGACAATATGCCGTGAGCAGGGGTCCATACAGCTACATCCGGCATCCCGGATACCTTGGCATGGTCTTAAATACGCTGCCTCTTCCCTTAATTGCCGGCTCGCGGCTTGCGCTTATACCTGCTCTTCTGGCTGTGATTATCATTGTAATCCGCACTGCACTGGAGGATAAATTGCTAATTGAACAGCTGCCCGGATATCGCGGTTATTCCCGCAGGGTCAGGTTCAGGCTGATACCCCTGATCTGGTAAAATCATGTTTGATCGCTATACTTCATGTTGTTAACGAGCTACTTTTTCTAATCAAGGTACTCTTCACTCATCGCCGCCAGTCTGACAAAATGCCTTGATTTACCCCGGGGCGCCCTATGCAATGCAGATCTGGAATTCATGAGCAATAAGTTTAAATCACCGACTACCGTGACTCAATTGGCTCAAAGCTCTTTTTTAAAGTGCGCCGCTACTTCTTTAAGCAACTCGAAGGAACGTTCTACAGTAGCCTCCCTGTCGGTGTTGATGAGGCAGCAGCGGGCTGGAGCGAACCAGGCTTGCCTGAGTATCTGCTTGCGCGGTATGCCGCCCTGCTCCAGGTATGACCAGAACTCCTCGATTTTAGTAAGCATTGACTGTAAATCTTCCTGGATATATTCTTCCGTTAGCGTGGGAGTGATCCCCCAGGAGATAATAGCTCCCCTGTCAAGAAAAGCCTTGATTTCATCGCGGTAGCGCGTAAAAATGTAACCCCGGGCAAGCACATCCAGAGAGAGGATGTCCAGATCCAGGTTAAGCAGAAAAGACCAGTCAGGATTGCCGCAGAGGTGCACCCCCCTGGGGCCGGGGAAATTATCAAGGAAGAGCCGGTAATCGGCGGAAGCCCTTTCGCTGGTATAGCCGGTATAAGACATGAAAAGCATCTCCAGTCCCGGCTCGTCAACCCAGACAAAGGATTGGGGGTGTACCTGCTGTAGTTCGCTGTACTGGGCCTGCAGTTTCCTGGCGAAGAAATCAAAAATAATCTCACGAACATCATCGAAATAGATTATGGGGCGTCTTTCGCTGTCCTGAATTTTCATGCCAAAACTGACGGGACCGATGCTCTGCCCGCGGATATAGGGGTAAGGGGCAAGATCTTTCTTCAGGAAATTGTGGTAGACTGCGCTGTATTGAGGAGATAGGCGAAAGTATGATTCATCTTCCCAGTGTAGCAGGTATTTTTCGAGTTCCTGGTGGAACTGATCCAATGAAAAGTGAATCTCCCGCCGCTCCAGATCAAGTGTTATTCCAGGGAAGTGTTCTGAAGCCTGCGCATACATATCTTCGTAAAAGCTGACCCCGGGAAGTTGCGGCCAGAAGGGGATATCCATTGAAAGGGAAAGCTGCAGCGCTCTCTCTACATCAATGTGAGGCAGGATCCCCATTGCCGTGGTTAGACAGTTTCCTTCCAGTTTCATTTTAATCACCTCCGTGCAAGCTACCGCAGGGACAGGGACTTTGGCAGGTCTAGCTATCGCAGGGAGAGGGACTTAATCAAGCATTGGACACCATCCACCTTCCCAGGCCTGTTAAGCGGGCTATCTGTCGGAATGTAGTTCCCTCTATGCTCTTTAACTTTCTCAAGATTTGGTCACGCTCTCCAGGGGGCATTTTTGAAATGTCAGATATGGCTGCTCCCTCTATCATTTCCTCTATCAAGACAAGGAGTTCAGCGTCTGACAATTTGATCACATTTTCCAGATCAAGACATTTGTCGTTGTTTGGGGTATTTATGAATTTCAACAACTCTCTTTGGCCACCCATTAAATCCAGACTAAAAGTGGTATCAACAAGTGTCTTACCTTGTTGCGCAGCACTGGCATAAATGGCATAACTGCTCCAGGGATATTCACTGCATTGCTGCGTTATTTTTGCTTTTATCGGGTTTTGGTGGATATAGCGTAAAACAGTCAAAAAGTAGGGATCATCATCAACAGGCTCACTATGGAACCGCTCTTGAAAAAGATGGCCAACACGATTATATTTGCGGTTAAATCCATAGACATAGGAAGAACTGATGCGCCTTACTGTATCCCCGACCGGTTCTTTTAGTTCTTGAAAGAGTAAATGTACATGGTTATACATCAGGCAATAGGCATAAATAATAAAAGGTGCTTTTTCTTTTACTTTGGCCAGTATTTCTAGGAAGCGCAAGTAATCTTTATCCTCGTGGAATATGGGTTCCCTGTTAACGCCTCTCATCATAACGTGATAGATACGCGAAACGCTTTTTTTTCTAGCCTGTCTGGGCAATGATGCCTCCTCCAAGAAGCTTTGTCCAGCAGTAACACCTGTAAATCATTTCCCCGTTGAGACACATTTCCCCTTTATTTTAATGTAAAATTATAATGGCTTTTCGGGACAGAAGGGGGCCTGCCAAAGTCCCTGTCCCTGTGGCTGGTCATTAGGATAAGAGTAGGCGGTCGTTTTCCAGGCGGGTGCCGCTGCAGCTTTCGAAGTACTCAATCAGCTGCTCCACCGTCATTTCAGCCCTCTCTTCTCCCAAGAGATCGAGGATGATCTCTCCTTCGTGCATCATGATCGTCCGGCTGCCGTATTCCAGGGCGGCTTTCATGTTATGGGTGATCATGATCGTTGTCAGTCTCTCCTCAGTGACAAACTTACGCGTTAGGTAGAGCACTTTTTTGGCGATAGCCGGGTCCAGCGAGGCGGTGTGCTCGTCGAGCAGCAGCAGTTTCGGCTGGGCCATGGTGGCCATGAGCAGCGTGAGCGCCTGGCGCTGCCCCCCCGAAAGGAGCTTTACCTTCTGATTGATCCTATCCTCCAGCCCCAGATCCAGCAAGGCCAGGCGTTTTCGAAAAAGAGCCAGGTCATTCCTGGTAATGCCCGCAGTAAGACCGTGCGACTTGCCCTTGGCCCAGGCAATGGCCAGGTTCTCGGCTATGGTCATATCAAAGGCGGTGCCGAGCAGGGGGTTCTGAAAAACACGGCCGATCAAACGGGAACGCTTATACTCGGGGCTAAAGGTGATATTGCTGCCGTCAAGAATGATACTGCCGCAGTCGATCTCATATACTCCCGAGATGCAATTGGTCAGGGTTGATTTGCCGGCACCGTTGCCGCCGATGACAGTAACAAATTCACCTTTTTCGAGAGAGAGGCTGAGTTGATGGAGGGCCTTTTTTTCATTTACGCTGCCCCGGTCAAATGTTTTGCTGATAGAATTAATTCTAAGCATCTAGAGCGGCACCCCCTTATTGCCGGCGGCTGCGGAGATCCTTTTCTTCAGCGAAGAATATTGCTCCTTGATGGCCGGCATGGACAATGCAGCGCAGACTATTACCGCCGAGATAAGTTTTAGATCTGTGGGCGGCATACCAAGCTCAAGAGCAAAGGCGATTACCAACCGGTAGAGGATTGCTCCCAGGACAACAGCAATGAGCCTGCGCCCAAGGCTGACGGTACCGAAGACAGCTTCACCAATAATGACTGAAGCCAGGCCGATAATGACCATTCCGATACCCATGCCCACATCGGTAAAGGATTGGTACTGGGCGATAAGCGCCCCCGAGAGACCCACAAGCGCGTTGGCCAGGGCCAGCCCGATGAGCTTGGTCAGATCTGTACTCACGCCCAGCGCCCGTACCATCTGTTCGTTGTCTCCCGTGGCTCTTAAAACCAGGCCCATGCGGGTTTTCAAAAAGAAATAAAGGAGAATCATCACCACGATTAGCACAACAAGCGAGATGATCAGCGCGGATCGTTCCAGGTCCGGCATCCATTGGGGAAGGCTGAAGACGGTCTTCAGATTAAGCAGGGGGATGTTGGCCCGGCCGCCCATCACCTTGAGGTTGATGGAGTAGAGGGCCAGCATGGTTAAAATGCCAGCCAGGATAGGCTGAATCTTAAGTTTTGTATGCAAAAGTGCTGTTGCGCATCCGGCCAGAGCTCCTGCGGCCAGGGCCAGGACGATGCCGGCAAGGGGACGGCCGGCGGTGCAGAGCACCGCCGATGCCGCCGCGCCGAGGACAAAACTACCGTCTACAGTCAGGTCAGGCATGTTCAGTGTGCGAAAGGAGAGAAAGACTCCCAGGGCCATGATAGCGTAGATCACGCCCAGCTCCACCGAGCTTAAACAAGTGGCTAGGTTCATCAATTTTAATTTTTGGCTCCTTCTATTTTACTCGCCAAAGAGCTCGACAGCCGCATCAACCAGTTCATCGGGTATGGTTACCCCGATTATTTCAGCTGTTTCCAGGTTGAGATAGATTTCAAAATCGGTAATCATCTTGACCGGCAGATCACCCGCTTTTTTCCCCTTCATGATTTCTGCAGCCATTTTGGCAGTTTCTTTTCCCAGGGTCACATAATTGACTCCGTATGTGGCCAACCCGCCGTCTTTGACCATGGAATCGGCACCTACATACATGGGGATCTTCGCCTGCCTGGTCACCTGTGCTACCAGGGGCATTGCCGAGGCAACAGTGTTGTCGATGGGCGAAAAGATGGCGTCAACTTTGCTTACAAGGGACTGCACCGCCTGCTGCACCTCGGAGGTGTTAGTCACTGTGGCCTCCATAACCGTCATTCCGTTACGGGATGCATAGGCCTTCAGATCATTGACCACCGATACTGAATTAGTTTCGCTGGAGTTATAAAGCGCACCAATTGTCTTGATCCCCGGGGTAATCTGTACCGCCAGGGCCATGATCTGCTCTGCGGAAACGGCATCAGAGGTGCCGCTCACATTCCCCCCCGGTTTTTCCAGGTTATTCACCAGTCCCGAACCAACGGGGTCGGTGCAGGCGGAAAAAAGCACGGGAATCTTTGATGTTTCCCCCACAGCCGCCTGGGCTGATGGGGTGGCGATAGCCACAATGAGGTCATATTCATGGTTTGCAAATTTTTGACAGATAGTCTTCAGGTTACTCGGTTCTCCCTGCGCATCCTGGTAGTCGATGATAATCTCCTGACCATCGGCAAACCCCAGTGCAGCCAGTTCCTCGATCATGGATTCACGGATCGTATTCAGCGAGGGATGCTCCATAATCTGGACAATGCCTACCTTTTTCAATTCCACTCCGTTTTCATCTTCTGTTAGATTTCCTCCGTTGCCTTCGCCATTTTTATCCGGAGTGCAGGCACCTGAGAAAAGCAGCGCAACCAGCAAACAGGCCGACAAGAACACCATGATAACTTTTTTCATCCAGGGTTCCTCCTCAATATGAATGTTTTTTTGAGGGTTTCCCTGCAGTCTCCATTTATCCGCGGAAATAAATAGAGTTTCAAGGGGCCGCATATAAAAATAAAGCCTGCCCTTGGGACAAGGGCAGGCTTTTCGCCTGCGGTACCACCTTGATTGACGCCCGATTACTCGAAGCATCCTCTCTGCAGGGTGCCATCACACCCTTCGCCCGCTAACGCCGGCGCTGCGTCGGTAGCTACTCGGGCCAAAAGACCCTTTTGCCCCGCCCTCGGCGGCCCATTTATCCACCCCGTCACCGACCGGTTCGCACCAGTCCCGGCTCTCTTTGCGGCAGGCGGTGGTTTTACTCCCGCTTCATCGGTTTAAAAAAAACTATCATATTAGCAGCCGCCTGTCAACCCCCAAAATAAAAAACAACATTAAAATACATTAGCGCTGTCCTGGAAGCGGGTTTACCTGGCGGACGAAAAAGAGGGCGTCGGCCTGCCTGGCGACGGCGGTCCGGAAAACCTGGTTGTATATTCCATTAACAGGCAGTTGTTTTCCAAGCAAACGAGCCCGTGAATCAAGCGATACCGTGGGTAGCAAAAAGCAAGGCCCCACTTTGGACAACATGGCGTTCAGGCTGTCTGGGGGGCTGCTGTATTCACGGCTCAGCCAGGATAGCGGCTGCGAACTGCTCCCGCGATCATGCAGCATCCAGATCGAAAAAACTTCGCCGGGCAGCAGGCGGTTGAGCATGGTTCCGAGGGCAGGCACTTTCTTGCCGCCCGGGGGCGCTCCGCCCGCGTTCTTTATGGCGCCGCTTTCCCTGGCCAGGTGCCGGTTATGTCCCATCAGGATCATCTTTTCACCGGGCGCCATCTGCGACAGGATAAACCTGACCCGGCGGTACATTGCCTCTTCGCGAGCCGCCATGGCCCGGTTGAGCTGTTTCCACGTACGGGCAGGGTTGGCCACGCGGATAAAATCAAAACTTTGGCGCAGGGCAAGAGCAGATTCACGCAGCAGGCTGAGCCTGTCTTGCCCCAGCAGTTGTTTAAGCTGCCCCTTAACTGCGTCAATCTCTGTCAGAGCCCTATCCAGGCGGGTGATCTCCTGCTCCAATGTTTCACCGGCAGGAGGGGTCAGTAGAGATTTCAGCTTTGCGGCCGCGGGTGCATCCCGCACGGGGTGCAGCACTTCGGCCAACTCTTCGTAACCGCCCCCGGCGAGGACATCGAGATCAAAACCGAAGAAGGAAAGCGCTTTAGATCCCGCAGGTCTTTCTACATTCAGTTTGCGCAGTGCTTTGGCAAGCCTGATCTGCATGGCGGCAAAGGCTTCTGTTGGATATTCTGTCGAGGTCTCTTTCAGGATGCCGGTGGGACTATCGTTCCGGTCTTCGCGTATCGCTTCCCGGTAACCGTAGGCGGTCACCCGGGTAAGGTAAGTCCGATCCCCGGTTTCAAGGTAGCGATTTATTTTTATCCCGTCAGACCAGCCAAGCTCCTCGCCGAGCCGGCACCAGCCCCGGGAAAAAAGGTAGCGCAGCAGCAACATCCGGTAGCTGTATTTTTCGCGGATCCAGTGATCCTCTTCGCCCAGATAAACGATACGTTTGCCTTCAAGCAGTTCATCAAGAAAAGATAGTTTGCCCATATCCCTATCTTCGCTGTCAAGACAATTAAAAGTTACGGCCTGCTCGCGGGCCCAGGTGATGAATGCTTCAACTTCACCGCTACGCGGCCGCGTCAGTTTACCAAAAAGGGCTTCAATCGTATAAATTCCTCCTGGTTGTCATGATACAAAGCGGAGCACAGCCCGCCTGTTTTATGCATGCTCAACTCCATGCTGTCCCCGTCTTTATGCCCGGCGCTGCAGAAACCCCTTATTTTCTTGATCGTCCCGATAACTTTAAACCCGATCTGGGCTCCATCCCCCGGTATAGCTGCATTCAACTCTCCTGTCGGGGTATTTCAAATATTGCCACCATAACTGTATCATAAAATGCTGCTTTTGTTGGGTCTCCCCCTTGCAATCCTGCAGCAGCGCTTTTTGATCTTTTCGGGATTTTTAGCGGCTTCTGGGCGGCGCAGTTTTATGATTGCGAAACAGGTTGTCCGGACCGGTCATTACTGCATGTGTATTGTGATCAGGCGCCTACAGCCTGATCGCCCGATCATCGAAGGACAGGCCGGCGGGAGTGCTGCGCCGACTGTTATACCCGGCTGAGGAACGGTGAGGCATATGCTGCCTGGAATCTCTCTGTACCTGGCGCCGGCGATAAAGGCTGCGCCAATTGCGCTAAGGTTGCAGCAGCAGCAAAGAGAGGTCAGGAGGGTTGAAGATACGGAAAGGGATCACCGAGTTGCCCAGGCCGCGGCTGACATGCATGGTTGTTTTACCCGAGCGGTAGAGTCCGGCAGAATACTTGGGGAAGAAGGTGAGATCAGGTGACAGAATCCCGCCCAGCAAAGGAAGCCGGACCACGCCGCCGTGAATATGTCCGGCACAGACCAGATCAGCGCCCCAGGCAACATATTCTTGGAAATACTTAGGGTTGTGGGCCAGCAGGATCGCTATTTCATCATCTCTGGGCCGTCCGATAGATTCAACAATAAACTGCGCCTGCAGTTCCGATCCCTCGTAGGCCGTCAGTACTTCATGGCTGCTATAGTGATGCAGCGCCGCGGTAAAGCCGTAGATGCCGAAAGTGATGCCGCTTTTTTTTACTTCCACCCGCTCATTGTCAAGCATGTTTGCGCCGGCTTCGCGCAACCCTTTTATGAAGTCGTGGTATCTTTCTGCTCCACCCAGCTCTTTAATAATCTGCTCGTGGTTTCCCAGCGAGCAGTAGATGGGGCAGAGCCCCTTCAGTTCGTAAAGAAGGTTGATAAAAGCGCTGCCATCGTCATTCTGCGAGTTAATCATATCACCGGAAGCAAGAATGAGGTCCGGTTCCAGCCTTTCAATGTCTCTGGCCAGATCCCCGTTGCGCGGTCCGAACTCCTTGCCATGCAGATCGCTGATATGGACAATTCTCAGACCTTCATGGCCTTCGGGCAGTCCGTCCATCCCGATATGAAACCGGGAGACCTTAATGGTATTGCTGCCGGCAGTAAGGAAAAAAAACAGCATGGCCAGGCCCGCAATAACTACAAAGAAAAAGAATTTTATCATCGCCTTAAACATTTATGTAAACTCCGTTTCCTTCCCATCGATTCCTATTCTACTACCCAACTGGAGCAAAGGCTACCCCGGATGGTTTTTATCCGGGAATGTATTGGTATGATTTTTTCCTGGGCTCTAAATTTGCCCGGCCTGGTCGATATGATGCCGGGCTACCCGGTTAACCCATCGTGCTTCTCCCGGGGCGCGGGCAGGAAAATGTTACACCATGTGGAAAGTAATGATTCAGTAACGGCTGCTGCAAAAATGTAATAACTGCTGTTTAATCATCTGAGCCTGCATGCATAATTATAAACTATGAAGAAGCTCCGAAGGTAAGGCGGCGGCATCGGGAAATGAGAAGGAGAGCGCCTCCATGAAAAAAATGCATCTGGTGAAGTGGGCCGGTCTTTCGTTAGAGCTGCTCACGTTCATATTGATCATTATGCTTCTATTTTTGAACCGGCCGGTTCCCGGCTGCCCGGTTGCCTTATTCTTTGGAGGATTGGTGGTCTGCCTTTTTGCCTCCTGCTCCATTGCGGTAAATTCATTTCCCAGGCTAAAGACAGTTTATAAAGCGGGTAAAATAAAGGTAAAGAGATGTATTCGTGTTTATTGGAACTAGAAAGTAGAAGAATAAGAGGTAAATGGGTGAAAGTCTAGAAAAGATACTTTTTGCTAAAACCTAAAATTAAAACTAGAGGGCGGGCTGCATAATTGAAAATTATCGAAGTGGAAAACTTGAAGAAAAGCTTTAATGGCTTTACTGCTGTGGACAGGGTAAGCTTTCATATAAACAGGGGAGAAATCTTCGGATTCCTCGGTCCAAACGGGGCCGGTAAAACCACAACCATCAATATGCTTACAGGGATGGCCAAGATTACTTCGGGCAGAGTCAAACTGCTGGGGGAAGACTACACCCGCAATCCCAAAAAAGCCCAGGCCATGATGGGTGTAGTTCCCGATGAGAGCAATCTTTATGAAGAGTTGACCGGACGGGATAATTTAACTTTTTGCGGAGCTCTCTACGGTATGGAGAAAAAGATTCGTGAAGAGAGGGCTTCCCTGCTGTTGCAGCAGTTTGGCCTTGAAGATGCAGCAAACAAGCCCTTCAAGGCGTATTCCAAAGGGATGAAAAGAAAATTGACCATTGCCGCAGGTATTATTCATCAGCCGGAAATTCTTTTTCTGGATGAACCTACCACCGGCATAGATGTGGCTTTTGCCCGGCAAATACGCAGTCTCATCGTGGAACTTCGCCGTAAAGGCACCACTATTTTTTTGACCACCCATTATATTGAAGAGGCAGAGCGCCTCTGTCAGCGCCTTGCCTTTATCGTGCAGGGTAAAATAGTGCGGGAGGGTACAGTAGACGAGCTGATGGATGAAGCCCAGGGAGAAAATATCGTTAATGTCACCCTGGGGGGAGATTTCTCCAATATTGCAGAGGAATTTAAGGAACGCTTCCCCGATTATAATTTCAAGGTTGGCAAGAATAACGAGGTAAGCATCCATTCCTCTGAACCCTTCAGCCTTTTTCCCCTTGTTCAGCTTTTTGAAGAGAAAAACTACCCTGTTTATGAGGCAAAAATCGTTCGTCCTTCCCTGGAAGAGGTTTTTGTAAAAACCACCGGCATAGAGCTGCAAAAAATGCAGGACCATCAAAATCAGAAAGGCAAGCAGAGCCGGAAGGGGGGCCGCTCCCGTTCATGAAAGCATGGATAGCATTTTCCAATATCCTGATGAAAGATATGCGCAGTTATTACCTGAAACCGCCCAACATCAGTTGGGGCTTGATCTTCCCCATTGCCTGGACGCTCATGTTTTTTTTACGCTCACCTGTGCATGTTGAAATTCGCGACCTTCTCCCCGGTGTTATGGCTCTCTCCATACTGTTTGGCACAACTTCCATGCTGGCGGTGACCATAACCTTTGAAAGGAAAAGCCGCTCCTTTGAAAGACTTTTGCTTGCTCCAATCAGCCTTAACCTGTTAATGCTGGCCAAGACCTCGGGTGCGATCATGTTTGGGATCGCAAACGCCTTTGTTCCGGTGCTTTTTGCCTGCTTCATGATCGATCTGTCCGGGGTCAACTGGTTCATGGTTTTGGGAAGTGTTCTTCTTATAGCTATAACTTCGACATTTTTGGGGCTGTTCATTGCTGTTTCGGTCAGCCAGGTCTTCGAGGCCCAAACCTTTTCCAACTTCTTCCGTTTCCCCATGCTTTTTCTGTGCGGACTTTTTATTCCACTGACAGGCTTGCCGCCCTTTTTGAGGCCGCTATCTTATGTTTTGCCACTGACCTACGGGGTGGATATTCTGAAAACTGCAATCAACAATAACGGGATCATTTCTGTGCCGTTCAGTTTTACAATGCTTATCGGTTTCGGGGTTTTTCTTTTTGTATTCAGCACCTACAATGTGAACCGGAAATGGATTCTCTAGATTTTTCATGTCACCTTGCGGACAATCAACCGTGCTTAGTCACGATCTGCGCCGCTTTTTCCAACTCCTCCGTGGAGGCGTAACGATCGGGTTCATACATCAACCCGAAAGAAGCTCCGAAAACACCCAGCTCCAGGGCATTGCGGCGAGCCAGTTAGAACTACTTTTCGGCTAAAGAGAGGCCTGTCCTGATTCATGTAATGTAAAACAGCGATGGCTTGGATTAAATTCCGCTGTATGTTATATTTGAAATAATCAGGCAATAGTCCAGAAAGGATGTCGATAAGTTATGTGCAAGATGTCTAATATTATGGAGCAGATGGTTTTTAATACGATAGATGATCTCGCCAAAGATTATGAATTCTGCAGCTGCCCTCAGTGCCGGATGGATATTGCCGCACTTGCTTTAAACAGACTGCCGCATCACTATGTGGTTACTTCAAGGGGGGAAACTTACAGCAGGGCAAACATGCTGGAGTTGCAGAACGATGTAGATATTGTCAGCGCGGTTTTTGCAGCGATAAAGATTGTGCGGGATAAACCGCGGCATCTCTAGATAAACCCGGAGAGAAGGCTATGGAGCAGGGAAAAGATGAAAAAAAACAGTGTATGGCCGGAGTTTCTTCTGGTAGAGTGATTATTTCCGGCTCAGCAGAAGAAACTGATGGTGATGGAGTAGAGATCACTGCCGGAGAGGGTGTTTTGCTGCAGGTGAATGGCCAGACAGTTGATGGCAGCCGCCGGGTTTGCGCCCGTGATGAAATAGAGATAGCTCCTCTTCAACTGCAGATGCCTGCCCGCATTGAGGTAAAAATTGCCAAAGATGAGATGGAAGCGCAAGCGGTTTATTTTGCTCCCCGGGAAATCCATTATGTGATTCCCGATCATCCTCCTGCTGCTGAACTGGTCATCTCCGCTTCCAAAACGGAGGTGGAGGCGGCCCCTGGGGCCGGTTTTTCTCCCGTTGATATCAGGAATACTCTGCAGGCCCAGGGAGTAGTCTACGGCCTGGATGAAGCGGCTTTGTCAGGGCTGATTTCAAAGCCGGGGGAGTGGCGGGTAATTGCGACAGGGCATCCCCCGGTGCAGGGGCGGGACGGTTATGTAGAACCGCTCTTTAAGGAAGGTTTGCAGCAGATCAATTATGATCTGACTGAAACACATGTTGATTACCGGAAGCGTTATGAGATACCGCAGGTTGAAAAGGATCAGGTGATTGCCCGGATCTATCCGCCGCGTTCCGGTGAACCAGGGATGACAGTGACAGGAGTAAAGATCCCTCCGGAACCGGTCTATCCGGCAGAGATGTTTCTTGAAACCGGGA
Organism: uncultured Syntrophomonadaceae bacterium; assembly: GCA_964464625.1. GTDB lineage: Bacteria > Bacillota > Dethiobacteria > DTU022 > DTU022 > JAAZIN01. The sequence goes on from CAYXKD010000008.1 coordinate 15,607, forward strand.
CCGCTTTGAATGATGCCCAAAACGAAGTTGTTGCTTTAGGAAGCGGTGTTCCCGTTTACCGCGTGCGTGGCAAACAGGTTATCGTTAAGGTGGACAATATATATACCCATCGGGGCGATGTTGATGTTCTAAGTGGCCATATCAATTTTGAGGGACATTTAAGGATTGAGGGTGGGATTGGAGAGGGACTGTGTGTCAAAGCTGAAGGCGATATCGAGATTGCCGATAATGGTTCCGGTGCCGAGATCATTGCCGGCGGAAGTATAGTTTTTAAAAAAAACTGTATAAAATGCCTTGTCAGGGCGGGAGAACAGACATTACGGATTAAAGAGTTCAGCCGTTTTTACAATGATCTTACTGATAATCTTCACCTGGCCTTTAATATGGGAGGTGAGCTTGCCGGAGAGCTGCAGAAGCGAGGTTTGTATACGGAGCCCCAGGTAAACGCTATTCTGCGATCTTTGATTCAGAAAAAGCTGCCCCATCTGGAGGCATTGAGCGGGAAGGCTCTTTCATTAAGCCGTGAAATCCTTGGGGAGAGTTCTAAAGAGGCAGAGGCAGTTCTTGAAGAATGCCAGCTCCTTCTGCAGGGCGGCGGGTTACTTTCGCTGGGAAAATTGCATGAGCTTTACGAGCTGCTTCATGAGAACCGGGGAAGGTGGTTGTCGGCAGCGCCAGGAGAAAACATGGCTAATATTTCTGTTTACTATGTGCAAAACAGTTCATTGCTTTGCCCGGGTGACATTTTTGTCAATGGTCCCGGCGCTTATAACACGCAAATTAACTGCGGCGGCGAAGTTCACATTGAACGGATTTTCAGGGGAGGGAGCATTAAGGCAGGCGGAGATATCTATATAGGTGAAGCCGGTGTTCCCCGTTTGACCAGGATAGAGGGCTTAATTGAAACTGACAATAGAAAGCAGGTTTACCTGGGCCGGGTTTACGAGAATACGGGAATCAGGATCGGCAAGCAGGAATTTTACCTGGAGAAAGATTTGAGCAACATCAGGATTTACCGGGATCAGAAGGGTGATATTAAGATCAGCCGCTGGAATTAACAATGCCCCTTAAAATAATTATTTTCTTGCCGATTAGATTACTGGAAGCTTGAAAAGAGCCTAATAAAAACAAGGAAGTGACATTTCACCCATGGAAATTCGATCTTTATATAAATCATTCCTGAACCGGCTTCGCAGTTCCGATCAGATAGCTCAGGCTAAGGCGGAAGGCAAAAAGGGTTTGCCAGAAAATACACAAATCGATCGCCGTGAATTATCCAGCCTGGTGGCTGTTTTACAGGAAGCTGAGCACCTTGAAGAGAAGAGCGAGCCGGCAGATCTGGCCCGATTAAAGAAACTGGAGAAAGATATTAGCAGTGGCGATTACGAAATCAACCTGCGAAAACTGGCGGAGGCCATGTTGCATTCACCGGAAGATCTATCAGGTCAGCAGGGAGAAGATAAGTAAATGAGCGGTATGCAGGATGGATTTGCCCAAAAAGTAGATTGCTTGCTGGAAGAGGGCCTCCTGGTAACAGAGGAGCTCTGCCGGCTGGAAAAAGAGATGGAGCAGTTGTTCATCTCCATGGATTTCCAGGGCCTGGCAAACCTATTGGCTATTACAGATCAAATAATGAGCCGGGGAGAAAAGTTTATTGAACGTAAAAGGGAACTGGCGAAGGGAAAGACTTTTTGTAAATTGATTGAACAGCTTCCACAGGGCAAAGAGTCCCCCTCAGATCGGTACGAGTTGTTTGTGGAGAAACTATTCGAAATGAAGGCGAAGCAAGAGGTTAACCGCCTCCTCCATGAGGAGGGTTCACGGATTGCCCATAAAATGCAAAACATTCTGTATGCCTGGAAAACCACCTACAACAGCCGCGGAGAGGTTCCAGGATCTGCCGACAATATCCGGCACGGTTTGGACCAAAACTGCTAAGGAGAAAGCGGATGACCATATTTGGCTCAATCGAATCAGGAAGGAGCGCACTCAAGGCGCAGCTCAAGGGGATGGCTGTCAGCGGTCAAAACGTGGCCAATGCCAACACCCCCGGTTATAGCCGTCAAAGGGTGGAGATGGCGCCGGCAATACCGGCACTGGTTTCCGGCCTTTCGCTAGTTCCCGGCTACGGAGTTGATGTTACGGCTATAACCCGGGTGCGCAGTGAATTTTACCATACCCAGATGATGGGTTCAGGATCCTATCTTTCATACTGGGAGATGCGTCTGGAGGCCTTTCAGCAGGCGGAAATAGTCTTTATGGAGCCTGGTGCAAACGGGCTGGGCGGTTATCTCAATGATTTCTTTGATTTCTGGCAGGAGCTCAGCAGCTCCCCGGAAAATGCTGCGGTAAGGACGAGCTTGCGTGAACAGGCGGTTTCATTTACCAAGGCGGTGCAAGATGTTTATTTAAGGCTGACTGATTTGCAGATTGAACTGAAAAATGAACTTGTCCAGCGGGTTCAGGAGGTCAACCAGCTGGCTGCAGAGGTGGCGGTAATAAACGATCAGATTATTTTTGCCGGGGCTCTTGGTGAAAAACCCAATGCACTGCTGGACCAGCTGGATCAGGCCCTGGAACAGCTTTCAGCTCTTGTTGATATCCGGGTTTTTCGGAAAAACAGCGGCGCTGTGGAGATCTTTGGTGGTGGCAGGTTGCTGGTTCAAGATCAGCAGCATTATGCTCTGGCCCTGCAGGCTGAAGAGGGCGGATTGAGTGTGGTTAGCTCCCGGGAGATCCCCCTGGAGCTTCGTTCCGGCAGGCTTAAAGGGCTAGAGGAGGCAGTAAACCTGATTGTTCCCGGTCTGCAAAACGGACTGAACGAACTGGTCTCTTCTCTTGTCAGTAATCTTAATAATCTCCACAGCCGGGGGTATGGTTTGGATGGAGATAAGGGGCGTAATTTTTTTGAGGAGATTATAGACAACAATATACCAGCTGCCTTGCAATTCCAGTTGGATGGCGCTGTAATGAACGAAATCAATGCCATTGCCGCCGCTTCCAGAACAGATGAATGGGGAAATGGGGAAAACGCTGTGGCCATAGCCCGTTTAAGAAATGAAAACCTGGTGGGCCCGGGCAATGCTTCGCTGATGGATGATTATCGGGGAATGATCTCCAGTCTGGGCGTTGAAGGACGGGAGAGCCGGCGGATGGCTGAAGCCTTTACAGAAGCCCTGGCTCAGCTGCGATCGCGGCATGAATCCGTCACCGGGGTGAATCTTGATGAAGAGACATTGAATATGGTTCAGTACGGGCATGCCTGGCAGGCGGCAGCCCATTTCATCAGCTATGTTGATCGGATGCTCGATACCTTATTCAGGGAACTATGATTGTTTACCACTTGAGGAGGGTTTAAGATGCGGATTACCCACCGGATGATCGCTGAAGGGGTTAATTACAACCTGCAGCAGAGCATGAGACGCATGGATCAGCGTTCGCAGCAGCTTTCCATGGGAAAGGCTTTCAGCCGCCCATCAGAGGACCCGGTGGGGACGTGCCGGGTCATGTGTTACAGAGACTCTATCAGCCGGAATGAACGGTATCGGCTCAATATCGACGAAGCAAGGGGCTGGCTTCAGGCTACTGAGGCGGCTCTAATGGAAGGATTGGCTGTGGTACAGCGTATCCGCGATCTCTCTATTTATGGAGCCAATGCTGCTCTTTCCCAGGCGGAGCTACTCTCTATCGCTGAAGAAGTTGATGAATTTTACGACCATCTCGTTGGGGTTGGTAATAGTGAGTATAACGGGCTTTATCTTTTCGGAGGTCATCGTACCGGTGCTCCTCCCTACAGGGAGGGGAACCAGGGTCTGCTTGAATACTTTGGCGACCAGGGAGAGCGCCGCCTGGAGATAAGCTCTCATCAGGAAATTATGATGAACCTGAACGGCAAGAGGGTTTTTGGAGGAGAGAATGGGACTGGTCTGATGGAGACAGTTTCCAAAGTACGCCAGGCCCTTGAAGAGGGCGACCAGAAGTTTCTGGGGGGCGAGGCGCTCGCCAAAATTGACGGGGGCATCGACTTACTGCTGGAACGCCTCTCAGAGGCGGGGGCCCGGTATAACCGGATTGATGCGATGGAGAGCACCCTCTTTGAAGAGAATATTCATCTGAGGGAGGTACTTTCCCAGGTGGAGGATATTGATTTTGCAGAAGCGTTAACTGAGCATAGTATGGAGGCGTACGCCTATCAGGCTGCACTTGCAACTGCTTCCCGGGTGCTGCAGCCTAACCTGCTGGATTATCTGCGCTGATCGCTTTTTACCGGGCTGAGTTGAACAAAGGAGGCCTGACATGAAATCTGAGCTACTTCCTAAACTGGAGCCATCTACACTGCTTTTTCCCTGGGGGTTGCCGGGCCTGGAACGTTATCGCTGCTTTACGGTGGCGCCTGTTCGGGACAATCCATTTTTTTTATTGCTGCAATCTGAAGATGAGCCTGAACTGGGGCTGATCCTGGTAGATCCTTTCCCCCTATTTCCGGAATATGGTTTTACACTGACAGATTCGGACAAGCAGGATCTGAAACTTGAACGCCGGGAAGATCTGCTTATCTATACTACGGTAAGTGTTTTTCCCGATGGGCTTCACACCAACCTGGCTGCTCCGCTGGTGATCAACGCCGCTTCGCGTCTGGGGAAACAGCTCTATCTTTACCGTTACAGCGAACAACTGAGGGTGCCCCTGGCCGGTCATCCTACCGCATATCCGGTAGTTGATGAGGCTGCATCCGACAACTCATCTGTATAAATACCACAAAGTTAGGCGGTGTCTCAAATTGTTGGTTCTTACCCGGAAAACCGGTCAGAGTATTGTTATCGGTGATAATATTACAGTCAGGGTAATCTCAATCGATGGCAATACGGTACGGTTGGGGATAGAAGCCCCACGCGAACTGCCAATCTACCGCCAGGAAATCTATATTGCTATCAGCGAGGAGAATCTGAGGGCGTTGGGGTCAAGGGAAAACCTCATCCGTTTAAAGTTGCACCCTTCTGCGGAGGGGAAAATAGAAAAGAATGTCGATGAATAGCCCTTTTCTCATCAGCCAGGTGATAAACAGGAATTCCCCGCCATCTCCCACACCTTAAACTATTTTTAAGAATGCCGATAGATGTAGTAGAAACCCGGTGCAAAGATGATCGGACTGCAACTGGCCTTTTTTCATCTTATGATTAAGGAGTGAGAACGATGAAGGTGGACGGAATTGAGCCTGCGGCTCTGCAGAGGGTGCAGGATCAGACCCGCCAGAAGCGAGTGGAGCAACCTGTCGAAGAGCGGGCCGACCTGGCGACGAAACGCCGGCAGCAAACAGTGGGACAGCAGCACTTTCGGCTGGAGGATCGAAGCCACCTGGAAAGGCTGCAATACGAAGTAGAGCGTTTGAACGAGACTTCAGAGCTTTACAACATTGGTTTGCGCTTTAGTATTCATGAAGAGACCGAGCGGGTTGTGGTACAGGTTTACAACAGGAAAGACAATGAAGTCATCCGGCAAATACCTCCGGACAAGGTTTTGAATTTGGCCGCCCAGATTCAGCAGATGATCGGTTTGCTGCTGGATGAGGAGCGCTAGGAGAGGAATGAGAGGAAGATGAGTGGAATCCACTTTACAGGACTGAGCTCCGGGATTGATACTGATGCCATGGTGAGCTACCTCATTGGGGTGGAGAGGCTGCCGCTGGAGCGGGCGGCAATCCAGAAGGAAGAGCTACGGGCAAAAGAGTCCTGCTGGCAGGAGGTCCGCAGCAGGCTAGTTGACCTGGAACTAAGCCTGCGTGAACTGCAGCGCAATTCCCTGTACGGACAGAAGACTGCTGTAGTTGATGGAGAAGGGAAGGTGGAGGTTGCCGCCAGTCCTTCTGCTGCTCACGGCAGTTACAGACTGGAGATCATCACGCTCGCACAGGCGCACAGCCTGGCCTCGAAAAATGCTGCTGTGATCATGAATAACGAGGAGGCTGATTCATCGACCGGGCTCGGTTTAAGCGGCTCACTGCTGATAAATGATAGGGAGATAATCGTAAGCGAAGGGGATTCACTTCTGGATATCTGTGCAGGAATAAATTCACAGGAGGAGATTGGGGTCACCGCCGCTCTAATCGATGGGCGCCTGGTGCTGACCAGGGTTGAAACCGGCGGGACAGAGATTGCCGTTGAGAGTAACGAGCTCAGCATCGCACTGGGGCTGGAGACTGTTCAGGAAGCGCAGGATGCGATAGTGAAGCTGAACGGCCTGGAGGTAACCCGCTCCACCAATGTCTTTGAAGATCTTCTTGAAGGGGTGACCTTTAAACTTCTTCAGGCCGGCGACAACAAGCCTCTCACCATTACCGTAACTGATAATCATCGTCCCTTGATCGGCAAAATTGAAGAGTTCATCCGCCATTATAACTCCACCTATCAGTTCGTTAAGTCGCAGATTGCTGTTGATTTAAAGAGTGGCAGCAGGGGCAGGCTCTATGGAGAGAGCAGCCTGAACCAGGTTCTTGTGGCAATCAGGCGCACTGCTAACGGTATTGTGGGTGAAGCAGGGAGTTACAACTGTCTCTCTGCCATCGGAATCAGTACTGCCAAATGGGATTCGGCTGAACCCGAGGGGAACCTGGTTCTGGATCAGGGAAAATTGAAAGAAATTCTCGAAAAAGAGCCCGGATCAGTTACCGCTCTTCTTTCCAATGAGAATGGTGTAGCCGGGCGGTTGGAAAACTACCTGGGCAACCTGACCCGCCAGGGGGAGGGGCTGATCCATTCCCGGAGTGTGGGAATTGAGAACAGGATCAAAGATCTTGATCGCCGTGTAGAAGCGCTGGAGTCGCGTCTGGAGAAAAGAGAGTTGACGCTGCGACAGCAGTTTTTAGCGGTCGAGCGTATTATCGGAGAAATGAACAGCCAGGGGCAATGGCTGGATCAGCAGCTGTCCCTGATGACACGTTGGACAGGTCCCAATGCCAGGTAATGGTAGGGTTGGGGATAAGTCTTTCTACAGGAGGTGTAGCCATGCTGGTCCAAAACAGGACTGCTAATCCTTACCGTCAATATCTGAACAACCAGGTTTTTACTTCCAGCCCCGCAGAGCTTATTGTGATGCTTTTTGATGGAGCACTGCGCTTTGTTCGCAAAGCAGGTTCGGCTCTTGAGCGGCAGGAGTACGACGAAGCTCATTTCTATCTGGATAGGACGCAGCAGATCATAACTGAGCTTTCAGCTTCGCTTGACTTCAACCGGGGGGAGCTGCCCAAAAATCTTTTCAGCCTCTACGAGTATATGCACCACCAGTTACTGAAAACAGATATCGGTAGAAACAGTGATTCGCTGAACGAAGTTGAAGGAATGCTGCTCTCTCTTAGAAAAAGCTGGGCCGAAGCAGGCCGGTTATCAGGCAAACCAGGAATAATAAACAACCGGGAGGATGGCCTATAAATGATCCCCTTTACCAGTGAAGCCATTGCTTTGATTGATAAAATATATTTGCTGCTTCAGCTGGAGCGGACTCTGCTTGAAAGCACCCATCCGGACTGGGCTCAGATTGAGGATAATCTTGTCAGCGTTGAAAAGCTTTTTAAATTACTTGACCTGAAGTTGAAAGAGTCTGCGGGATCCGGAGAAAGCCAGTCGGAGCACCTTATTTATAGAAGCTTTAATGAGGTAATTGCACTGCGCCGGGAAAATTTTAAAATTTTGCAGGATAAAGCCGGTGAACTGGGACACCGGTTGTCTTCTTTCAAACAGGAGAAAGCAGCAATTCTCGCTTACACTGCCGGTAAGGCGGGGGCAAATTTGCTGAAATAGACCTGTTATGGTTTTGATAATTACGCTGCTTAAATACAATGTAATTTTACATCAGCCCCCTATTTGAAAAAATGTTTTGTTTGAAAGGCCATTGACAATTATCACAACATATGATACAAAAATAGTCATAATGCCAAAACAGGCGGACTATTTACAATCTATTCGGAATTAAAGCTTGACTTTAAATATAACTGTTGACTTATATCAGACTTTCTGATATAAGTGTGATACTGATAATGACTTTGCCAAATATTTGGCAAAGTATAGCATAAAATTTATATGGTGTAGTTTGTTCAAGGGCAAACCCGTCGGGAGGCGGGGGCGCAAAGCCATGGATCCAGAAAGGATTGCCAGGCTGCCAAACTGACACATCGGTTTAAGGGCAGCCGCAATCGGCTGTTTTTTTATTTTCAAGGGGGTTATTTCAATGTGGTTAAGCAGCCATGACGGGTTGATTGGAGAGTTGAGAAAAGCTCTATCCGCTTCTTCCTTGCGCCAAAAAGTTATTGCCCATAATCTGGCCAACTTTAATACACCCGGATTTAGCCGCTATATCGTCAGCTTTGAAGAGGGGTTGTCACAGGCTCAAAAGGGGTGCAGAGTTTCGCTGAAACGAACAGACTCAAGTCATTTAGAGAAAGACTCTGGAAAAAATCCTGTAGTAGAAATTGATCATTCTACCGCCCGCCGTGTTGATGGCAGCAATGTTGACCTGGAAAGTGAAATGATTGATCTGGTAACCAATCAGATTCGCTACAATGCTTATGTTCAGCAGGTCAATAACCGGTTTAGCGGGTGGCGATATGTGATTAACGAAGGGAGGCGTTGACAATGAGCCTGTTTTCGACTTTTCATATCTCCGGTTCGGGCCTTACCGCAGAAAAACTGCGGCTCGATATCATTGCTGGGAATCTGGCCAATCAGCACAGCACCCGCACTGCTGAGGGGGGACCATACCGGCGGCGATCAGTGATATTTGCAGAAGCACTGGGCGGAAAGAAAGTTGCTGCAGGAGTTGGAGGCGGGGCATTGTTTTCCGGTGGCGGGGTCAGGGTTGATCACATCCATGCTGATCCGCATCCTCCCCAGCTGGTCTATGAACCCGGTCATCCTGATGCCGATGATAGTGGATATGTACGGTACCCCAATGTGGAGCTCTCCAAAGAGATTACAGGTATGATCACCGCTTTGCGTTCATATGAGGCCAACACTACGGTGATAAATACAGCAAAGAGCCTTTATTTAAAGGCTCTGGAAATTGGCAGATAAAGAAGGGAGACCTGAAAATGCCGGAGATAATTAGCCCGCTCTACCCGATAAAGGGAAACATGGCGACAGGTGTTCAGGCTGTGAAAGGCGATGAAACAGTTTCCTTTGGAGGGTACCTGGAAAAAGCTTTACAGTATACCGACGGCCTGCAAAAAGAAGCAGATCGGGCTGTGCAAGAACTGGCCGCCGGGAATCTGGACAACCTTCATGATCTGATGATCACCGTTGAGCAAGCACAGCTGTCACTTCAGTTGACTGTGCAGGTGGTAAACAAAGTCATTCAGGCATACCAGGAGGTTTACCGGATGCAGATTTAAGGAGTAAGGGTTTTCCCGCAACTGGACAGGGTGTGTTGCAAATCAATTGATGGGGGGAGTGCCGGGGTGAATAAAGAGAGAGAAGCAAACGTGCCGTTGAAGTCGCCCGGCATGGATTTTTCTTCAGCAGGGGGATTTTGGAGTAGCCTGACGCCTCCGGCCCGGACAGGCCTGATTGTTGTTGCTTCCATATCGGTGGTGCTTATTGCGGTGCTTGTCATTACCAATCTTCTGCCCCCTTCTATGGAGGTGCTATTCAGCCAACTCAATCCGGAGCAGGCTCATGCTGTTGTTGTAAAACTGGAAGAGAGCAATACGCCTTATCGGGCTGGTGATGACGGTGCCACCATTCTTGTTCCCCGGGACCAGAGGGATCAGTTAAGGTTAAAACTTTCACCGGAGATCAATTCACAGGGAGCCGGGTTTGCTCTCTTTGAAAACAACAGCAACCTTATCACCAGCGATTTTGAGCGCCGCGTTCAGTGGCAGATTGCCCTGGAAAGTGAGCTTTCCCGGACTATCACCAGTATCGAAGCTGTGGATAATGCCAGGGTGCATCTTGTCCTCCCCGAAGGGAGCATCTTTGCCAGGGAAAAAAGCAAGCCCTCTGCCTCTGTTTTTTTGAAAATCAATCCTTTTGTTTCACTTTATGACAACCAGATTCAGGGCATTTTAAATCTGGTAGCCGGAAGTGTGGAAAATCTGGCTCCTGAAAATATTACCATTGTTGATTCTATGGGAAATCTCCTTTTCGAACCTTTTCAACAGCCGGAGGGAGGTTTTAGTTTTACCGCAGTTGAGAAGCAACTTGCCCTGACGAGGAAATTTGAACAAGAGGTGGAGGGGCGGCTGCGCACAATTCTGGAGCGGGTATACGGCCCTGGAAGAGCGGTGGCCATGGTAAGCGCCGAACTGGATTTTGATACCTGGGAGCGAACTATGGTGACCTATGATGACCCGGTAAATCGCTCTGAACAGAGGATCGAAGAGCGCTCTGATGGTATGGGGATGGGCCCTGTAGAGGTGGGGGAATCGAACATCCCTGGATATTCGGCCATGGGAGGTAGCGGTAACTATAGCTATGATCGTATTGAAGAGATTATTAACTATGAAGTTGGTGAAACCAGGGATTTTGTAGCCCAGGCTCCTGGACAGATCGAGCGGCTTTCAGTAGCTGTAGTTTTGGATGATGCAGTGGGTAGCCCCGAAGTTGCCTCCCAGGTCAGTACGGTTATGCTCTCCGCCCTGGGTATCGATCCTGCCCGGGGAGATAACTTTAGTGTTCAATTAATTCCTTTTGACGATAGCTGGCGTGTAGATTTTGATGAAGAACCCGCTCCTGTCGATTCGCAGCCTCTGTTTAACCTGAAGCCCTGGGCCCTCGTTGCAATCATCGCGGTAGGGGTGCTGTTACTGGTTATTATCTTTATTTCGATGGGAATTGCTTTCTCCTCTCGCACGAAACCGCAGCCGGCCTTGATTACTACAGAGAGGGCTTTAGAGAGAGTGATGGAGGAGCGGATTCCGGAACAGGTTGATCAGAGCAAGAGGCAGAAGGTGCGCCAGATGGGTGAATCGGAGCCGGAAAATATGGCTCTACTGCTAAAAACATGGTTGGTGGAGGATTAAATTGCACAGCAGACAGCATAATGGCTTTAAAAAAATAGCGATTATCTTTTTGGCCCTGGGCCCGAACATTGCATCCAGAGTCCTTAAATATTTTAACGAATCTGAGATAGAACGGATCACCCTGGAGGTAGCCAACACCAGCCGGGTGAAAAAGGAGAAACTGGAAGAGGTTATTGATGAATATTTTTTATTACACGAAGCTCAGCAATACCTGTTGAACGGCGGAATAGATTATGCCCGGGATATTCTGGAGCGAACCCTGGGGCCGCAAAAGGCGGCAGAGCTGATGAAAAAATTGAAAGAAACCAGCAAGGTAAAGCCTTTTACCTTTATCCGCAATGCTGATATCAAGCAGCTGGCCGGGATGATAGGGCAGGAACACCCCCAGACAATTGCTTATATTCTTTCATATATTGATTCCGACCAGGCCGCCATGGTTATTGCTGAACTGTCCGAAGAAATTCAAAGCGACATTGCAAGGCGTATCGCCATCATGGAGCGGACCTCGCCTGAAATATTGAAAGGTGTGGAAAGTGTTATGCGGGAGCGCCTTTCAAGCATGTTCAATGAGGATTTTACTACGGCGGGGGGGATCCCCACTGTTGTGGAGATCTTGAACCATGTTGACCGCAGCACTGAAAAACTTATTTTGGAAGATCTAGAAAAAGATAATGCTGAGTTGGCGGAACAGATCCGGCAGCAGATGTTTATTTTTGAAGACATCATCACCCTGGATGATTCTTCCATTCAGAGGGTGTTACGGGATCTGGATGGTGATGATATCGCCCTGGCATTGAAGGGTGCCAGCGATGAAGTGAAAAATCGTATCGTCAAAAACATTTCAAAGCGTGCCGGAGAGATCCTAAAGGAAAATATGGAATTTATGGGTCCGGTAAGGTTGCGTGAAGTGGAAGAAGCCCAGCAAAAAGTGGTGGCGCTGGTCAGGAAGCTTGACGAAAGCGGTGAAATCATAATATCGCGGGGAGGGGAGGATGCCATTGTTGTCTAGGGTTTATAAACAGCCCCGTGTTAGCGGCATCTATGATTACCGGGTTTCTCCGGAGGTGGAAACAGAGACATATGATACTGCTGCTCTTATGCCTGTTTGCAACGAAGCTGAATCCCCCGGGGATTTAAACCGGCAACATAAGGAAAGCTGCCCTCTTTCAGAAAGTGATGATCATGCTATTGCTGCAGACGGGGTGGAAGAATGTACTGTCGAAACTGCCACCAGGCAAGGTTACCTTGAAGGGCTGGCGGAAGGCAAAGCCGAGGCCGAAAGCAGATCAAAAGAACTGCTGGAGGAGGCTTTTCAAAAATTGGATGAAGCAGAGAGGGAGGCTGCAAGCTGCTTACAACAAGCCCGGCAAAAAGCCAGGGAGATTGTCAGGGCTTCCGAAGCCGATATAGTAGAGCTGTCGGTAGCCATTGCGGAGAAATTGATTCAGGATCAGCTTGAGATCGCTCCCCACAAAGTAGCCCGTATTGTCAAAGAATCAATAGGCCATTTTTCTGACGAAGAGGCGCAGCTGGAAGTATATCTACATCCTGAAGATCTGGTTGCCTGCCGGAAAAATCTGGATCCGCCAGGTGGATCCGCTGCAGAAGCCAGGCTGAAGCTGTTGCCCGATGAGCGCCTTTCGCGGGGCAGCTGCAGGGTGGAATCAGAAAGTAGTACTGCTGAATATTTGATGAATGATGAGCTAAAAAAGATCAGAGAAACTCTTTTACAGATAGCTTCTGCGGCGGAGCAGGGAGAATCAGGGGAGGAAGAGCTTACTTATGCCAGCCATTGACCCGCAACTGCAGGTAAACAGTAAAAAATACCTTTCCCTGGTGACAAGCTACCGGGGGGGCCGTTTAATGGGCAAGGTCTGCCAGGTCATCGGCCTTGTGATCGAGGCAAGCGGGATCCAGCCTTATGTTGGAGAGATCTGCTCCATTGAAACGGGACCTGATGAAACTGTGCCTGCTGAAGTAGTTGGTTTTCGCGAGGATCGCTGCCTGTTGATGCCCTATGGTTCTCTCACGGGAATTTCCCCGGGGTGTAAAGTTTTTCCCACCGGTAAAAGCTTCACCGTGCAGGTCAGTGACAGGCTGTTGGGCCGTGTACTCAATGGCTTAGGGCAACAGCTCGATTCAGGGAAGCAGCCGCTTTCTGATGGAGAGGGGCAGGAATGCATGATTCACCGGTGTCCCCCAAACCCTATGGAGAGGGCTCCCATTACCGATGTTTTGCCTACCGGAGTAAAAGCGATCGACAGCCTGCTTACCTGTGGGCGAGGCCAGAGAGTAGGGATCTTTTCAGGCAGCGGCGTTGGCAAGAGCACTCTTTTGGGAATGATTGCCCGCCACAGCCGGGCGGAAATCAATGTTATTGCCCTGGTTGGTGAAAGAGGACGTGAGGTAGGCGATTTTATCCGCAGGGACCTTGGATCCGAGGGGCTGAGCCGTTCTGTGGTTGTTGTTTCCACTTCTGATCGCCCGGCACTGGAAAGGGTTACAGCAGGGTTTGTAGCCAAAACTATTGCTGAATACTTTCGCGATCAGGGAGCACATGTTGTCTATCTGATGGATTCGGTAACTCGCCTCTGTATGGCGCAAAGGGAAATCGGGTTAGCCGTGGGGGAGCCTCCTTCAGCCAGGGGCTATACCCCGTCGGTGTTTGCACTGCTCGGGGGTTTTCTGGAGCGCTCGGGTACTGCTCAACAGGGCAGTATCACTGGATTTTACAGCGTGCTTGTTGACGGTGACGATTTTAATGAGCCCATCACCGATGCTGTCCGCAGCATTCTCGATGGGCATATTGTTCTTTCGCGCCAGATAGCCTCACAGAATCAATACCCTGCAATCGATGTCCTGCGCAGCAACAGCCGTTTGATGCCACATCTTATTGAGCATGAACAAAAGAAGGTTGCCGGAAAGATCCGGGAGCTCCTTTCCACTTACGAATCGGTGGAAGATCTGATCAATATCGGTGCTTATGTGTCCGGTTCTCAAAAAAAGATCGATTTGGCTATTGAAAAGCGGGAACCAATTCTTGATTTTTTGCGGCAGGAACCGGAACAGAAATATTCATGGGAAGAGACCTCTTCTTTAATGGCGCAGCTGCTGGAGTAGCATTCGGGAAAGGCAAGAGAAGTAAAGGAAAGGGTTGTAACGATGAAATTTAGATTACAGAGGGTGCTTGATCTGCGATCCGCCCAGGAAAAGATAGCCCAGCAGGAACTTGCCGACAGAAAGCAAGATTATGAGATGGTTCTTGGCCGTATCGACGGACTTTTGGAAGATGAAAAGACCTTGTTCGGTTTCATCAAACAGCAGAATGAGCCCGGTATCGATCTGCTGCGTCTGAAACACCTCTGTACATATTCTGATGACTTGAAAAATGAACTGGTGATGCAAGAAGTAAAAAGGCAGAAATCCCTGCGCCTTGTTGAGCAGCAGCAGAACACTGTAAGGGAATGCTGGCAGAAACGCCGCATGCTGGAGATATTACAATCAAAGGCTGCCGCTACCTTCATGGATCTGCTAAAGAAAGAGGAGCAGAAGCAAATCGATGAGCTTGTTTTATTCTCTTTTACAGAAAAAAAGGAACAATGAAAGCTTCGGTTTACCTTTTCAGGGAGAAAAGGAGTTAAATCCGTCGATCATTTAAGGATGGAGGTGGAATGAAGTTAGATAAGCTGAAGGGAGGTGACCCGCTACAGGCGTTTTAGACTACCTGGAATGACAAAGGAGGTGAAAGAATGAATATGATAAACCCCGCTCCAGTTGGGGTGGAAATGCCGGCTCAGGGGGGATCCATGACGGGCTGTTCCCCAAGAGGGGAACCTGCGGAAGGAGAGGATTTCGGATTTCTCCTTGTTGAAGAGAGCATTAAAATTTCATCCGGAGGAAAGAACGCCAGAGAAGGTTTTATTGAGAATGGTAGTGATAATGTGCCGCGGGAAAGAGAGGTTAATTGGCTTTCCCTCTTCTCCGGCAATGAAATTGAAGAGAGAGAGGTTAGTGATGAGGAGCGCCCTGAAAAAACTGCGCTTTTGCTAGCCGATGCCGCTAAGGGGGGCAGGGTGCCTACTTTCTCCCTTCTATGCGATGTGGGAAAAGAAGCGCCTTTGCAGGTGGGGCCGGTACCGCAAGAGTCTGCTCTTCCCCTGATTGAGGTGAAGGTGGACTCCGTACTGCAAGGTTTTGCATTCCCTCCGGGTGAGATGGAGGTAGAGCCAGTACTGCAAGGTGCTGCATTTCCTCCGGGTGAGATGGGGGTGGATCTGGTATGGCAAGAGTTTGCCCTTTCTATGCTTGGGGTAGAGGCGGATGTCCCGGCAGATCTCTTTCAGGAGGGTATTTTTGATGAAAGTGAAATGAAGCCGGCTGAAGCTGGAGATGCTCCAGCAAATTATATTGAAGAGCCAATCCCGCCGGAGAAATCGAGCTTTCTTAAGGGCGACTATTACCGCTTACTTGAAGCCCATACTGCTTCGCAGATCAGTGACACAGTCGAGATAAAGGATGGGATCCTGATACAAAGTGGAGTGAAAGCTGCCTCGAAAAGCAAAGAAGATTTTACCCATGCTGCATACAGTACCCGGGAAAAGAGTTTCTCCGGGATACAAAAAGATGCAATGCAATTTACATCCCCTCTTTCTCTGGATAATAAATCCCTGGTAAATCCCGCCGGAACGGCTCGCTTTTTCACGGCACAGTTCTCAACAGAAAATCCCTCTGTAACGGGCATTCTCTCAACTTCACCGGAGTGGGGAAACTTTGTGGTTGAAAATGGCTCAGCCCTGAACCCACCTGATTTTAGCGGAGTTGTGCTTGACCAATTGTATTCTAGCTGCAGCTACTTCCGGGGAAGAGGCAGCTTCCCTGCTGAAATAAGGCTGGCATTAAATCCGCCGGAGCTGGGAGAGGTACTCCTCCGCGTTGTCTACAGGCAGGGCAAGCTTTCAGCAAAGATTATCGCTGAATCGGCGCTGGTGAAGGAGATAATAGCCGGCAATCTGCATGAACTCCATCACCGCTTTGAGCAGAACAACCTGGAGCTTGAGCGTATTGACCTGCTTACTGCAGGGGAGATGCCGCTTGATGATCACCGTTTTAAAAGGGGTGATCATGGTCCCTGGGCCGATGGAAGCGGCTCCGAAGCAGTGCCCTCCGAAATGGGTGAGTCGTCCCTGGAGAGGACAGAAGAGCCAGTTTACGGCGGAGCAATCAATTACTGGGTCTAGGAGGTGTTTGGAACAGTGGAAATTACGGGTATTGTCGGGACTGCTGCCTCCGCTGGAACAGAGAACCATGGAACACCAGTGGAGAAAAAAAGCGGGTTGGGCAGCGATCTCTTTCTCCAGCTCCTCGTAGCGCAGATGCGTTACCAGAACCCCCTTTCCGGTGAGCAGGATACGGGGCAGATGATCACTCAACTGGCCCTTTTTTCCATGGTGGAACAGGTTGTTAAAATAGAAGAGGGCCTGGAAAAACAGGCTCATGCTGCTGTTCAATGCGGGGCGCTCAGTCTGCTTAATGAAAGAGTTGAAGTCATAGATCAGGAGGGCACAGTGGTTTCAGGGCCGGTTACTGCAGTAAGTTTCGGGGGGAGGCAGCCTCTGCTTACTGTTCAGGGCTGGGAATATCCCTACAGTGCGCTTATAAGAGTCGAAGGAGGACTGGGAGAGGATGGTTGAGCGGGTCGGGCCAAACAAACCGGCGGCGCTGCCGGAAAAAACCCGCAGGGGTGTTGGGAAAACTCCATCCCGGGCTTTGACTTCACCTGTCGATTTTCCTCAGATCTTTGAAGAAGCGAAGCAAAGCAAGAAGGTAACATTTTCGGCCCATGCGCTAAACAGGATGGAGCAGCGAAAGATCAAGTTTTGCCGGGAAGATCTCCAGAAGATAGCTGAGGCAATGGAAAAAGTGGCAGCGAAAGGAGCTCGCTCTCCCCTCCTGCTTTACAATGATATCGCCTTGCTGGCAAGTATCCCCAACCGCACCATCATTACCGCTGTAGATGGGAAGATGGAGGAGGAGCAGATTTATACTCATATCGATAGCGCGGTTATTTTAAAATAGGCTGGACCTCTTGAGGGAGCCTTGCTCCGCGGAGTGAGAGAAGCGGAGCAGCCGCGTTGTTTGGGTTTTAAGAAACCTAAGGAGGTCAAAAAATGATTCGTTCACTAAGCACCGCTGTATCGGGTTTGCGCGGACATCAGATCAAGCTAGATGTAATAGGCAACAACATTGCCAATGTAAACACTGTTGCCTTTAAAAAATCACAAGCTCGCTTTGAAGACCTGCTCAGCCAGACCATGCAGGGAGCAACAGCCCCCATGATGCGGGGCGGCATGAATCCCTCGCAGGTGGGCATGGGTATGAGGGTCTCTTCCATTCTGAACAATCACTATCAGGGACCGATTCAAAATACCGATTGGGAGACTGATCTGGCCATCGAGGGTTCAGGCTATTTCATTGTTTCCGATGGCCGGGAGTATTTCTATACCCGTGACGGTTCTTTTGGGCAGGATTCCAGCGGACATCTTGTCAATGTCAATGGCCTGAGATTGATGGGCTGGCCGGGCACGGAGGAGAGCACCAGGGCCGAGCTGGCGCCCCTTCATATTCCACTGGGTGAGCAGGCCGTGGCCAGGGCCACCTCGCAGATCTCTTTTGCCGGCAATCTTGATGCCCGTGCAATTGGCGAAGATCATGCAGGTGAGTACAGCTACAGCTACGAACACTTTGTATTCGATTCCCTGGGACATCGTTACTTTGTCGAGGTTGTTTTTATTCCCGATGAGGAGAATACCTGGACATTCGAGATCTCCTCTGACGATTTGACGATAACAGAGGGATCTTCAGGGAAACTGAAATTTACACCTGAAGGCAACCTCGATATTGCAAACTCTGAAATAGATATTTTCAAAGCCGCCCCGGCTGGAGCCCTGCCTCTGGATATTACGCTTAACTTCCAGGGATGTACCCAGCTTGCCGGACTGAGCAATCTTCTGGTCAGAGATCAGAACGGTTTCCCTACGGGCGAACTCGTCTCCTTTGAGATCGGCCGTTCAGGAATGATCACCGGCACCTATAGCAACGGCATGGTGGAGAATATCGGCCAGATCCCCCTGGCTTTCTTTACCAATCCCGAGGGGCTGATCAAAGAAGGAGGCAATCTCTACCAGGTTACCTCAAACTCCGGAGAGGCCAGGGCGGGTCTTCCGGGGACGGAGGGACGGGGTCTCATCCGATCCTCCTCCCTGGAGATGTCCAACGCCGACATCGCCGTGGAATTTACAGAGCTCATCACCACCAGCCGTGCCTTTCAGGCCAACACCAGGGTTGTAACGGCGTCAGATGAAATACTGATGGAAGTAATCAATATGAAGCGATAGATTTATCATCGAGGGGGGCGGTTGCCCCCCTCGACAAAAAGAATGAGGGTTATGCATGAGGCGATTTGACTCGATGACAGTGTTGGGAATTATGATCGGCCTGGGGCTGGTCCTGTTGGGGATCAAGCTGGAAGGGAATGTCAGTGCATTCTGGAATTCTTCAGGCTTTCTTATTACCCTGGGCGGATCCTTTGGAGCCTTAATGGTGAATTTTAGGGTCGGAGAAATCAAGATGGTATTGCAGGTAACGAAACAGGCCTTTATTCGCCAGGATGAATCTGTGGTGGATCAATGCAACAGGTTTGTCCACCTGGCGGAGATGGCCCGCCGGGAGGGGCTGCTGGTGCTGGAAGATGAACTGCCGGGGATCGAAGATCCCTTCACCCAGAACGGATTGCAGATGGTCATCGATGGTTTTGAACCGGAAACAATCCGTAAAATTTTGCTTTCCGAGCTGGAATCAATAGAGGATCGCCACGAACTTGGGCGGAGCCTTTTCCAGACCTGGGGATCCCTGGCGCCTGCTTTCGGCATGATCGGGACTCTCATCGGGTTGGTGATGATGCTGGGCAAACTTGAGGACCCCAGCGCCATTGGTCCGGGCATGGCTGTAGCACTTTTAACTACTTTTTACGGAGTGCTTCTGGCCAACCTGGTTTTTGTACCACTGGCTGGGAAACTTTCAATATACAGTAAGGAAGAAAGTAATCGAAAAGAGATTGTTATCGAGGCGCTGCTCCTGCTGCAAAGCGGGATCAATCCGCGCCTCATGCGGGAACATTTGAAAGCCTATTTCTCTCCTGCTGAAAGAAAACTTCTGGATAAAAAAGAAAAGCGTAAAGAGGGAGAAGAGCTGGAGGAAGTGATCTTTGATGCCTAGTAGGGGCAGACAGAGAAGGAGAAGAGCAGTTCAGGATGCAGGCGGCAGCGAGTCGTGGATGCTGACTTATTCAGATATGGTTACGCTGTTGCTGACCTTTTTCATCCTGCTATTTGCCATATCAATCATAGATATTGATCGCTTCAAAACGATGCTCATTTCTATTCAGAGCTCCTTTTTTGGCAACACCGGTATTTTTGAACATATAGAGCCGAAGAGCAGTGAACACGATGGCGATAACGATATCAGTGACAACACCCTCATCGATCTGGGAGGGGTTATGCTGGGGAAAGTCAGGGAAGCCGAAGAGCTGCAGTCAAAGGTAGAGCTGTTTCTGGAGCATAACGAACTGGAGGGAGCCGTTGATGTAAGGCTGGAGGAGCGTGGAGTGGTTATGGAGCTGCCTGAACAGATTTTATTTAATCAGGTCAGCGCTGAACTGAGGCCCCAGGCAAAAATATTCCTGAAAGATCTGGCTGTGCTATTCAAGGAAATCGAGCATGGGATAGTCATCGAAGGGCATACCTGCTCTCTACCTCTTAATACCGCACGTTATCCTAGTAATTGGGAGCTGTCAGTGGCAAGATCTGTGGGAGTAACGCGTTACCTGGTAGAAACCCAGGGGCTGGATCCCCGCCGCTTTGTAGCCACCGGCTACGGTGAATTTCAGCCCATAGCGACCAACGAAACTCCTGAAGGCAGGGCTAAAAATAGACGTGTTACCATTGTTATCTCTTTACAGAACAATAGCTAAGCAGGTGATTCCATGGAAATGAGATCATTAAAACAACCGGAACCGCAAGCGCCACCTCCAAAGAAAACAAAGAATAGCGCAGTTTTGATCATAATTGCGGTATTTATCGCCGCCGGAATCTTCATCACTGCCGGATGGTTTCTATATGGCGATAGATTAACAGGCCTTTTTAAAAACCACACTGATTCTGTGGAAGAAGTAAACTATTTCATACCTGTTAAGGAGTTCCAGGTAAACCTCGCAGATCCGGGGGGGCGGCGTTATTTGCGGATGAGGATATATTTTGGCACCAGCGACAAAGATCTGCTTAAAGAGGTTGAGCAAAGGGATCTGGAGATTCGCTCGGGGATCATCGCTATATTGCGCTGCACTACCGTGAAAGATCTGGAGGGAAAAGATGGGATGGATCGTTTGAAAAGCGAGATCCTGGAACAGGTGAACAGCCTGCTTTCTACCGGAAAGCTGGAAGAGGTCTACTTTGATGATTTTTTAATTCAATAGAGCGGGGGGGTTGGCATGAACAAGGCAAAAGAGAAGGATGAGGTAATACAGGCCCGGGAAAATGCTGCGCAGGGGGAGGAAATAAGGGTTCAGAAAGTGGAATTCCATCCCTTTCCCCACCTTTCAGCCGTTCCACCAAAACAGGAAAGATCTCCTTTGTTTGACGATGTCAGTCTGAGGTTGTCTGCCGAATTGGGAAAAACAAAGGCCAAGATCCGTGATTTTATCAATCTTGAAGAAGGGTCCTTGCTGGAGCTTAACCGGCCGGCTGATGAAAATGTTCTCTTATTAGCCAATGAAGTGCCTTTTGCCCGTGGTGAGATCGTTGTAATTAACGAGCGTTTTGGAGTAAGGATTATCTCTTTTGTGCAGGAGAGACGAAAACAACCACAGCAGAAGGAGTAGAAATGACAGAATATCTACTGGTGTTAAAGTTTATCGGCCTTCTTATTCTGGTGGTGCTGCTTGCTTATTTTGCCATTAAGTTTGGGTTGCAGCGGTTTCAGCCCTCCACAGGACGGGGCTATATCGGAGTAATTCAAAAGGTGCCTTTGGATCTAAAAGGAGATCGTTTGCTTATTCTCATCCGTATCGGTGAACGGATCTTGTTGCTGGGATCTGCCCAGGCGAATATTTCCCTGCTGTATGAATTACCTGCTGAGGAGCTGTCGCTGCTTTCTGATAATCCCGTTCAGCCTGATAAAAAGAACCTTTTTTCTGTATTGCTGGAGGGTTACAGGAGGAAAAATAAATCCGGGAAAGAAGGAACAGGGCTTTGAAAACAGGGTGCAAAGTTTTGTTGGTTCTGCTGCTGTTTCTTTTACTGATCGGGTTTTTACCGGGGTCTTGCCATGTTTCGGCGCAGCCGCTGTTTGTTCCGGAGATGGAACTGCGCCTGGGAGGGGGCGAAGAGGACTCGGAAAGTCTGGTCGGTTTTTTGCAACTACTGCTTTTTCTGGCTGTTATCACCCTGGCACCGGCTTTTGTGGTCCTGATGACCTCTTTTACCAGGATCGTGGTGGTGCTCTCCTTTGTCAGGAGTTCAATGGCTACGCAGCAGATACCACCTAACCAGGTCATTACCGGGCTGGCTTTATTCATGACCATCTTTATCATGTTCCCCACATGGGGGGCGGTTAATGAACAGGCCATTCAGCCTTATCTGGAGGGTGAAATAACCGAGGAAGAGGCCTGGACAGAGGCGAGTGCTCCTCTTTCCGAATTTATGTTAAACCAGACCAGGGAGAAAGATCTGGCTTTATTTATTGACATCTCCGGTATGGAGCCTCCGGAAGAGAGAGCTGATCTGCCCCTGCAGGTGCTGGTGCCTTCCTTTGTCATCAGCGAGTTAAAAACAGCTTTTCAGATGGGGTTTATCCTGTTTATCCCCTTCTTAATTATCGATATGGTTGTTGCAAGCACCCTGATGTCCATGGGGATGTTTATGTTACCCCCTGTAGTTATTTCTTTGCCTTTTAAGATATTGCTCTTTGTTCTGGTGGATGGGTGGCACCTGGTGGTTAAATCTTTGCTGCAAAGTTATATGTAAGGAGGCGGGTAGATGGCCCCGGGAGCTTTATTGGAAATACTGCGTGAAGCGATTAAGGTAATCCTGATCATGGTTGCGCCCATTCTGGGATTCAGCCTGTTCATGGGATTGACTGTAAGCATATTCCAGGCAACAACACAGATCCAGGAGCAGACACTGGCCTTTGTCCCTAAAATTATTACAGTGCTGCTTGTGTTGATGCTGCTTGGCGGCTGGATTATCAATGTGGCTGTGCAGTTTACTTTGCAGCTTTGGGGCGGGGGACTGATTCCTTTTTAAACAGCTTGCCCCAGGCTGGATGAGAATGAGGCTGGAAAGAAAGATGTTAAATATACTAGATCCAAATCAATGGCAACTGTTTCTGCTGGTATTTGCCCGGCTGGCTGGAATAGTATTTCTCTTTCCTTATTTTAACTGGCAGGGGATTCCGGCGGTTTTACGGGTCTGGATTGCCCTGATGCTGACCTACTTGCTCTGCCTGTCGCTGCCCAAAGGGATAATGATCAATCCTGCCGGCGCTATTGAGATGTGGTTTTTGCTGTTAAAGGAGGCTGCTGTTGGACTGGCCCTGGGATTTTTAATTGTTCTCTGTTTTTCACTTTTCACCGTGGCTGGTCAACTCATGGACGTGGGAGCAGGGTTAAGCCTATCCGCGGTTTTTAATCCCCAGGCCGGTGGTCAGGTTACCATGCTGGGACGATTCTATTATCTGCTAGTGCTTGTATATTATCTGGCTATCAACGGTCACCATCTCTTTATTGCATCAATTGCTGAAAGTTACCGGCTCATTCCTCTGGATACAGGCATTCTGGCGCAGGAGCTGGCAGGAGGAATGGGACAAATATTTGCCCGCATCTTTACCCTGGCTTTCCAGATCGCTGCACCGGTAATCGTAATTTTGCTGATCATGGATCTAGCTTTAGGCCTCATAGCCAAGACTGTTCCCCAGGTTCATGTCTTTGTGGAGGGGCTGCCCTTAAAAATAGCCCTGGCCTTGCTCATCCTGGGAGTGCTGCTGCCTCCCATGGCGGTGGCCTGGGAGAGTTTGCTGGACGAATTTTCCAGGCATATATACTGGTTTATGGAAACGTGGTGATAATGTGGCTCCCTTTGGTTCGCAACATGATAAAACTGAAGACCCGACGCCGCACCGCTTAAGAGAAGCCCGGCGCAAAGGGCAGGTTTTTAGAAGTGTTGAGCTGGGATCAGCGGCCAACCTGCTCGCGGTACTCTCTGTTATATTGCTGCTGGGCTCCTGGTTGTTCAAAGAATTTCAAACTGTATTTGTCAATATTTACAGCCAGCTGGGAACAGTCCAGGAAAGCGGCTTTCAGCCCGGACGAATTCTCCTTCAGGGGACAAGCGGCTACCTTATATTGATGGCTCCCATTTTTGGTACGGCCATAATTGCCGGTGTGGCGATAAACCTTGTCCAGGTGGGCTTTAATGCAACCGCCTCTCACCTGTCGCCGAAGCTTGACCGGATTAACCCTGCTCAAGGCCTAAAAAGAATATTTTCGCAGAGGGCTCTTTTCGAACTTGTCAAGGCGATTCTGAAGATAATAATTGTCGGCACAGTTACATTTTACCATATCCGCGGACAGCTGCCGGAGGCTTTGACCCTGATCAACAGTGAGGCGTCTTACAGTGCCGGAATGATCTGGAAGGTCATGGGGGGGCTGGGGATGCGGGTGGGGTTCCTCTTTGCGGCACTGGCCCTGCTGGATTACCTTTTCCAGAGGCGGGAACACTGGAAAAGCTTACGGATGACCCGCCAGGAGGTTAAAGACGAACTAAAACAGCTTGAAGGTGATCCCCTGGTTCATTCGAAAATCAGGCAGAAGCAGAGGTTGCTGGCGCAGCAGCGGATGTTGAGCGAGGTTCCGGCAGCCGATGTGGTGATTACAAACCCCACGGCTATTGCAGTTGCTTTACGCTACCAGGCGGGTAAGGATGGGGCGCCCCGTGTGGTGGCTAAAGGGGTGGGGATTATTGCCCAAAGGATCAGGGAAATAGCGGAGGAGCATAAGATTGTAATGGTGGAAAACCCTGCAATCGCCCAGATGCTTTGGAGAACTACTGAACTTAATGAGGAGATTCCTGTGGAACTTTACCAGGCTGTGGCGGAGATACTGGCTATGGTTTACCGCATCAGGGATTAGAAAGGAGGCGAGAGGGATTCCGGCTTTTGATTTGAGCAGAGCAGAGAGCTCACGGTGGCACTGGGTAAGCAGTAACATGGATCTGGTTGCGGCAATGGCTTTTATCGGGATCGTCGTGATCATGATCCTGCCCCTGCCCCCGGGCTGGCTGGATATCTTGCTGGTGATCAATATATCCTTTTCCATCATCACCCTTCTGCTGACACTCTTTTCTGCCAATACCAGGGAACTGAACATATTCCCTTCGGTTTTACTTACTGCCACCCTCTTCAGGCTGGCCCTAAACATTTCCTCAACGCGCTTGATTCTATCCCGGGCTGATGCCGGAAAAGTCATCCAGGCATTTGGTCAATTCGTGGTTGGAGGCAATTATGTTGTTGGACTGGTTATATTCCTTATCATTACTGTAATCCAGTTTGTGGTCATCACCAACGGCGCCGGCAGGATCGCCGAGGTGGCGGCGCGCTTCACTCTTGATGCCCTGCCGGGAAAACAGATGAGCATTGATGCTGATTTTAACGCCGGTTTGATTGACGAAGAGACCGCCCGGCAAAAAAGGAAAGAGCTGCAGACAGAAGCCGACTTTTTCGGGGCTATGGATGGGGCCAGTAAATTTGTCAAGGGCGATGCTATCGCCGGAATAGTTATCGTTCTAATCAATATCATTGGAGGTCTGGTGATCGGTGTTCTTCAGCTAGGTTACTCGCCGCTTGAGGCAGCGCAGATCTACATCATCCTGACAGTGGGAGACGGCCTGGTGGCGCAGATCCCGGCGATATTGATCTCGACTGCTGCGGGGATGCTTGTGACCAGATCTACAGCGGAAGCTTCATTTGGCGAAGAACTGGCCGGACAGTTCCTGGGATATCCGCGGGCGCTCATGCTTACTGCCGGGATGCTCGCGCTGTTTGCCTTTGTTCCCGGATTGCCCACCTGGCCTTTTTTGATTCTAGCAATTTTCTGCAGCTTATTATCATGGATCCTTCTGAGGAGCCAGCGGCGAAAAAAAGTTGAGCAGGCTGAAATATCTGCGGCTGCTCACCTTTCAGCCAAACCAGATGATCCCGGTTTGTTGTTAAAAATTGAACTTATGGAAATAGAGATCGGCTATAACCTTATCTCTTTAACCGAACCCCGGGGCGGCGGAAGCCTGCTGGACAGGATCACCATGGCACGCAGGAAGGTTATTGGAGAACTGGGAATTATCATCCAGCCTGTCCGGATAAGGGACAATTTGCATTTGCCACCCAATGACTATCTTTTTAAACTTAAAGGCAACAATATCGGAGGGGGTCAGCTTCGCCCGGGCATGATCCTGGCACTCTGTCCGGAAAACGAATTGCCGGAAGAGCTTGAGGGCATTTTCACCAGAGAGCCTACATTTGATCTGCCGGCACTCTGGATCGATGAAGGACAAAAAGAAAAGGCGGAGATGTTGGGCTGTACTGTTGTGGATACCGGAACGGTCCTGCTAACTCATTTTACGGAAACCCTGAAAAGTCATGCCCACGAACTTTTAACGCGCCAGACCACCAGGGAGATGATCGATCTAGTAAAAGAAAGCTGCCCGGCAGTGGTAGAGGAGCTGACGCCGGATTTGTTGACTTTGGGAGAGATCCAGAAGGTTTTACAAAACCTGCTTAAGGAAGGGGTCCCGGCGCATGATCTGGAGACTATTTTGGAAGAGCTGGCCGATCAGGCCAGGGTGACCAGGGATGTCGATACTCTGACTGAACGTGTTAGAGAAGCACTCCAACGAACAATTACTTATCTTTACACCGTTCCTGGAGAGCCGTTAACAGTAATCACTCTTGCTCCGGAGCTGGAAAAAGAAATTGCCAATTCGTTGAAGAACACCGGTAAAGGCATTCTCCCCGTG
Organism: uncultured Syntrophomonadaceae bacterium; assembly: GCA_964464625.1. Taxonomy (GTDB): domain Bacteria; phylum Bacillota; class Dethiobacteria; order DTU022; family DTU022; genus JAAZIN01. Next base: position 41,734 of record CAYXKD010000008.1, read on the forward strand.
CTTGCCCCGGGGAGAATGCAAGGGCTTATCAACGGATTGGAAGGACTTCAAAATTCGTTGGGGTCAAAAGGAAAGGCGGTTTCGGCAATTCTAACTTCCCCCGGGATCCGTTTGCCCTTGAGGAGGTTCCTGGAGGGATTCTTCCCCAGGCTGGCCGTGCTCTCCGTTCATGAAATTTTACCCGAAATCAAAGTGGAATCGGCGGGGGTGATCAGTATACATGAAGGTTAGAAAGTATTACTCCAAAAATCCGGTGGAAGGTTTCCTTAAAGTAAAAAAGGAGCTTGGTCCCGAGGCGATCATTTTGCAGACCCGAAAAGTACGCGAAAGAGGCTTGAAGGGATTGTTTCTGCCTCCCCGGGTGGAGATTGTTGCAGCCCTGGATTCAAGTGATAGTGTCCGGACCGGTGTTTATTCACCAGAGAACCCTACAGAGCTGGAGAGGGAAATAAAAAATTTAAAACAGATGGTCCAGTCACTGGTAAAGGAAACAGAGAACGAGCCAAATGGCAGAGGAGAACTGGAAAACCACAGCTACTGGCGCAATTACCTGGAGAGGCAGGATATTGATCCGGCGATCGGCAACGAACTTCTTGCCGGCTTATCTGAAAAACCGGGCGGGCCGGGCCTGGGCTGGGCCTCCATGGTTCTGGCGCTTCAGGAGCAACTTACCAGCAGGGTGCCGGTAACAGGGGAAAGAGAGTATCGCACCCTGGTCTTAATCGGGCCGACGGGCGTGGGCAAAACGACTACCCTGGCGAAGCTTGCGGCAAGGTATGCCCTGACTTTTAAAGAAAAAGTGGGCCTTATTACCATCGATCATTTTCGCATCGGGGCTGTAGAGCAGCTTAAGGCCTATGCCGATATTATTGATCTTCCCCTGGAAGTAGCAATTACCCCAGCAGATTTGGCTTTGTCACTTGAGCGCCTGTCAGGATGCGACCGGATCCTTGTGGATACTGCCGGAAGGTCTACAGGCAACCTCAACCAGATTGACGAGCTTTCAGACTACATGGAACTGCTGCTACCTGCGGAGGTGCATCTGGTGATCAGTGCCACTACCCGCTGGCAGGACATTCGTCATATTACCGGCAACTTTATGAAGCTCCAGTACAATCGCCTCTTAATTACCAAACTGGATGAAACCGCTTCATATGGAGCCGTGCTGAATGGCGCCTACCATACCGGACGGCCGCTGATTTATCTTACGGATGGGCAAAGTGTGCCCGATTGTTTAAAACTGGCAGGGGAGATGGATTGGGCAAAGCTGTTTTTGGGGGGAAGAAAATGAACACCGATCAGGCCGAAAAACTAAGGGCCGCTGTCAGGAAGGATTATATGGCGGCAAACAAAGTGGAACGGCAGCAACATAGCCGGGTTATTGCGGTGACCAGTGGAAAGGGAGGCGTAGGCAAGACCAACCTGGTTTTAAACCTGGCGCTTAAACTGGCTCAGATGAATTGCCGGGTGGTGGTTATTGATGCTGATCTGGGACTGGCCAATGTGGATATATTGCTCAACATTTTACCTGAGCACACTCTGGAAGATGTCATCTCGGGCAAAAAAGAGATACTGGAGATTTTACTAGAGGGTCCACAAGGTATAAAAATAGTGCCCGGGGGTTCCGGTTTATTTGATCTGGCCAATCTGGATCTGGTCCGGCGCAACAGGCTGCTTGATAAATTGCGGGTTTTGGAAAGATACGGTGAGATTATCCTGCTGGATACTTCAGCGGGTATTTCAAAGAATGTAACCGATTTTATCAGGATAGCCGATGAATTTATTATGGTAACCACCCCAGAGCCGACTGCACTGACTGATGGGTATGGCATGCTGAAGATTATTGCCGGTCATAACCTGCACCGGAGCGGCTATGTGGTTGTCAATTATACAAAAGAGATGCTTGAGGGGGAGCGGACTTTTAAGCGATTGCAAAGTATGGTACAGAAATTTCTGCCCGGATTTGAGATACGCTATTTGGGCGGTATCGGTTACGATCGGGCCGTAGCTATGGCCGTTCAGGATTTCTCTCCATTTTTGCTAAAGTATCCTGAAAGTGCGGCTGCAGCTTCTATACACAATATTGCCTGGCGTCTTCTCTCCAACGAGGGATTTCAGCCCACGCCGCAGGGAAAATTGAGTTTTATTGAACGCTTAAAAGGGTTGTTTATAAATAGAGATTACTACCGGAATTCCGGTTCGGCCTAGGAAAATAAGAAGATCTGGAGAAGGGACAAATGATTTATGCCGGAAATCAGGGGACAGCGGAGCTATTTTAATATAACAGATCCCGGGGATAAAGAGGCGCTGGTACTGGAATATCTCCCCGTGATCAAAAAGATCGCAGGGAAGCTAAGCATTGCATTGCCAGCGGCACTTGACCAAAGCGACCTGGTGGGAAGTGGGATTATCGGGTTGCTCGAGGCCTGTGAGAGGTTTGACCCTTCGAGAAGGGTGCCTTTTTCATCATATGTATCAGTGAGAATCCGCGGAGCGATGATTGATGAAATCAGGAAAGTCAGCCTGGCGCCTCGCTCTCTCTTTCCCCGCCTGCGCCAGATTCAAGAAACAGCCGACTCTCTTGGCTCCAGCCTGGGACGGGAGCCGGATAGTTCTGAAATCGCTGCAGTGCTGGGCTGGCATCATAAAGAGATCGACAAGGTTTGGTCATATTATAATTTGCTCACCGTTTTGTCCCTTGAAAAATTGTTGTTCGACCAAGGGGGCGGAGAGGGGATAACACTGGAGGACCTTTTAGCCTCCCCAGGAGAGACTCCGGAGTCGGCCTTGATTAAAAAGGAGAAGGAGAGCGCACTGGAGGCTGCCCTGGAAGAATTGTCTTATCGTGAAAAGTTGTTGCTCTCACTTTACTATTTCGAGGATCTGACCCAGAAAGAAATTGCCGGAATAATGAAAATATCCATAGCCAGGGTTTCGCAGCTCCACGCCCGGGCGATACAGCGGTTGCAGGGGATTCTGGCTGAAGGAAACTGAGGAGGTAAGTAGGGATGGCTTATTTTTCTGCCGGGGTTTTGCTGGGACTGGTTGCAAGTTACTTTTTGTTTTACCGGCTTCGGTCCGGCAGGGGGTTTTCACAGCTGCTTCAGAAAGAGATTAATCTTAATGGTTATCTTCTTCAGATTGAACAGGCGGGACAGCGTATGGATCATCTGGAAGAGCGCTGTTGCCGCCTGGAAAGAAAATTGTCGGGTACTGCCAGGGCGGAGAATTTCAGCAAGTCAGATTTTTCCGGGAGAATTGGGCCAGGCCGAAAACCGGAACAGGTGCTTGAACTATGGGAGGGGGGGTGGGAGCTCAGCGATATAGTCCGCCGGACAGGTTTGAGCAGAGGAGAAATCGAGCTGATTGTATCGCTTCAGGAACGTCATTAAACAACTATCGGCTGGAGGTGTTTTTATGCGTGGATTATATATAGCTGAAGCGGCGATGCTTACACAGCAAGCAAGATTGAACATAATTAGCAACAATTTATCCAATCAGGGAAGTCCCGGGTTTAAAAGGGATGGGCTTGCCCAGGCTAGTTTTGGAGAGCAGCTGCTTTACTGCCAGGAACCGGTTCAGCCGGTGAAGCATTCGGGGATTGTTGCCCGGCCGGTGGGGAGTATGGCTCACAGCGTGGCGGTGGGCGCAATACAGACTGAATTCACACCGGGGGCGATCGAGGAGACGGGAAGGGATCTGGACTTTGCTTTGGCGGAAGGCTATTTTACTGTGCAGGGTGAAAATGGATTTCTTTTCACCCGAAACGGCCGTTTTTTCATGGATAGCGGCGCTTATCTGGTGACTGCGGAAGGCCTGCCGGTGCTTGGCGAAGGAGGAATGATCCCCCTTGGCGGTTCGGAATTTACCGTCGACGAAGAGGGGCAAATCTATCGCCAGGGACATCTGCAGGATCGGCTGCGAATCACTTTTTTTTCTCCCCAGGCCCAGCTTGAAAAAGTTGGAGATAATTACTTTCGTCTTTTAAACGAGCAGGTGTTACTTGAGAACGATGTTCCAAGGCTTTACTGGCGCTGCCTGGAAAGCAGCAATGTGGAGCTCACCGCCGAAATGGTGGCCATGCTCCAGGTAAGACGCGCTTTTGAGACTTCGCAAAAAATGCTTTCCAGCTATGACCAGCTGCTCAGCCGTGCAGCAAATGAGCTGGGTTCCTTAAATTAATGGGGATTATGCCGATAGAAAAAGGGAGGTCTATATAATGCTTCGCTCTATATATAACAGCCGGTCGGGCATTGCTATCTACGAGCGCTCCCTGGCGCGGACAGCCCATAACCTGGCCAATGTGAATACGATAGCTTATAAAAGATCGGAGGTTCTTCCAGGCGATACCTCCTATCATTCTCTGCAGGATCGGCGCTTCTCTCATACTTCTGAGACGAGGCTGCCCATCGGCCAGGGAGTTCATCTCCAGGCGGCAACCCCTTTTATGGGACAGGGTGTGCTTATTGAAACGGGACGTCCTCTTGATCTCGCTATCAGCGGCGAGGGTTACTTCAGGATCATAAGTGCTGTTGATGGTACCACCTACTATACCCGGAATGGCCATTTTCAACTTGATGGCACCGGAAGTGTGGTGACTGCTACCGGTGATTACCTTGATGTGCCCTTCAAGCTTACAGCAGAAACAGGCCTTCTCTCCATCACCCCCGAGGGGGTCGTGGTAAATAATCTCTCCGGAGGAAAGGTGGAGGAGCTGGGGCAGATCAAACTTTATCGTATTACCAATCCCATCGGGCTAAGCGGGGATGGAGACGGCCGCTACCTGGAGTCAGCCTTGTCGGGAGAAGCGGAAGAAGGCCTGCCCGGCGCCGCCGGTTTTGGCAGCATTCGACAGCACTACCTGGAGCAGTCGAACACCGATACAGCCCTTGAAATGGTACAGCTGCTGCTGGCTCAGCGGGCTTTACAGGCCAATGTTCGCTGTCTCATTACCGCCGATGAGCTGCAGGCGTTAATACTGCAGGTTAAGACATAAACAGGGGGAAATTGATTTGTCCAGGGATACCTTAACTCAAAATGAAATTGATTCATTGATCTCAGCTCTCTCTTCGGGAGAGATCAAAGAGAAAGAACAGCCTGTTAAAGAAGGATATCAGCCCTTTGATTTCAGGCGTCCGACGAAGTTCACCAAAGAGCAGCTGAAAACGATGCATATCATGCATGATAATTATTCACGTATAACAGGTAACTTTTTGACCGCTTTTTTAAGGGTGCCCGTTAAGCTGGAGGTCGTCTCAGTGGGGCAGGTCACCTATGAAGAGTTCATCTATTCTTTGCCTATTCCTACTCTGATGACCATATTCAATATGTCCTCAGACCTGGGGATCTCCATGCTGGAGACTAACCTTAATTTTGTTTTTACCGTCATAGATCTGCTTTTCGGAGGCGAGGGCAGTCCTCCAGGAAAAATCAGGGAGCTTACCGAAATTGAGATCTCGGTGATGAGGCGGATTCTGGAGCGCATGTTGAACAATCTGGGCTACGTCTGGAAAGGGATCGCTGCTCTTTCACCGCAAATTGAAAGCATTGATACCAATCCCCAGTTTAATCAGGTTATCTCATCTAGCGAAACAATAGCGTTAATCACGATATCTGTGGAAATTAATCAAGTCCACGGTTTACTCAACCTCTGCTTTCCCTACATAACGCTTGATAGAATTCTGCCAAACCTCACCGCCCAGCACTGGTTTAACCAGTTTCAACAAGCCCCGGATAGTGCTAAAACAAGTGATGTCGAAGAAAGCCTTCGGGCTGCTCCTGTGGAGGTGGCGGTGGTTCTGGGACGAACGGCTATCACACTGGATGACTTTTTTAATCTTCAAGAAGGGGATGTTCTCATGCTGAGCCGTCTTAGCGGGGAACCCTTTGAGGTTTTGGTAGAGGACAACCCGGTATTTTTAGCTCAGCCCGGTCTGAGCGGTAAACAGCTGGCTGTACAGTTTAATGATTGGATTAGCAAAGCAGGTAATGAAAATGGATAACAACATTTTGTCGAGACAAGAGCTTGAGGCATTGTTAAAGCCGGATACTGCCGGGAGGGATAAGAACTATCAGGATTTAAAGCTTCAGGTGGTCCTGGATTTCCCCCTGGAGATAGCGGTTCGCCTGGGCAGTACTACACGCACCGTAGGAGAGCTTACCAAACTGGTTGCAGGGGCGGTGATCGAGCTTGATCGGGAGATTGATCAACCGGCAGATTTGATTGTTAACGGCCAGGTGGTGGCCAAAGGGGAGATAGTTGTTATCGAAGAAAATTTTGGGGTAAAGATTACCTCCATAATTAAGCCTGTCGAAAGAATTGAGCAACTCAGGCAGGGGGGACCATAATGGATGCGCTTGACCATATGGAAAAAGAAACCATCGCCGAGGTTGGGAATATATCTCTGGGGGCGGCCGCCAGTGCCCTATCTACAATAATTGACCGCCGCGTTGATATAACTACGCCCCAGCTGGAGGTATGTCTGGCAAGCCAGGTCGAGAAAAGCTATCCGCTGCCCTGTTTGCTGGCAGAGGTCAAATATCTTTCCGGTCTCCAGGGGAATAACGTTTTGCTTATCAAGCAGGAAGATGCGGTGGTCATCGCCGGGCTGATGATGGGAGTACCGCCGGGGCAGCTTGTTTTGGGAGAAATGGAGCTCAGTGCCATCCAGGAGGCGATGAACCAGATGATGGGTTACATGGCCACGGCAATGTCGGAGATGTTCGGAATGGTACTTGAAATCAGCCCCCCTGTGCTGACAGTCTGCGACCTGTCTGAAGATAGTCTGGTAAGTTTTGACGATAATTCTACGGTGGTTCAGATTACCTTTTCGATCCGGGTGGATGATGTTATTGACAGCAAACTTATCCAGGTGATCCCCCTGGACTTTGCAAAAAAGATGGCGGGGTTTCTTTTATCCGGCGGGGAGATAGCCATGGAAGAAAGCCCTTCTAAAACACCTGTCCCGGAAGAGGATGCACTTTTGCAGCAGGCGGCGCCTTCCGGGGAAGAGGCTGAGAGGAGCTATCCCCCAATTCTCCATGAGGCGGAAACAGTACCCGCCTATTCGGAATCGGATAATGACAGCTGGCGCAAACTGGAACTGGTGCGGGAAATCCCTCTTGAAGTCACTGTGATACTGGGAAAAAGAAGGCTGCCTCTTGGAGAACTGTTTCTCCTGAACCGGGGTAGCATCCTTGCGCTGGATCAGCCCGCCGGCAATCCCGTAGAGATTCTCATCAATAAGAAAAGGGTGGCCAGGGGTGAAGTTGTTTTAATAGATGAACAGTTTGGGGTCAGGATCACTGAATATCTTTCCGGTTTCAAGTTGCCATCTATAGTAGATGATTAACATGTTGTCCAGTTTTTTTGTCAGGTTAATCTTGGGTGAAGAGGTGGATTATAGATGAACCCATTGGAATATGTTGATCTTTTTCAATGTGAAGCCAACGAATATCTGGAGGTTTTAAACAGGTGTGCTCTCCAACTGGAAAAAGAACCTCATCATAGAGAAAGCTTGCAAGAAGCCTTTCGGGCAATTCACAGTTTGAAAGGGATGGCCGGGACCATGGGCTACCAGCAAGTGATGGAGATATCTCATTGCCTGGAAAACCTTCTAGATGATATCAAATCTGAAACAATAAAAGCCGATCCGGAAACTATGGATATTCTATTTGAGGCTGTTGATCTGCTCCAGATAGTACTGGCCAATCCGGAGGAGGAGTTCGAAAAAACCGATGAGGTTCTGGAAAAAATTAGCTCTGTCCAGCCCTCACTGCAGGCACTGGAGAGCACAACTGTAGACTCATTTTATCGGTTGGATATTAAGCTGGATGAAGGTGAAAAAGAGGCGGTCAGGACAGCCCAGGAAAACAAAAAAAGCCTGCATGTGGTGGCGGTAACCCTGGTCAAAGATGCCCCTCTTAAGTCGGTGCGGGCTTATATGCTTCTGCAGAAGTTCGCTGCATACAGCGAGATCGTTGCTACAGTTCCGGGCCTTCAGGAGCTGGAAAATGAGGAATTCGATCAATGCTTTAAAGCTGTTCTGGCAGCGGCTCAACCGCTTGATGAAAAGATCATCGGAGAACTGACCGAGGTTATCGATGTGGAGAAAGTAGAATTGCTGCCATGGGACAATTGTCTTCTCGAATCCGGCCCGCAGCCCTTTCTGGCAGATCAGGATAAAGGGACTTTGGTGAACCTGCATCAAGAGATCACCGAGAAAATGGTACGGGTTGAAACAGCCAAGCTGGATGAGCTTGTAAATCTTGCGGGTGAAATGGTAGTGGCAAGGACCAGGATTCTGCAGCTGGGCAAGGGTTATTCTGAAGAGCTGGACAACCTGTTGGATCAGCTTAAAAGCTCCATTACCAGCTTGCAGGAGACGGTTATGAAGGTGCGCATGGTACCTGTTAAACAGGTCTTCGATCGTTTTCCCAGGATGGTTAGGGATATCAGCCGTTCCCGGGGCAAAAAGATTCGCCTTTCCATCAGGGGGGAGCAGACCGAGCTTGATCGCACTATTGTCAACCGGTTGTCCGATCCGTTGGTACACCTGCTGCGCAATGCTATTGATCACGGCATTGAACCGGCGGAAGAGAGAGAAGCCTGCGGTAAAAGTCCTGAGGGATCAATTATGTTGCAGGCTTACCACGAAGGGCATCATGTTGTCATCCTGGTAGAAGACGATGGGACTGGGATCGATCCTGAGGCGATCAGGCGGGGCGCTCTGGAAAAAGGTATCATCCGACGTGAAGAAGCTGCTCTTATGTCCGAGCAGGAGTTGCTTGATCTGATTTTTAAGAGCGGCTTCAGCACTTCTGCAAAGGTTACCGACATCTCCGGGCGTGGAGTAGGCATGGATGTGGTCAAATCCAGTGTTGAAGCGCTCCACGGTACTGTCCAGATAAAAAGTGTTCTCTCCCGGATGACCAGATTTACATTACGTTTGCCTTTGACTCTTTCTATTATAAACTCCTTGCTGGTAAAGTCAGCCGGTCAGATCCTGGCTATCCCCATTGAAGCCATTCAGGAAAATATATTTCTTGATGCTGCCGGTATCAAAACAATCCGGGGCTCCAGGGTGATTAATCTCAGGGGTGAGGTGATCCCCTTGAATCATCTGGGTGGGATGCTTGGATTTAAAGAGGATAGAACAGAGCTACCCGGCTATCCTGTAGTAATTGTCGAAGCCGGCGGCGAGAAGGCGGGGTTAATAGTTGAGCAGTTAATTGGACAGCAGGAAATCATGATCAAGCCTTTGAGCGATTCGTTGAAAAGTCTTTCCGGAATTGCCGGGGCTGCGATTCTGGGAGACGGCAGCATCTCCCTGATCGTAGATGTTTCGGGTTTATTGTCCTCAGGAGGTGAATAAAAGTTGGAGAGAACAGTGTTGATTGTTGATGATACTGCCTTTATGAGAATGACACTGAAAAATATTATGACAAACAACGGCTATACTGTCGTAGGCGAGGGTGAGGACGGCCTCCAGGCAGTGGAGTTATATAAAAAACTGCATCCCTCCCTGGTGACCATGGATATAACCATGCCGAACATGGATGGAATCGATGCTATCAAGGAGATTATGAAACATGATACAGGGGCGGTGATTATTGTAGTCAGCGCCATGGGCCAGAAAGCTTTGGTTATTGATGCCTTGAATGCCGGGGCTAAAGATTTTGTAGTTAAACCTTTTCAACCGGATCGCATTGCCGAGGCACTGCAAAAAATAAACAATTAGTCGGGGTGGATGGCATCATGGAATTAAAAGAATACCACAGGGACTTACTGGCCGAACTTGCAAATATCGGGGCGGGGAATGCGGCTACTGCCCTGTCAAAAATGCTGCAGGATCTGACTGTTACCTTGATGGTGCCTGAGGTGAAAGTTGCTCCTCTTCAGGATGTTCCCGAATCATTAGGTGATCCCGAGCAGGAGATTGCTGCTGTTTTGCTTGAAGCGGATAGCGATGAGATCTCATTAACAGTGGTTCTGGCCTTAACGGGACAGTCTATTTCCTTACTTTTTGATAAGCTGCTTCCCCGGGGATATGAACCTTTTGGTGAAATAGGCCGTTCTTTGCTTATGGAGCTGGGCAACATCCTTGTTAGTTCATATTTGGGAGCGCTCTCCACAATGACCGGATTCGTATTAAAGGTAACTCCGCCCAGTTTGGGTCTTGACATGGCCGGTGCTCTTCTGGGATCGGTGATTGCTGACAAGATGATGCTGGAAGACAGTTTTATTCTAATCAAGACCACCATGCGCGTACATAACGAAGATATAGAAGGAAATCTTCTGCTGCTGCCTGAAACAGGGTCCTTGGAAAAAATATACCGGCAGATGGGAGTTTATTGATGAAAACTGTCTATGTACGCATAGCCGATCTGGCAGCTTTGCAGGGAGAGGGGGTCCTGGTAACCATCGGGCTGGGTTCATGCGTGGGAGTGGCCCTTTATGATCCCAAAAATAAAGTGGCCGGTCTGGCACATATTCTGCTGAATAGCAGCATCAGGTACACCAAGCCCAGTAGCAATCATTTTAATCCGGCCAAGTTTGCAGATACAGCCATCCCTGAACTAATTAAAGTTATGCTCAGGCTGGGGGCCAGCCAGAAAAACCTTATTGCGCATATTGCCGGAGGCAGCAGCCTCTTTAATTTTAAACTTGACGGGACAGGCATTGGTGAAAAGAACCTCGTTGGTGTGCGTACCAAACTTGATGAGCTGGGCATAACCATACGTTCCGACAATAGCGGCGGTAATTACGGCCGGACCATGAGGCTTCATGCCTGTAGTGGAAAAGTGGAAATATCAACAGTTAGCAAGGGAGAAAAAAAACATGTTACCATTCCAGCCGGCCCGGGTCTGTAAGGAGTGCCAGTTGAATCATGCAGGGGTGATTCAGCGGAAAAAAGCCGATGTGATCGTAGCCATAGGAGGTTCCACCGGTAGCCCCAAAATTGTGGAAAAGATCATATCACATTTGCCCGCTGACCTGCCGGCAGCGATAATGGTTTCGCTGCATATGCCGGCCGGGTTTACAGCCTCATATGCCGATCGTCTTGATCAGACATCACTATTGCAGGTGAAAGAAGCTGCCGAAAAAGATCCGTTGCTTGAAGGAATAGTCCTCATTGCCCCGGGCGACTATCACCTTGTTGTAAGAAAAAGAGCTGTGACTTTGAGTTCCGCTCCAAAAGTGCATTATGTACGTCCGGCCATCGATGTGATGCTGGAATCTCTTGCCTTTTCCATACACAGGGTAGTCGCTGTAATTCTAAGCGGCATGGGAAAGGATGGGACTGCGGGAGTGGAGATCTTAAAAAAGCAGAAACCCGGCTCCATTGTTATCGTTCAGGATCCGCAAAGCTCGGTTATATCGAGCATGCCAAAATCGATCATTGACAGCGGTTTTTTTGATGAAGTGGTTTCCCTTTCCCGGATTACCGGGCGGATTGTCTTAAACGTACAAGCTTTGATGCAAAATAGCGGGGGCGAATGAATTGACCTACCAGGAATTTATTCAAAGAGTTCATCTAATTACCGGACTTGATTTGGAAAGCTATAAAGAGCGCCAAATGGAACGCAGGATCCGGCAGTTGCTGCAGCGTAAACAAATTGATTTTAAATCTTTTTGTGAAGAGCTGATCTGTAATGAAGCGGCAAAGGATGACTTTTTGAAGTATCTTACCATCAACACCTCCGGTTTTTTCAGGGATGAGCACATTTATGCTTACCTGGCTGATAAAGTAATTAAAGATCTGCTCAGAGAGCATGACAGGATCAATATATGGAGCGCAGGTTGTTCTACCGGTGAAGAGCCCTATACATTGAGCATGGTACTGCATGAACAAGGCGCCGGGCAGTACAGCAAAATTCTGGCCACCGATATTGATTCGGGCGTTCTGGAAAAGGCCGGCAAGGGATGCTATCAGCCTCGTCAGCTGGAGAAAATGGCGCCCGGACTGAAAAAAAAATACTTTGAGTATATAGACGGCAGTTACTACTTTAGGGATCGCTACAAACAGATAGTAAACTTCCGGCAATTGAACCTGTTGAAAGAATTTAGCAAACATGTTGGGCCGCTGCAGCTCATTCTTTGCCGGAATGTCTTTATATATTTTAAGACAGAAGTTCAGGAGAAACTGATAAGTAGTTTTTCCGGCTTGCTGCCAGCAGGTGGCTATCTGGTGACAGGCTGTACCGAGATGATCAACCAGCCGCGGCAGTTCGGCCTGGAAAGAAAAATTCCGGCGGTATACCGGAAGATGCCGGCAACTCTAGTCTCCCCGTCATTGTCGTGACGGGTGGCTGCAAACAATTTTTGAAAGGGGCGAAATGAAAACCTTAATTGTGCTCCTAAGATGCGACTAGAGGCCAGCCAGTGGAATAATTGGTGACTTCTCAGGATAACCGGGATTATGCTGTCATAAAATGAGATTTACGAAGAGCCTTAAACCTGTTGAAACATCTGCCCCGCAATTCCGGTAATGACACAGTAAAAAATGAGTTTTCCCATTCCCCATCAACACATTGGTTTTGCTGTTGATGGACAGTGTTGGTGTTTATTTTTCTTTAAAACAGCAAACAGCTGTTCGAGGAGTGTGACAACAGTGTCTTAGATAAGAAGGGTTGCTTCACAGGTAATCCCTGTCTGCTGAGTTTGGAATTAGGGGAATCTGGTTGCACATTTATACAAGGAGGTTGCGATATGGAGAAAAAAGGTAGTTTGAGAACCCTCTTAACTGTTCTGTTCTTGGTGGTGGGGGTGATCCCCATTCTAGTAGTTAGCGTTTATAGCTATATCAGCTTTAGCAACAGTGCCGAGGAGCAGGCTTTTCATAGTCTTGGTTTATTTGCGGATCTGGCCAATTCGCAACTGACTGATTATTTTGAGGGAGTGGAGAATCAGGCCAGCATGATGGCTACAAGCCGGGATGTTTATCAAACCATGAATATCCTGGAAGAAGCGGGCGGGGACCAGAATGCCTCTGCCTGGAGAGAAAGGATGGCGATTCTGGATGATTTTATTACCAATGCGATCGATGAGTTTGGCTTTGCCAGGGTGATATTGACCGACTCAGCGGGAATTGCCGCTTATGACTCCGGAAAAGAGTTGGAAGGGAGCAGCCTGGAGCATAGGGACTATGTCCAGGCTGCCCAGAAAGGGAACCGCTTCTGGTGCTCACTTTTTTATTCTGATCTCATCTATGAAAACTCGCTGGTTTTTTCACTTCCTGTCCATAGTGGGGGCAAATCGGGCGGTATTGTCGGAGTCTTGAATATAATTTTCGATGACAAGATCATTGACCGGGTTGTCCATGAAGGCTTGGTAGAAACGGGGTGGGACAGCGCTGACGCCTACCTTATTGATGACCAGGGCCTGCTTCATACGAATACTTGTTTGGGCGGTTATACAGCCGACGCTGTTTTAAAAGAAACGATCGTCACAGAAGCGCGTGAGTTACTTTCTGCACCGGTTATTGCGGGCGATTTTGACTTCAGCACCCGGGCAAAATATAAAGACTACATGGGGCAGTCAGTACTGGGGGCCTTGCATGTAACGAGTCTTGGTGACAGGCCCGTTGGTTTTGTTGTTGAGGTGAATGAGGCCGAGGTTTTTGCAGATATATACAGGCTGCGCAATATCATTATAGTTCTCGCTCTGGTCATGGCGGCGCTCATAGCTGCAGTTGCCATCTGGCAGGCCAGCGGCATTGCCGCGCCCATGCAGCAGGTAGCCGGCGTGGCGGCTAAAATTGCCGGCGGCGACCTTACCGTAACGACAGATGTTAAACGCAACGATGAGATCGGTCAGCTGGGTGATGCTTTTAACCGGATGGGCGGAGAGCTGCGCGCTCTGATCAGCCAGATTGTGGAGCTGGCTACTGGAGTGAACAGCGGCAGTGAAGCTGTCTCCACGGCGTCGGAGGAGATCAGCTCCTCCCTGCAGGAGGTTTCGGCAACGATCAATGAGTTTGCCAGCAATGTGCAACAGCTTAGCGGCAGCACGCAGGCGGCGGCAGAGACAAACCAGGATATCTTAAAGCGTGCCGATGAGGGGCGGGTGATCATTGAAAAATCCATTGAACATATGGGTATCATTAGCAAGCGTGTTCAGGATCTTCAGGAGGTCATCGGCCGGGTTGATGAGCGCTCTCATGATATTGGTCAGATCCTTATTGTGATTACCGACATTGCTGATCAGACCAACCTTCTGGCGCTCAACGCAGCCATTGAAGCGGCCCGGGCAGGCGAGCAGGGCCGCGGATTTGCTGTTGTTGCCGAAGAGGTGCGCAAGCTTGCCGAGCAGTCGGCTAAAGCTGCAGCAGAAATTGGCGAGCTTATTCGAGATACCCAGCAGGAGAGCAAGCAAGCCCTGGAAAACATGAACCTGGGTGTAAAAGAGGTTCAGGAGGGGGCCGATGTTGTAGTGGAAGCAGGCGCCAGTTTTAGAGGGATTATTGAGGGAGTAAAAGAGATTGGAGAGAAGGTCGAAGAGGGCGCCTCCGCCGCCGAAGAGCTCAGCGCAGGCAGCGAGGAGCTGGCCGCTTCGGCTGAGGAACAATCCTCGACCATGGAGGAGGTTGCTGCTTCGGCTGAAGAGCTGCGTGCCGCTGCGGAGAGGATGTTTGAAGGGCTGGGCAAATTCAAATATCAATAAGCACACCTGCAAACAATTTTTGAAAGGAGGATCAAAATGGAAACCTTAATTGAAAAAGAGATTCAACTGGTTGCGTTTATGCTCAACAACGAAGAATTTGCCTGTAACATCAATGATGTCAGGGAAGTGCTGAAGATGGTCAAAGTAACTCCTCTTCCCCAGTCGCTGAAATTTATCGAAGGGGTGATCAACCTGCGGGGAGAGGTCATTCCGGTAATTGATCTTCGCAAGCGCTTTAACCTGCCTGAAATTGATTACAGTGAACGCAGCCGGATCATTATTGTTGAAGTGGCCTCCAGCCAGGTGGGGCTCATTGTTGACGAGGTGAGCGAGGTGCTGCGGCTTTCCAGCTCGCAGCTCCAGGCTTCCCTTTCAGGCATTTCGGGGAACAATAGCGAGCTCATCGTGGGCGTGGGCAAGATCGAGCAGCGGCTTATTATCATTTTGAACCTGGAACATATCTTAAGCACCGAGGAACAGCTGGCGCTGGAAGATATCACCTCCGCCGGCAGGCAGGTTGCCGCCGGGGAAAAATAGGCGTTGTGAAACAACCACAACTGCAGGGGCGGTCCTTTACTGTGGGGCCGCCCCTATCTTTATGTGTGCCCGGCATGGGTGGGTTTAACGGGTGCAAGTCCCGAGTGCGGGTAGATAGAGCCAGGCACATAGCCAGGGACAAGAGTGTCCACCGCTGTATTACATAGTTCTGCTTCTGCCACCAGGTATCCTCATTTAACATCATTCCTTTTCACTACACAGTTTGCATGTTTTCTATTTGAATTAGTTTTTCGAGCCGTTTTTTCTCACGCATGATTAAAACGAACGCGAGAATTGCGGACAGCAAATCGGACACAGGCATGGCATAAAAAACACCGTTTAATCCCCATACTCTCGGAAGTAGCAACAGTAAAGGGATATAACCGAATACCTGCCGTGAAAGTCCCATTAGAATGCTCTGCATAGGCTTACCGACTGACTGAAAATAATTGGCGCTAATCATCTGGAAACTGACAATCGGCAATAAAAGCGTGCTGATCCTCATGCACTTTGTCCCGGTTTCCAAAAGTTCTCCCTTTTCAATAGTAAATATGCCAAATAAAAATTGGGGGAACAATTGCAAAAAAGTAAGTGCGATAACCGTAAAAATGAATCCACAAAGTATTGTCCATAAATACGTTTTTCGTACCCTGTCATATGATTTCGCACCGTAATTATATCCGATAATGGGCTGCGAACCTTGTGTCAGACCCTGTAATGGCATAAGAAAAAAGGATAGGATGCTGTATACGATACCCATTGCAGTGACTGCAATATCCCCTCCGTAAAAATATAGCGAGCGGTTCATAATGCCTAAAACAAAGCTCATAGCGATTTGTCTTGAAAATGGCGCAAGCCCAAGGGAACATATCGCAAAGGAAAGTTTTATTTCTGGTTTCATTTGTTTTATTCGGAAGCGCAGCTGTGTGGATTTTGAATTGAAATAAAGCATTACCCACGCAAACGAAACGAATTGCGCAATAATGGTTGCCCACGCTGCCCCGGCAATCCCCCATTTAAATACAAAAATAAAAATAGGGTCTAAAATAATATTGATAAAAGCCCCGATCATTTGTGTATACATGGATGTGCGGGGATGCCCGTCGGAACGGATAAAGAAATTTAGTCCTGTTCCCATTGTATTAAAAACCGCGCCGCAGAGGATAATGCGCAAGTAACATTTGGCGTAGGGCATAATTGCCTCGCTTGCCCCCAAAATGTGTATCGTGATTGGGTTCAAGAAAACTTGTGCTACAATGACAAAAAGCGCGGATGTTAGTAAAAGTAGAATGAACGCATGGCCCATGATTTTTTCCGCTTCGTCTTTATGCCCTTCACCCAAGCGTATTGAAAAAATCGAGTTGGAACCTGCTCCAATCAACAATGCCAGCGCGGTGCCAACCATCATGAGAGGCATAGCAATAGATATTCCGGCTATTCCCAGCGGATCGACTCCTCGCCCGATATAGATGCGGTCAACGGTGTTATACAGCAGATTAACAAGCATTCCCAATATTGCGGGCATGGAAAATTCAAAAAGTAATTTTCCGATCTGTTCGGTGTTTTTAACCGTTTTAATCATGTAAAATTCATCCTTATGCCGCATCACGTTTACAGCTTTACAAAGTGCGGTGCTTTAACTATGATCAGAGCATAAACTGTAACGTAACGTTCGAGTCAATAGCTATTCGAAGAATAATTGAGGAAAACTGTTTCACTCAGTTGAAAGGGTGACAAAGTGAAAAGCGTAAATGAGGTAAGAAAACTTTCGGGTGTAAGTCGGCGCACCTTGCAGTATTATGACGAAATCGGGTTGCTGCCGCCAAGTAGAGTAAAGGAATCGGGCTATCGCCAGTACGATGATGCAAGCTTGCGCCGTTTGTGGAGCATTTTATTTTATAAAGAGCTTGGTCTCTCCCTTGGGGATATCCGCATGTTGTTGGAAAGTCCAAAGGAAACTGAAAAAGAGTTGCTACGACAACATAAGCAACTTCTTTTGGAGAAACAGGCTGATTTGGAAAAACTGATGCTGTCGGTTGAAAGAATCTTAAATGATGAATTTGAACTTTCCATGCTTCGTGATTTTGACAAAAACAGGATTGAAGCGGTCAGAGAAAAGTATGCGCAAGAGATAGGGACAATTCTAGAAAGTGGTTTTGTTCGCCCGCTTATCAAAAACGGTATTATTCCCGATGACTTACCTTTTGTGGAAAATGTCGCGAAGATCATTCACATAGATTTTGAAAGGGTCATCGCCCTTTATATAAAGGTCATCCAAAGCTTCACGGAAGCCATGCAGTACGGCTCAGACAGTTTGGAGGCAGCGGAGGCGGTCGGTTCATTTGTGGAACTTTTGGGAATGTGGATTGTGTGCGACGATTATACGCTTCGTGACGTTGCGCAGGCATATTTAGATTTTAAAGAGGAGTTAAATGAAAAGATGCCCGGTGTTGCAGAGTTTGTGAGTGCTGCTATTATGCATTTGTATCCGTAGGACAGTTAAAAGAGCAATATACAGCTCAACATTGAGAAACTCCTTTTTACAGATTAGGGCAACATTAGCAGCGATTATTATAGCCCCAGCAGCGAATAAACGTTGATTATTCGTTCCTGGGGCTATATACTGTTCTTGAGGTCGTTGGGGGGAGAGGAAACTGATGCTTCTTTCCGATAAATTTAGCCCCTATATCGCTCTTATTGGTGATATTAAAGGCTCCCGGGGAATTGAAAAAAGGGGGGCCTTTCAAGAGAGGCTGAAAACGGCCCTTCTTAAAGTTAATAATAAATATGCTGAAGATATCGCCTCAAACTTCATCATCACCCTGGGTGATGAATTTCAGGGGCTCTTAAGCAGCGGCAAAAATATAATGGGTATTATCACGGAGCTGGAGCGCAGAGTCCATCCCGCAGAGGTGAGGTTCGGTATCGGCATAGGCGAGGTTACCACCGCCATCGATCCCCGGCAGGCTATCGGCGCCGATGGGCCGGCTTACCACAAGGCCAGGGAGGCGGTGGAGTATTTAAAACAAAGGGAAAAGAAGAAGAGCACGGGGGATGCGGATATCCGCCTGGAGACAGATGGCGGGGAGCAGGCGGCGGCCGCGCTGCTCAATACGATCTTCTTATTGATGACCGCGGTAAAAAGGTCATGGACTGAACGGCAAAAAGAGGCGGTCTGGGATCTGCTTAAGCACCGGGACAGCCAGTCTGCTGTAGCCGGCAGGCTGAGCATAAAGCAATCATCGGTGCAAAAAATCCTTGCCCTCAGCCGCTACTATACCTACAAAGAGGCGATGGATCACGTAGAGCAAGTTTTGGGTGAAATAAGGAGAGAAGATGTTTAAACAGTATTTTCTGCTTCTTTTACTGGCGCATATTATCGGCGACTTTTATCTGCAAACAGATTTTATCGCTGAAAAAAAGAGAAAAAAGTTTAGATGGACCATCATTCATT